>NZ_JBVYOI010000005.1:0-477843 GCF_056120345.1 Paenibacillus sp. sgz302114
ATCTAAGCGTGAAGCCCCCCTCAAGATGAGATTTCCCAGTATGTAAGACCCCTGAAAGACGATCAGGTTGATAGGTTCGAGGTGGAAGCGCGGCAACGTGTGCAGCTGACGAATACTAATCGGTCGAGGGCTTATCCTAAATAAGTTAAAATCAGCCAAGGTGAAACATTGAAGCCGAGTAATTTGGCGCAAGATGTTTCATGCCGGAGAATTCTAAGCGCTACATAAGGTGAAACTTATGAATCTTAGAATTTAAGCAAGAAACCTTCGCAAAGGTTCGTATCCAGTTTTCAAGGCGTAATGCGAAACCTTCAGAAACCACTTAACGTGGAATCTGGAGGTTTTTTTGTGCAGTTTACTTTACTGCATGTAATTAATTTCAACAATATGGGACAAGGAGATAACGATCATTCTGTTGTCTTTTAACTTGAAATGAAGATACGCGTCGTCCGTATCGTAATAAGCAATAATGGTCCCTTTCATACTGACAGCTGGGCTAAAGTCCCCATATCGATAGTATATCTCGCAATTCTTGTCCTGTTCTATTATGAAAGGATTCATTGGTTCCACCTACCTTCAACCGAGAATGGCCAAATGAAATAGTTTATGCAACGAATATGATTTTATGTCAATGAACTGAGGGTTAAGGTATTTTCTAGGATGAGATAGGCACTATAGTTTTCTTGCCTTGATTACAAAGGTTAGAGGAAGCATTTTTTCTTTTTTTTGCAAAATCGCTGTTATCGTCACGTGATTGCATAATTTCGTCATCAGATTGCTCAACCACTTTTGAGAACAAGTTCACATAGGTTGATAGTTTACGGTCCGATAATGTTAGCGCACCTACATCAAGCGGTACCGAATACCAAGATTCATCGAAATAACACTTTTTAAAAGCAAGCATATTGTTCTCTATAGAAGCTGTTAGTTGTATAAACAGAGTTCTTGTCCATGTCGATGCCCTCCCCCAATGTATGTATTCCACGTCTATTTTTCTAGTTTAAGAGGTATGGCGTATTCAATGTCATTCTTTTTGTTTTCCAACACGATTCATGCAAATCGATAAAATGATGAATAAGCTTAAATACCGATCATAGCTTTTCGAGCGCCCATCTTCTAAGGTGAAGGTAAACTTTCGCTTAAGGAGTGATGAGGCGGTGCAAACCGAAATCAATGTGGGGCGCCTCTATCAAGGTCCCTTTCAAATCGAGCAGGACAACGGTTGGTACACGATCTACATGACGACGCCATCGCAGGAGCCTGTCCGCAATCCGGGTATGGGACTGATCGCGTACGCTTGGGAAGAGAACGGCCCATCGCTGAAAGCAAAGCATGGCGAGGAGACACTGGAGGAGCATGTGGAAAAGCTCGCTTCGCTTCCTTTCGTCGATGTCCTCTATATTCGCTGCGATTGGCGGGATGTGCAGACGCAGGCAGGCGAGCTTGAGCTGCATCCGATTTGGGACATTACGTTGAATGCGGCTAAGCGTCATGGTCTGCGGGTGGCATTCCGTATCCAGCTGTCGAGCCCGAATATTCAGCCGGATCGGCTTGCTATGCCCGACTATTTGCTTGATGAGGTGCCGCTTGTCAATATCGGCCGGTTCAAGAACCAAGAATTCGATTACTTCGAGCCGCGCTACGACCATCCAGCATTCCAGGCTGCTTTCGCCGACTTGAACGAGCTGCTCGCCGCTCGCTTCGATGGTGACCCGCTCATCGAATTCGTTGATCTGATGATGTACGGCTTCTGGGGAGAGGGGCATACGAATGATCTGCCGAACCCGTTCCCGAACTATGCAATTGCCGAGCATACGTTCATGGCTATGACGAGACAGCAGATCGAGCGCTGGAAGCATACACCTCTTGCGGTCAATACGCAGCCGGATATTAGCCGGACGGGCAATCGAACGGTGAGAGAGTATGCAATGAACGAAGGCTGCTGGGTGCGGACGGACAGCATCATCCTCGATGAGCCGGAGCAGATCGAAGTGATTGCGAATCGGGCGCCGAATACGGCTGCGATAATCGAGGACGGCTATTACCGCCATTTCCGGCTGGAGAAGCTGATCTTCGATAGCGCGAACGTTGGTGTTATCGCGAATTCGATGCTGCATGCGCTCGATATTAGCGGGAACTACTGGGGCTTGTGGACAGAAGCCGAGGCGATTGCGGCGTACAATGAACGATACCCAGAGGGTATTCATACGCTTCATCGCCGGCTTGGCTACAGGCTGCGTCCGGCTTGGATCTGGCAGCGCAAGCGGCATGGAACCGATGAGCTCGTGTTCGCGATGATCAACGACGGTTCCGCTGGCGTCCCTGGGATGCTGTGGCTGGAAGCAAGAGGGCAAGATGGCGGGAAGCTGCGCGGCAAGCTTGCTCCCGGCAGTCCGATCCCAGGCAAAGTGGGCCTCGTGTCGATGACGCTGCCGCCAGATTGGCGGGGGCAGGCGATTCAGCTTGCGATCCAGCTGGAAATAAGGCCAGGCGTGATGAAGCCGCTGAATTGGGCTTGCGCGCAAGCGATTAATGATGACGGCACGCTGACCATACAGCTGAAGTCGCATGAGGATCAGGATTGGCGGTGCGGCGTCTGATGAGCGGGATCGATTACAGAATCGAAGACAGTATCGAAGAAAGTATCAGAGTGGGTGTCATCGGCTGCGGCTGGCACTCAAGGGCGGCGCATGGCCCCAGCTTGAAGCAATATAAGGCGGTGCACCCCGAGCTTCAGCTCGCAGCCTGCTGTGACGTTGACGCAGAAGCGGCAGAGGATTACCGCGCTGACTTTGGCTTCGAACGCACCTACACCAGCTTTGAAGCAATGCTCGCACAGGAGCAGCTGGATGCGGTCTGGGTCCTCGTCCCTGAGCAGCTGACAACAGCTGTCTCGCTCAAGGTCATGGATACAGGGGCAGCATTGCTGCTTGAGAAACCGCCTGGCGTAAATACGGCGGAGGTCATTCAGCTATACGAACAAGCGAAGCTGAAAGACATCAAGCATCGGGTAGCGTTCAATCGGAGGCATGTCCCTCTCGTACTCAAGCTGATGAATAAGCTTCAAGAGCAGGCTGCTCAGGGGAAGCCTATCTACAGCCTGGCGTATGACATGATTCGGGTGAAGCGAAAGGATGCCGACTTCTCTACGACAGCGATCCACGCAATTGATGCGGCAAGATGGATTGCAGGCGCAGATTACGAGAGTCTGCGCTTCCGCTACGACGATCTGTCCACATTAAGCGAAGGGCTCGTGAACATTGCAGCAGAAGGCACATTCCGCAGCGGCATCCGGGTACAACTCAATTGCTACCCCCATTCAGGGATGGCGCGAGAGCTGGTAACGGTGAGAGGAGAGGGCTTCACCTACGAGCTGCATATGCCGCTTATGGAGAACGCCGGCAGCTTCACAGGACTGATCTGCTCGGAGCAGGGACGAAACGAGACGATCGCAGCAGAAGAAGATTGGCAGCTTGCGTTCGGTTTTTACGATGAGAATGCCTCGTTCCTGGACGCACTTCGCGCTGGAGGAAGCAATCTGCTCAGGCTCGAGGGCGATCTTCGCTCTTCCATCCAATCGGTCGAAATTATGGATGCGATTCGAGGACGCGCTGAAGCTTATTATGGCTAGCAACTAATTATCGCAGCAGCAGAAGAGCCGCATGATCCACCGGTGATCCCAGGAACTTGCGGCTCTTCTTAGCTTTCAATGACATATTGCTGCTTACGGAATTCACTCGGCGTAACGCCGCTAATCTTTTTGAACATCCGATTGAATGAATTTATATTCTGGTAGCCGACCTGCAAGGCGACATCTTGAATGCGCAAATCTGCTGCCCGCAGGAGCGACTTGGCAAGCTCGATCCGGTAGTTGTTGATATAGTCGATAAAGTTCGTGCCCGTCTTCATTTTGAAGTAGGTCGACAAGTAGCTGGCTGAGATGCCGAGCTTATCCGAAAGAATATCAAGCGTAATGTCGTGCTGATAATGCTGCTCCGTATAGCTCATCACGAATGCGATAATATTGTCCTTCTCCGCCTTCTTCTCGTGAATGCGGGCGATCACATACAGCAGAAGCGAGGTTAAGTAGGTTTGCAGCTCTTCTATTGTGCAGCAGCATCTAAGTTTGCCGAGGGAAGTAAGGCATCCCTTATATCCCTGCAAATCTAGCTGCATGGAAGAGACCATCTTCGCAGCCAACTGAACGATACTCTCAGCAAAATCGTAACATTGGTTCGCTGTCGCCCCCTTCTTATCCAGCAACCCGAGAACTTTAGTAATGAGGCGAAGAACTCCTTCCTCGTTGCCTGCCGCTAGATTCGCTTGCAGCTCCTGTTCCTGCAATCCACTCATTACAGCTTGATAATCCGGCGGGACATCACCAGCCGTCAAGATTTGGGTGGAACAGCCGAGCTTACGGTATTCCATAATCGCCTGCACTTGCTCATAGGCGCGTGTTAATTCAGCGGAGCTTCGGTATAAGCTGCCAACCCCGATCGTCATAGACCAATAGCGCTGGTCGAGGTCGAAGACCGCCTTTAAGCTAGCAAGGAACGAAGGTGACTCTTCCTGCAATTCATCGCCGATAACGAGTGACAGAATGAGGTCATGCTCAAGCTGTACCGTCTGCGTCTCCACATGCTCCTTCAAGTGAGTGTCCAAATACTCTCGGACGAAGAGGGAAGCCTTTCCCTCATCGGCATCAATCTCCCGGAAGAAACGCGGTGTGAATTGCAACCGGAACAGCAGCAGCCGGTATGGACCTTGAATATGGAAGTCGTAAAATTCCTGATCCTTTACGTTGATGTTCTTGAGTTTGTTCAGGAAGGAGTAGTAGCGAAGCAGCGAGTTTTTGCGGGCGTCGGCGTGATCGATCGTATTGCTTGTCTCCACGAGATGACGGACTTGGTCGTGAATATATTTGAATTCATGAATGCTGCTATCCGCATGGGACGGCGCATTCAGCTGCTGGATGGATTGCATAATGCTTTTGACCGGATTATGGAATCGTTTGGTGAAGAACCAGGCAGCACAGACGCTGACTGCGGCGAACAGAAGGAGCAGAGAAAGCAGAACGGTGTTAATTCGGCTAATCTGCGCAGAAATGAGATTGTTCGGGACGATCTTCATATATTGAATGCCGGTAACAGAGCCTTTCTTGCTGAAATAATAAATGCCGTCCTTTTTCACATTGCTGGTAGCGATTGCTGAGGGTGAAAATGGCAACGATTGCATTTTATCGCTGACGTTATCCGCCGAGAGCTGCAAGCCGCTTTTATCGAACATGAGGAACGGATCTTCGGGAGAATCTTGGAACTCCTTCAGCATGAGGTCCACATCAAGCATGACGATGACTTGGTAATCCGGGAAGAATGCATTGCGGATGACAACGGGCATATATCGACCTTTGGCGGACATCCCGCTTCCGGTTTTCTCATTGAAGTCGGAGGCTGGCAGGATGCTAAGGCCGCCGCTGCCGCTGAATTGCTTCGACCAGAAGGCTGGCGAGTATTCATTGCTCTGATAGAATTTGGAGAATAGCTCGTCCGCACGAACGCCGCGATCACCGGAAATAACAAAATGGCTCTTCTTGAGATAGATCAGAATATTCTGTACCGCAATCTCTTTATGGCTGAGATAGCCGTTAATGGTTCGCATTAAGGCTCGTGCATTCAAATAATCAATGGTGGGACGGTTCAGCGTCTCCAGCTTCTCATCGAGCAGCAGATCCAGACCGATATTGCGGATTTGGTTAAAATGATTCTCGTATTTGTCGCTTGTCTTGTTCATGCTTAATGTATTGTATTTGATCACTTCGTCGGTCGCGTGGTTGGTAATAAAGGTGAAGGAGAAGAAAAAGAAGGCGATGAGCGGCACGAGAATGGCTAGAAAGCTAAGCAGCAGCTGCAGAAACAGGGAGCCCGAGACTCGCCTGAGGCGCTCAGTTTTGGCCATTGTTTTCCTCCGTTTCATCTGGAATACATGAGGTGAATCAATCGTAGCACCAGCCTACCATTTTAGCAAGATAGAAGAAATGTATATGTAAAAAGGTTTTTTTATCAATTGTTGCTAGTTTACGAGAGGTGTCTATACGATAATAGAGTCAAACGCCAGCAGCTGCGAAAGGAGAGTGTGCCACCATGATGAGATGGGCTTCATACCTGCTTGCGGCCTCCATGCTCGCATCCGTTGCGGCTTGCAGCGGTAATAATGCAACTGATCTGCCTAATGCTAGCCATGCAAGCATTAGCGAAAATGAATCCACAGCTTCTGATGCGGTGCCGCGAATCTCCTATATGGACGGCATGTGGGACGCCCAGATTCCTGCGCCGGACGGTGCTGCCGTGCAAGCGATAGATATGAAATTCGGCATCGATTTCAAGCCGCAGTTCTACTATATGCAGGAATATCCAGACAAGCTCGCGGTTACGATGGCAAGCGGGGAGCTGCCGGATATGATCGGTTTGGAAAATCCGGACAGTCGCTTCATCAAATGGGCGAGACAGGGCGCTTTTCTCAAGCTGAATGATCTGATTGCGCATTACCCCACATTGTCCAAAATTCCTCAAAGTGCTTGGAATTCAGTCTCCGTTGATGGGAGCATCTACGCCATTCCGCGCTGGTTCACGAAGAAGTACGGCAAGCGACCGGTTATTCGCAAGGATTGGCTGGACAACCTCGGTCTCAAGATGCCGACCAACTATAAAGAGCTGCTGGATGTGCTTATTGCCTTCACCAAAGATGATCCCGACCGGAACGGCAAGGAGGATACGATTGGCCTTGGCATGTCTTCAGCCGGGACGGGTCTCTTGTATGGGGCTGCTATGGGCGTAGGCTATGACTCGTCCGCGTGGTATTACCGCAACAGCGCGGGTCAGCTTATTCCGGGCACTATTGCGGCAAGCAACAAGGAGCAGGTGCAGTTTCTGGCACAGCTGTACAAGGCTGGAGGGATAGCCAAGGACTGGGCGGTATCGAAAATGAGCGATGTTCGCGATGCGTTCTTTACCGGTCAGATTGGCATGTACTTCGAGCAGCCCTATGATTTTAACGAGAAACGGTTCGCAGGATTAAGACAGCTTCAGCCTTCCGCTGAGCTTACCGTTATTCCGCCATTCGTGCAGGATGACGGGCAGAGCGGTTATCTCTCCAGCGGCAAAGGCATCTACCAAATGATTACGCTGAATGCGGCGCTTTCGCAGAATCCGAAGAAAGCAGACCTCATTCTTGGTATGCTGGACTATATGAGCACATGGATTCCTTGGGAGGATCGGGGGCCGGGCAATGCTGATTTCGACTGGCAGTACGGCGGCGTTGGCAAAGGCTATGAAATGAAGGACGGTATTGCGGTCGAGAAGGCGGATGCGCAGAACTCGCGCCCCAAAAACTATTTGATCGGCCGATACTGGGCGCCAAACGACGAAGCGCTGCAGCCGCAGAACGCGGTTACCGATCCGCTGGCGAAGCAGTTTGTAGCAGATGCCGTGGAGACGCTGGAGCATGTGAAAATGTATAAAAATCCGGTGGATGATATAGAATCGCCATTACGAAATGAGAAGGAGTCGGAGCTTGAGGAAGCTTTTACCGATCATGTGACGCGGATGATTATCGGCGAGGAGTCGCTTACGAATTGGGACGCCGCTGTTGATGAGTATTTGCAAGACGGAGGGCAGGGGATCATTGATGAGGTGAATGCGCTGCTGAAGAAGAACGGGATTGAGCCGGGCTGGGAGTAGGGTCGGGCAGCAGTAATAAACGGTCGAGTTCGTTGGTGCATCTAGCACCGCGAGCTCGGCTTTTTTTGTTGGTCGATTTTCTCAGTGCTTCATCATTTTTCACCTGATGCAACAAATCGTGGAGGAAGTCAAAGAACTGCCGATGTTCACCTTGGGATTGTTCTTCTAAGCTAGGATGGAGGCGGTTAGCGTTGCGTAAGGAGGATGAGGACGATGGGGCAAATTGAAGCAAAAGAATTGTATGAATGGTGCAAAGTGCCGGCATCCGAGCTGAGTGCCCACCCGGAGAGACGGATTCCGCTGCGGATCGTGATCGATTCTGCGGCGATGGGCATGTGCATGGCGAGGGAATTCGCCGACGATATCAAGCTAGCGAATGAGGAAGCTCGGCCGTTTCGCGCAATTGTGCCATGCGGACCGAAGGCGTGGTATGAGCCGTTCGTTCGCATCGTGAATGACGAGCGGATCTCCCTTTCTCGCATGACCGTGTTTCATATGGATGAGTGTCTCGATTGGCAAGGCAGAGAGCTACATCCGGGTGATCCCTACAATTTCAGAGCTTTTATGGAAAAGCATTTTTATGGCGGTATTGATCCTGAGCTTGCGGTTCCCGAGGAACAGCGGTATTTTCCGGTGCCATCGGCTATTGAGCGGATTAAGGATGAGATTGCCGCAGCCCCGATTGATCTGACGCTTGGCGGCTGGGGGCAGGACGGGCACCTCGCTTACAATCAGGCGCGTCGGAATCCCTACAGCGCGATTACGGTAGAGCAGCTGCGCAGCTCGGAGACTCGTGTGCAGGATAACAATGCCGATACGATCATCGCGCTTGCGCAGCGTACATACGGAGGCGCGTATCAGTTCGTGCCGCCGATGTCGATCACGCTTGGAATGAAGGAATGCCTGTCGGCACGCAAGGTGCGAATATATAGCGATACCGGCGCATGGAAACAGACCGCGCTGCGGGTGGCGCTGTTCGCGGAGGCAACAGCGGAGTATCCGATGACGCTGCTGCAATCGCATCCCGACGCTCTCATTACGGCAACGGTGGAGACAGCAACGCATCCGATCTCCGAGCATCCGGAGTGGGCGTTCAATGGGGTGAATGAATGAAAAACATAAACATGAACGCGAATGTACTAAGGCCAGCGAATGGAGCTGCGTACAAATACACGAGACTGATTGGAACAGGCGGGATTGGCTCCGGCATGCTGTTTCAGCTGAAAGATGAGCATACGCTCGGCAGAAATGAAAGCAGGCTAGGCGAGCTGACGGATAGCCGGGATTACTGCAAGCTGCATATCATTTGCCATTATCCGGCTGTGCTGCTTGGGGACGGCGGCCTCTCGGTGTATCCAATCGGCAAGGTTGGCAAAGACGCCGAAGGCTTCGCGCTGATTGCGCAGCTGGAAGATACGGGCATGTCCATTGCCCACGTGGATATAGCGGAAGCTGCGCGGACGCTGTTCAGCGTTTGCTTCCAATATCCCGATCTGTCCGGCGGCAATATCACGACGTCGAACAGCGCGAGCGGGCTGGTGACGGCGCTTGATATCGGGCGCGCCTTGCAGGAGCTGCCGCCAGGAGAAGGCGAGTTGGTGCTGGCAGCGCCGGAAGTGCCGATTGAAGCGCGTATTGCGCTTCTTGCCGAAGGCCGCGCGAGGGGCAGCTTCACTATTGCTTCGGTGCTTGCTGCCGAGGCAGATGCATTCAGGCTGCTTGGCGGCTACGGGCTGACCGACTTGCTCGCGGTCAACCGGGAAGAGGCGTGCCGCATCGCCGGATTGGAAGAAGCTTGCGAGGACGGCGGCACAATTGCCGAGCGCTGCTACAACGTCTTGAAGGCGGAGCAACCGGCGATTCGGCTCATCATGACGGACGGCGCGGATGGCTGTTACAGCTGCGAAGGCGATTGCATCGTCCATACACCTTCGCTGCTGGTCGCGGCCGTCAGCACCGCTGGTGCGGGAGATGCTTTGCTGGGCGGCGTTATTAGCGGATTGTGCTGCGGGCTTCCATTCTTAAAGGATCACTCCGCTGACGCTACCTTCGGCGAGACGCCGCTCTCAAGCGCAGTTGAGCTTGGCGTGCTGCTTGCCGCGCTCTCTGTCGCCTCACCGCATTCGATTCACCCGGATGCGGATGTGAGGCTGCTCGGGAGGTTCGCGAGCGAGAACGACCTCGCGCTTGGCAACGCATTTCGCCGTGTACTGCAAATGGAGGAGGAGAGCGAAGATGGCGTATAAATTACGGCTCGTCCAGCGGTTTCATGCCGCTAGCCGGGCGGAATTTCTGGAGCTGGAGCAGCGGTTCGCAATGCTGGAGCGGGAGATCGCCGCATTCCCGAAGGGCAGAAGGTACATGCCTTACAGCGGCAGGGAGGCGATGAACACGCTCATCTGGGAATGCGAGTTCGACTCGCTCGAAGCGGCGCAGCAGGCTGTCGCTTTCCTCGAACAGGATGCGAGGCATGAGGAGCTGGCTCGCTTGCAGCTGCCGCATTTCCAAGATTCATACACGGAAATTTACAAGCTGCTGGAGGAATCGTGAATGATGAGCAGCCAGCCAATGCCAATGCCAATGCCAATGTCAGTTGAAGAGGTCATACCCGAGCGAAATATTGTTGTGATCTCCCCGCACTATGATGATTTCCTGTTCTTCCTGGGCGGCTATGTCCTAGAGCTTGCAGGGCAGGGGCTGCTGCATACGAAGAGCTTCCGCATCGTGAACGTCTTCTCGCGCAGCAACTACTTGGCGCATACGGGAAGCGGAAATTTTGACGCGAGTCTGGATCGGCAGAAGCTCGCAACGGGTAAACGGCTGCTGGAGGATCTCGGCTGCATCGACGAGCTGCTCGGCTGCTGCAATTACGGTTACGAGCTGCTTGGCGAGAATGAATGCTTCACACGGGGCAAACAGCTGACAGACAGCGAGATGGAATTTCCGCATGGCATGTATGCGGATTTCACCGAGCAGGATCATGAGATCTTCGCACGGATGGTTGCCCGAACGAAGGAGTGGGCAATGCTCCCCGATACGGCTATTGTGTTTCCGTTGGCATTCAAGGAGCATATCGACCATTTCATCGTGCGCGAGGCTGCGGCCCGGGTTGCCGAAGAATTGGGCAGAGAGGCGCGGGCGACGGTTTATTTTCAAGAGGATAAGCCATATGGGGGCATTGCGACGGACGAGGAACTAGCGCGGATCGACGAGTGGGTCGGCAGCCATCCGCTTGAACGGCGAATCTATCGCCATCACCCGGAGGCGGTTGTTCAGCTGGCGTTCAAGCATTATGTCAGCCAGGTGGACGATGTGTATCGCGTCGGCGTAATGAACAGGTCGCATGCGCTGCGCAGCCAGTACGGAACGGCATTCCCATGCGATCAGTTGTACCGCTACCGCTGCGGAAATTGAAGGAGGCGTAATAAGGATGAAATACCAATACGACATTAGGTATGACACCAGTGTTGGCGAAGCATTTCCTGACCGGTTGCTGCCGTTCGCAGGCGGCGGAAGCAAGCTGAAGCTATTCCTCGTGCCAAGCGTCAAGTATGGGCGTGAAATCGTGGAGTTCATCCGCCGCACGGGCGTGCAGTATGAGACGGTGACCATTGACCGGGCTTGGGATCTTAACAAATGGGGATTTGGCGACTTCTATGACATCCGCGCGTCGGTGGACGACCAGCACATCATGTACGACAACCTAGAAAAGGCGCTCACGAGCGATGAACACTACGATGTGCTCGTCATTCCGGGAGTGAACGGCTGGGCGCATTTCACGGCTGCGACGAGAGCCGCTATCGTGCGCAGAGTGGAGAACGGAGCGGGACTTGTGCTCATTCGACCCTTCCATGGGCTGGACAAACCGAAGTCGCCCGAGCTTGAAGCGCTGTCGCCGCTGGTCAATCAGTTCGAGGAAGGGTTCGCCGTCGACAATAACGCAGGCGAAGGTTATCCGAAGGTTAGATTCGACCTGCTGCGCTCGGATAAGTGGGAGACGGCGAAGCCTCACTATGTGACAAGAGGTATCCCGCTTGAGCTGCTGCCTTGCGAAGAGCTGGCTTATTATCCTTATCAGGCAGCCGAAGGGGCAGAGGTGCTGATCGCCACGCAGGCTGGTGAGCCGATTGCCGCCGCTCGGGATTATGGACGCGGCAGAGTTGTCGCTTTCGGCTATTTCCCGCGCGATATACTGCCGCAGCATAGGGACTACACGGGGAAAGAGTCGACGTTCGACGCTGTTATTGATCGGTGGCAAGGCGTGCGGAGCAGCTGCACGTTTGCTTTTCTGGAATCGTTCTATGAGCTTGTGTTTCGCAGCGTGACGTGGGCTGCGCGGCGAGAGCCTAATTGTACGCTGGAGCAGCCGAAGCGAACGGAGCAGGGCTGGCATATTCGCACGTCGGGAGACGTAACATCGGATGAGATCCGCTATACGATTAAGAACGGCTATGACGACTTAGTGGATGTGGGCATATGCGAAAGCGGCGGCTTGCTTGAGCTGGCCGCTGGGAAGCCTGGGCTGGCAGCAGGCGGAGATTTCCGCGTCGAGCTGAGTGCATATGGGACGAAGGGGGAGTTGCTAGACTTCGCCACATACGGCTTCTCGGAACCGCTCGCAGCAAGCATTAGCGAAGCGACGGTCAGCCATCAAACGGCGGCAAGCGGTGAACTCATCGAATCGAGCTTTCAATTGAAAGGCGGACCGGGCTGCCTGACGGTTCAGGTGGTCGACGATTACGGCCAAGTGCTGCAGCAATCGGAGCATGAATTCAGCAGCGACGGCGGTGGCGGGGCCGAAGGCGCAGAAGTGCAAGTGCATGCCGCCCCATATCGGGCGGCATCCTCCAAATCGATGCACATCACCGTGCATGCCGATGTGTATGTCGGCGGCAATCGCATCCAGAGATGGAGCTCCGCTCCAATTGTCATAACGCCGGAGCAGCGCCGCATTGATAATTTCGAAGTATTCACCGCACCGCAAAACCGCGGGCATGGCGATTTTCTCCATCTAGTAGGCGAGCGTTTCCGCGAGCTTGGCATTACGGGGCTCTATCCCGGCAGCGCGAAGACGCTGACGATGTCAGGAGCGGAAGGTCTCGGCATCTACTGGTATCACAGAGCGCCATACGTAGAGCGCAAAGAAAATTACTATCGGACGAAGGACAAACAATACCTTGTACGAGTGCCTTGCTTGAATGACCCTGAGTTCTGGGAGGGGATGGAGCGCAAGATTACGAGCAAGGTGTCGGCGTTTAAACATTTTGGCCCGATTGCCTACTTCGCCAATGACGAAGGCTCGCTAACCTGCTACACCGACGAGCTGGATCTGTGCTTCTGCCCACACTGCATGAGGGAAATGCGGGAATGGTTGAAGCAGGAGTACGGTGGTACGAGCGGCCTTGCGGCGTTGAACCATTCCTGGAACACTTCTTTCAAGATATGGGAAGACGTCTTGCCGTACACGCGGGAGGAAGCGAAGGCAAAAGCAAGCTATGCGCCTTGGGCGGACCATCGCCGATTCATGGAGCATACCTTTGTGGAAGCGTACCGCCGTATTGCAGGTATCGTCCGAAGCGTGGATGATGACGGCGTTATTCGGATGTCTGGCTGCCAGGCATCGACGGCTTACTCCGGCTACGATTATTACCGGCTTCATCAGCATGTGGGCTATTTTGAAGCCTACGGGGTCGGCAATCAGTACGAGTTCCATCGTTCCTTCGCCAAACCCGGAACGATCATCGGCGGCTGGTTCGGCTACGGCGTTGATGGCGTGACCGCGAGCCACAGTGTTTGGCATGCGCTCTATCACGGGCTTACGCTGTGCAACCTGTTCTGGGAGTACAGCTTGATTAATCCTGATTATACGTTTAGCGCAAGTGCGCGGGACTTCAGCGTTCCATTCAAGGAAATTCGCGAAGAGGGCATTGGCAAGCTGCTGCTCCACGCTTCGCAGCGCGACCATTGCGGCATTGCCGTCCATTATTCCATGGCATCCGTTCGCGGAGCAACGATTGTATCGGACAAAACGCGCTTCGAGAAAAATCGCCAAGGGTGGATTCATCTGCTGGAGGATTGCGGTTACCAATACGTGTTTCTCGCTTCGCAGCAGATCGAAGCAGGAGAGCTGCTGGAGCGGGGCTTCAAGCTGCTGGTTCTGCCTTACTCGATTGCGCTCAGCGCGGAAGAAACGGAAGCCATCACGAGGTTTGTTCAGGAAGGCGGCGTCGTCATCGGCGACTTCCAGACCGCCTTGATGGACCGGCATAGCGCCTTGCTCATGCAAGGACAGCTCGATCCGCTGTTTGGAATCGAGCGACTATCGCTGGAAGCGGAGCCGTTCTATATCAACAATGAGTTCGTGCCGAACGCGGACTTCCCGCATTTCAAGCTGAACGGCGAGATACAAGGTGCAAGGTTCGCCGAAATCGGTATCCGTTCTGCGGACGGTCATCCTGCGTTTCGCGATGACTTTATGAGGAAGGTCAGCGCTGTTCATGTTCGAACAGTAGGCGCAGGCAAGACGGTATATTTGAACATCGCGATGACCGACTACGCGGAGCTGCGTGACAAAGGTACGGATGGAGACTCCATACGCTCATTGCTGCGAGAGCTCATCGGCTTGTCGGCTGCCGCGAAGCCGGCCGAGCTGCTGGAGTCTGCCAGCGGAAAGCCAGTCCACGCCGGATACGAGAGCTTCTACTATCGCAGCGGCAGCGCGGCATACGTTGCGGTCATTCGGGGCATGTCCGGCAAGCGGGCGCTCGGTCATGACGGTCTTGCCGTCGGCGCCGGGAAGAAGCAGCATGGAGAGGCGGAGCAGCTGCGATTCGCCTTCACGAAGCAGGCGCATGTGTACGATATCCGCGAGCAGCGCTACGTGGGGCTGACCGATACGGCGGAATTCGAGCTCGCAGAAGGAGATACCAAGTTGTTCGCGCTGCTGCCATGCCGCGTTAGCGATATCAGCTTGTCGTCTCCGATCAGGGAATGGAAACGCGGAGATACGATAAGCCTCAGCATCGGCTTGATAACCGACGAGCCGCAGCCGCAATTCGCAAGCGTCATCCGCTTCCAGCTGACGGACCCGAAAGGCAAGCGGCAATGGCTGTATGACGAGAATCTTGCGCTATCAGGCAATCAGGCGACCCATGAACTCATCATTCCATTCAATGCGCAGACAGGGAAGTGGACCGTTACAGCAAAAGATGCAGCGACGGGAATATCTGCAAGGCTCGAAGTGATAATCGCATAATCAATTCAGGCTCAGGCTCACTCGAAAACGGGAGGAATGCTTCAATGGACGATTTTTTAACGGCACATGCAGCTTGGCAGCAGACAGGAGGCTGGCTGACGAAGGATACGGCTCTCAATTGCGATATTTCATTCATTAGAGGCATCGTGGCAGAGGCCGCTGTGGCACAGTCCCCTGAAGGTGAAACGGCATACCGGGAAGTCGTATTCCGCCTCGGCGTACCGGATTCAATCCGCCAGCTTATCCGCGAGCAGCTAGGGTGCGAGTACACGGAGCAAGAAGAAGGGTATGTCATCCATGCGGAAGGCGTCGCGATTACGGTTTATGCCGAGCAGGAGAGAGGCTTCATGTACGGGGCTGTGACACTAGCGAAGCAGGCTGATCGCAGACAAGGCTTCGTGCCCTCAGGCTTGCTCTATAATGAGCCGACCGTTCCGGTAAGGGGCTTGAAGGTTTATTTGCCGACGGAGGAAGATATCCCTTACTTCAAGCGGTTCGTCGATATGTTGGTCTACTTCAAATACAACACAATCGTCATCGAAGTCGGCGGCGCGATGGAATACAAGAAGCATCCCGAGATAAACGAGGGCTGGGTGCGTTACTGCGAGGAGATGTACGAATACAGCGGCAAGACGATCGTTATCCAAGAGCAAACCTTCAACTGGTACAAAAATTCCATCCATGCCGAGAACGGCGGCGGCCGATATCTGTCGCAGCAGCAGGTTCGGGAGCTGGTGGAATACTGCAAGCAGCGCTATCTGGACGTTATTCCAGAGGTGCCAAGCCACAGCCATTGCGATTACTTGCTCATCAATCATCCTGAGATTAGGGAGCGCCATAACGATCCGTACCCGGATACGTATTGCCCGTCCGACGAGCGTTCCTATGAGCTGCTGTTTGATGTATTCGATGAAGTGCTTGATGTTTTCCAACCACGCACGGTCCATATCGGACATGATGAGCTGTACTCCATTGGGCTATGCGACAAATGCAAAGGCATGCCAGCGGAGCAGCTGTACGCCGATGATATTAACCGCATTTATGCCTATTTGCAGGAGCGAAGCGTGCAAACGATGCTCTGGAGCGAGAAGCTGCTGAACGCGATTACCTCTGATGGCAAAACATACGGCGGAGCGGAACGCCGCATGGTCGACTATTACACAGGAGCCGATTTTGGCGAGACGATTCCTGCAACGTACAATGCAATCGACCTCGTGCCGCGAGATATGCTGATGATGCATTGGTATTGGGGCGTGGAGCGGCATTTTGAACAGCAATATTTCGAGCGGGGCATGCCGGTTGTCTATGGTAACTTCGACGGGCCGTCCTTCGCCGATTGGAGCACGAGACTTCGCCAAAAGCCGCTCGGCGGCATTATCTCGAACTGGAGCGCGCTAAAGGAAGCGAACCTGCAGCGCAATGGCGTGCTTTTCTCCATGGCATACTCGTCCTATCTGTTCTGGCGGGATATCTACGATGACACGATGCATGAAGAGACAGCGAGTCTCGCATTCGAAGAGCTATATCGATACCGCTACAGGGAAGCGCTGCGCCAAGCCAACACCGCTACGGGTACCGCGTATATCGAGGTCGTGCACACAACCGATCATATTCGCGAATACCACCAGTTCATTGACGGCATCTATCTGGATAACGAGGAATATCGAATCGGTGAATATGTGCTGGAGTACGAGGACGGCTCGAAGGCCAGCGTACCGATCACATATGGCTTCAACATCTCGAATAAGGATCGGTTCTGGAACCGGAAGCTGACAAGAGGAACAATCCATACGGCAGCACAGTATGAGATAGATCCAATCTTGAACGAAGCTGCGTTCACGTCTCTGCCAATGCAGCTAGGGGATGAAACCTGCTACAAGTGGCTAATTGAGAACCCGCATCCAGAACGGATGGTAGCCGCAATGAGGCTGCTTGTCGATGGGCCGGTCGGCGGCAACATTTGGGTCAAGGAGATGAAGCTCGTTCCAGACCGTGCGGCCTTGGCGAACGCGAAGCCGAAGGAGCAGATTCGGATTATGGGAGAGGCGAATTTGGCATCGAATTAGTCTGTTTGTTAGAAAGCATGAAAACTGTGAGAGACATAAAAAACCGACGATTGGTTTCTCGTCGGTTTTTTTCTATAGTGGGGTCAATCTAGAGCGGCCGGAGGTGATTCGTTAGGAGGCTTGCATCATGACGTGCGCACCGCTAAAGGGGCGGATATAGCCATGGTGGCGAAGAAAAGGCTAACTAAGGAGGATGAAAAATGCGTAGACAAACGGTTTATGTAGTATTGGCTATGCTGCTTGTACTGGGATTGATTAGCTTCACGCCAAGCGCGGACAAAGCGTATGCAGCAACGCTCTACGAGGTCGGACCTGGCAAGGCATACACCAATATCGGCGATGTACCGTGGGAATCGCTGAACGCTGGCGACCAGGTGAAGATTTATTGGCGCTCCACGCCGTATAAGGAGAAGATCGTCATCTCCCGCATGGGAACAGTGACAGCTCCGATCACGGTCACTGGCGTTCCGAATGCGAGCGGCGTAAGGCCGGTCATCGACGGCAACGGCGCAACGACCCGTGCTGCGCTGGACTTCTGGAACGACAACCGTTCCGTCATTAAGATCGGCGGGGCACGCTTCGCGGGCAGTGCGTCAGATCCGTCCACAGGCAATTTGCCGAAGTACATCACGATTGAGAATTTGGAGATTCGCGGCGCGAAGCTGGGCTACTCCTACACGAACAATGCCGGCACGACGGTAAGCTACTTGAAGGCGGCTTCCCCAATCTTCGTAGAGTACGGCGAGAACTTAACGTTCCGCAACAATATCATTACCGACGGCGGTAACGGCTTGTTCGTTGCAAGCTCGGATGCCGGCGCTTCGCGGAACATTCTCGTTGAAGGCAACTACATTTACGGCAACGGCAACAGCGCCAGCGTTTATGAACATAACATCTACACCGCAGCGATCGGCATCACCTTCCAGTACAACAGACTTGGCGACCTGTGCAGCGGCTGTACGGGCAACAACCTCAAGGACCGCTCATCGGGCACGGTTATCCGGTACAACTGGGTTGAAGGCGGCAATCGCCAGCTCGATCTTGTTGAAGGCGACGATACGACGCTAATTAGCGGTGACGCCAACTATCACAAAACTTTTGTATACGGCAATGTCCTCATTAAGCCAAACGATACGCGCAACCCGCAATTCGTCCACTACGGCGGCGACAACGGCACAACCTCCCTCTATCGCAAAGGAACGCTCTACTTGTACAACAACACCTTTATTTCAAACCGGACCGATAACGCGACTATGATGCGGCTGTCGACGAGCAGCGAGACGGCGGATGTGCGCAACAATGTGTTCTATAAGAGCGTCTCGACTTCTTCGCTTCGCATTATCGACCAGACGGGCACGGCGAATCTGTATAACAACTGGATCAACACCGGCTATGTGAACATTGCAGCAGGCTCCGGCGGCACAGTGACCCACTCCGGCACAATTACCGGCACAGCACCTGGCTTCACTAACTTCTCTACGCTCGACTTGCGTCCGACAACAGGTTCTGCGCTTATCAATGCAGGTACCTCGCTGGCTGCTGGCGCAAGCTCCTATCCGGTAAACATGGAATATGTGAAGCATCAATCATCCGTCGCTCGCGCAGTACACAGCACATTAGATATCGGCGCATTCGAGAATTAACGATTCACATAGGAGAAGAGCCGCACTCTTCGGTTCTTCTCTTATTTTCCGATTCCGGTCCATTTTTTCACAAGTCGAAGAAGAATGAAGGATTGCAAAAGGCTACCGTAGCCGCGAGCATGTCGCTGCTGTACCGTTAGTCTTAAGGCAGACCTTCGATGAATGGGAGGTTCGGGCGAAGATGATCCAAGCACATAGACCGATGAAATCGATTAGATCGAAACAAGCAATCCTCATTCTTATTATGCTTACGATGCTGCTCTCGCTGCTTGCGGCCAGCAGTGTACAGCAGGCCAGTGGCGCTGCCGCGCAATTCAAGCTGAAAGCATTGTTCAATGTCGACACCGAGAGCGGTACATACGAAGCGGGTGGGGCTCATACCTTCACGTTCGACGTGGATTTGAAGGACGGGTTCCAATCGGTCGACATTCCAGTGTCTCTCTTGAAGACGTTAGATGGCGGCAAGCTGAGCAGCATTGCTCTGGTGCCTGCGGAGGCAGCGTTGAACGAGGACGGCGAGATTGTGAACGGATGGCCGGAATCGAAGGATGCGCTCTATGTGGACAAAATGAGCATCGGTAGCATTAAGCTGTTCACGAATGAGGCGGAGCGGCCGTTCCAATTCCTTAATTTTGCAAGCGAGGACGATCTGTACTACACCTACACCATTAACGGGAATGTTGCCAAGAAGTGCGGGGTGTCCGATTCCACATGTATCGCGTATTCTGTGGCCGGCAGTGCAGGTGCATCATGGATGGTCTTTAGCGATCCGATTGATCTGGCGGGCATGGCTGACAAGGACAAGCTGAAGTTCCAGCTCGACCTTAGCAGCGTGAGCTATGACAATTGGGTGCCGGCGACTTCGAAGAAGCAGCCGGGCGTGAATGAAGCGCCGCCTGCTACGGTGGAGATTGGACCGGGCAAGACGTACGAGAACATTAATGATTTTGCCTGGGAAACGTTGAAAGCCGGAGATGTCGTGTACATCTACTATCGTCCTGAGCCTTACAGGGAAAAAATCGGGATATTCGCAGAAGGCACGAAGGAGCAGCCGATTATCATCCACGGCGTTCCGGGACCAGGCGGCGAGCTGCCTAAGATTGACGGCAGCGGAGCGGTGACGCGAGCGCTCAATCCGCTTCCGAATGCAAGCCGTTCGCTTGTACGCATTGGCAAAGACAGCAAGAAGGCGGCGTATGTGACGTTTGAAAATTTTGAAGTGCTGAATGCGCATGCCTCGAAGAAATATGTGAACGCGAGCGGCGTGGGGGCCAGCTATGCAGTCAATGCGGCGGGCGTCTGGATCGATAACGGCGACCATGTGACATTGCGAAACAATACGATTCATGCAAACGGAAACGGCATATTCGGGACATCCTCGATGTATGTATGGGAAGGAGCGCTCATCGACTACACGTCGAAGGATTTGCTCATTCAAGGCAATTCCATCTACGGCAACGGCAACGCAGGTCGTATGTTCGAGCATAACAGCTACATCGCCGCGATCGGCACGGTGTATGAGAACAACCATTATGGCGATTTGCTCGCTGGCTCGCAGGGCTACGGCTTGAAGGATCGCGGCGCAGGCACCGTCGTCCGGTATAACTGGATTGAAGGCGGCCGCAGGCAAATTGCGTTGGATGACGCAGAGGATACGCCGCGCATCGTGTTCGACCCCGCATACAACAGCTCGTTCGTATACGGCAATTTGCTGATTGAGCGTGACCATCTGTTCGATACTTGGGGAGACGACGAAATTATTAACTTCGGCGGCGATAATGTGACGGTTCCAGATCGGCACGGAACGCTGAATTTCTGGAACAACACGGTCGTGACGTACCGACAGCAGCGCGTGTATGGACAAGACGGCGTGCCAGGTCTGAAGGATCCGGGACGCACCGAGCGAACCGTGCTCTTCTATGCGCCGGGCAAGCATGTGGATGCGCGCAATAACGTGTTCCACCATGCCGGCGCGAATCCGGCGCCGCTGGTCGTTACCGATGATGACGGTACGATTGAGCTGCGGAACAACTGGTTTACCGCTGGCTATTACTATGATTTCAATGAGCCTGACCGTGCTCCCGCGAAGAACATTGGAACGTTGACCGGCACAGATCCGGGCTTCATTGATACGACCCTTGGCGTTCAAAATTATAAGTTGAAAGCCGATTCCGCGTTGATCAATGCGGGAGCGGGATTGAACGGCTCATTTGGCGAGCTGCTTCAGAAGCAGTACGTGCTGCATCAGCAAAGCGAGAAGCGGCCGGAGCAAGGAAAGGCCGATATTGGCGCGTTCGAGTATGTGAAGAAGTAGATGGGCATGTCGCCGCTGGCTGGGACGGATTGAGGCTGGCGGCGACATCTAAACATAAGGAGGCTATGTAAGATGACCGTACATACGCTTGGCATTATTATGAATGGCGTGACTGGGCGGATGGGCACGAACCAGCATCTGATCCGCTCGATTCTAGCGATCCGTCAGCAGGGGGGCATTGCGCTTCCGAACGGTGACAGCATTATGCCCGATCCGATCCTTGTAGGCAGGCAGGCGAATAAGCTGCAAGCATTGGCGGAGAAGCATGGTGTTGCAAAGTGGAGCACCGATCTGGATGCTTGCTTGGCGGACCCGAACAATACGATTTATTTTGATTCGCAAACCACCCTTCGGCGGGCGGAGAGCTTGAAGCAAGCAATCGCGGCAGGCAAACATATTTATTGCGAGAAGCCGACTGCCGACAGCTTAAAGGAGTCGCTTGCGCTTGCGAAGCTGGCTCGCGAAGCCGGCGTAAAGAATGGCGTCGTGCAGGATAAGCTGTTTCTGCCTGGATTGATCAAGCTGAAACGTTTGGCGGACTCGGGTTACTTCGGCCGGATTCTGTCCGTGCGCATGGAATTCGGCTACTGGGTGTTCGAAGGGGATTGGCAAGCGGCCCAGCGGCCTTCGTGGAATTACCGCAAACAGGATGGCGGTGGCATCATTGTGGACATGTTCGCGCATTGGCGCTATGTGCTGGATAATCTGTTCGGTGAAGTGAAAGCGGTCTCTTGCCTTGGCGCTACGCATATTCCTGAGCGTGTCGACGAGCAAGGCGAGCGCTACTCCTGCACAGCGGACGATGCGGCTTACGCGACATTCCAGCTCGAAGGAGGCATTATCGTCCAAGCGAATTCCTCCTGGGCGGTGCGTGTCGATCGGGATGATCTGCTAACGATTCAAGTAGACGGCACTGAAGGCAGCGCTGTTGCGGGTTTGCGCGGTTGCAAAGCACAGCACCGCGTCAACACGCCGAAGCCAGTGTGGAATCCTGACATTCCGAATCCTTTTACGTTCACGGAGCAATGGCAGGAAGTCCCGGATAATCAGCTGTTCGAGAACGGCTTTAAGGTACAGTGGGAGCTGTTCTTGAAGCATGTCGTTACAGGATCGCCTTTCCCATGGGATCTGCTTGAAGGTGCAAAAGGAACGCAGATGGCGGAGCTTGGACTGCAATCTTGGGCAGAGCGGCGCTGGGTCGATGTTCCTGTGCTTGAGCTGTAGGAGGTGGACGCGATGATGAGCCAAGTGAATAAGCTGAGGCTGCCTACCGCCGGAGGGGGATTGGCTGACTATACGCTGAGCGGGAGAGCGCCGATTGCAGCTCCCGCCGTTCCGCTGAGAGGGCGCATCGCTTTCTCTGCGGCGCATGTTGTTTGTGATCCGCTTGCTTCTGCGGAGCCGCTGCTCGGCGCTGCTGTTGACTGGCAGGCGACGATGGCGTACCGGCATCATCTATGGTCGCTCGGACTTGCCGTCGCAGAAGCGATGGATACCGCACAGCGCGGGATGGGGCTCGATTGGGTGCGCGCCAAGGAGCTAATCGGCTTGTCGCTGAAGGAGGCCGCATCTGTAGGAGGGCGCATCGCTTGCGGAGCGGGAACCGATCAGTTGGTACCGGGGCCGCAGGTGACCATCGAGCAAGTTATTCGCGCTTACGAGGAGCAGTGCGAATATATCGAGGGCCGCGGCGGGCAAGTCATTCTGATGGCGAGCCGCGCTTTGGCTGCAGCCGCGAAATCGCCGGAGGATTACGAGCGAGTGTATGGGACGATTCTGCGCCAAGTATCGCGGCCGGTCATTCTGCACTGGCTCGGCGATATGTTCGATCCCGCTCTAGCCGGTTATTGGGGCTCAAGCGATACCGCTACGGGGATGTCAGTATGTCTCCGCATTATCGAGGCGAATCGGGATAAAGTCGATGGCATCAAGATTTCTCTCCTCGATGCGGACAAAGAAGTGCAGATGCGCCGCAAGCTTCCGCGCGGCGTGCGAATGTATACGGGCGATGACTTCAATTATCCCGATCTGATTTTCGGCGATGAATACGGCTACAGCGATGCGCTGCTCGGTATCTTCGACGCAATTGCTCCTGTTGCTGCTGCGGCGATTCACGCTCTTGATGAAGGCGACGTGGCGGGGTATCAAGCTTTGTTCGCGCCGACCGTCCCGTTGTCTCGGCATATTTTTCAGCGTCCAACCTATGCGTATAAGACGGGTATCGTATTCATGGCTTATCTCAACGGGCACCAAAATCACTTCCGCATGCTTGGCGCAGCCGAAGGAGCGCGGTCCATCGTGCATCTATCCGAGCTGTTTCAGCTGGCAGATCGGGCTGGACTGCTTGTTCAGCCGGAGCTTGCGGCGCGCCGGATGAAGCGGGTGCTGGCACTCGCAGGCATTGAACAATAAGAGGGGGTGAGGGTTCACATGCAGCAGCTAACAGACCTTAGCAGGCTCAGCTTGAACCAGATTACGACGGATCGGCTGTCTCTGCCCGAAGCGGTGGAGGCTTGCCTTCGCGCAGATGTCCCATGGATTGCGCTGTGGCGTCACAAGCTGGCGCAAATGCCGAGCTTGGCTGGAGCGAGGCGGTTGATCCGCGATTCCGGTTTGCGCGTATCGAGCTTATGCCGAGGCGGCATGTTCCCGGCGGCGACGCCCGGGGAGCGGCGGCAGCGGATGGACGATAACCGCCGCGCAGTGGAGGAAGCGGCGGAGCTCGGCACGGATGTGCTTGTCCTCGTCTGCGGTCCGCCCGCAGGCAAAGACATTGCCGAAGCGCGGCTTATGGTGGATGAAGGCATCGCCGAGCTTGTTCCGTTCGCGGAGTCGCACGGCATCCGGCTCGGCATCGAGCCGCTTCATCCGATGTATGCGGCGGAGCGCTCGGTCATTAACCTTCTCTCGCAGGCGAATGATATCGCGGAGCGGTACCGGCCAGAGCAGGTCGGGGTTGTCGTTGATGTATTCCACGTCTGGTGGGACCCTTCTCTATATGAACAAATTGCTAGAGCTGCCGGAAGAATTGTCGGCTACCATGTGTCGGACTGGATCGTCCCGACGCCTGATCTCTTGATGGGACGCGGCATGATGGGGGATGGCGTCATCGAGCTGCGGCGTATCCGGAAAGCTGTCGAGGCGGCTGGTTATGCGGGCCCGATTGAAGTGGAGATTTTCAACAAGGCGATATGGGAGCTAAGCGGCGAGGAGTCGCTTGAACGGATTAAGAGTAGGTACATGGAGCATGTTTAGCTTTGGATAGAGGCAAATGCTAGGAAGGTTAACGCCAAAGGTAAACACTTGAGTAACGATGGAGGGAACGGCGATGAGGAAGCATTACGATGCAGCTAAGGTGAAGAGTGAGGTTCCGCTTGAACCGATACCTGCGGAGGTGCGTGCGCTCTACTTGCGACCGGGCGAGCTGCTGGCGATTCAGGAGCAGTTCCCGGTTGCGTACCAGCCGGTTGGCACGCTGGAGTGGCATGGCCGGCATAACCCGCTCGGCGTCGATTCTTTGAAGGCCGAGCAGCTATGCTTGGCAGCGGCGAAGCAGACCGGCGGCGTCGTGATGCCTGCGATACATTTTGCAGCGGATGCTTATTGGGATGCGGGCTTCGGCATCGGTTACGGCATGGACGCGACGGCAGGCTACGCGCTTCCAGGCTCGTTCTATTCCATCGATACGCAGCTGTTCGCAGCGCTGCTCGAGAACGTTTGTCGCAATTACTTGAGCCGGGGTTTCCGGCTTGTCGTGCTGATCTCCGGGCACAATCCGTCCATCCAGCAGAATATCATCGACGAAGTATGCTATCGCTGCAAACGTGATGACGGCGGGGAGCCGGTCTGCTTCTCCATGGATTATTTGCTGATGGGGCAAGGCGATCCGCTTCGCGCCAGCGATCACGCCGCAGCAATCGAGACGAGCATGATGCTGTATCTGCATGGCGATAGAGTCAACATGGCAGCGAATGAGGGGCATGACCGCGAGCATCTTGGCGTTGGCGGCGAACGGCCGTATTCGGCGGCTACCGCTGCGGAAGGCGAGCTTCGTTACGAGCGCCAGGTCGCCGGGCTCGTTCGGTTCGCTCAAGAGCGTTATGCGAGGCTGCTGAATTTCGAATAAGCGACTCATGAGGGAGATGGAGTGAGCGATGACGATGGCGAGTGCAAAGGCAGCATGTTACGCAAACGCAGCGATCTATACGCCGGAAGGGATCATTGAAGGCGGTCGGCTTTTGGTTGATGAGAACGGCCGAATTGCGGCAGTTGGCGGCGCGGAGCTGACGGTTCCCGCTGATGTGCCAACCCATGATGCAAGCGGGCAGCTGCTCGTGCCCGGCTTCATCGACGTCCATATTCACGGCGGCAACGGCTTTAGCGTGATGGCTGGGGATCGGGAGCACTTGGATGGCATCAGCCGATTTCATGCGAAGCATGGCACGACATCGTTTCTTGCAACGACGACTACGGCTCCGCTAGAGCGGATTTTGCATGCGCTTGATGCTGCGTCTTCGGTTGCTCTTGGCGGCGGGCTCGGCGGAGCGCAGCTGATTGGCATTCACCTCGAAGGGCCGTATCTCGATGTGCTGCGGCGCGGGGCGCAAAGCGTTGACGATATCCGAAAGCCATCGGTGCAGGAGATTGAGCTGATTATAGAGGCAGCGCGGCAGCAGATTCGATTGGTGACTCTAGCTCCTGAAGTGAGCGGAGGTATGGAGGCTGTCCGTCAGCTGGCGGGACTCGGAATCACGGTGTCTGCTGGACATTCCAACGCTACTTATGAGCAGGTTCGCGAGGCGGTGCGCGCAGGACTACGGCATACGACGCATCATTTTAACGGAATGAGCCCGCTTCATCATCGGGAGCCAGGACTCGCTGGCGCCGGTCTGACACTGAATGAGCTGACCTGTGAGCTGATCTGTGACGGCATTCATGTTCATCCGGCGGTGGTGAAGCTGTTGTTTGATGTTAAAGGGCCGAGCAAAGTGTGCATGATTACCGACGCGGTAACCTGTGCCGGACTTCCGGATGGAGAATACGGCAATGTGACGATGCATGACGGTCAAATCTATCTGAAAGACGGTTCCAGCCTTGCAGGCAGCGCGCTCACCATGGGTCAAGCGCTTCGAAATGCGATTTCTTTTACTGGTCTATCGCTTGCGCAGGTGCTGCCGTCGTTTACACTTGTGCCCGCTAGACAAATCGGGGTATCCGCTGCCAAAGGATCGCTTGAAGCTGGAAAAGATGCGGATTTTGTGCTGCTGGATGCCGATCTGAATGTACAGCAGACCGTCGTTCGCGGCACAACCGTCTATCGGAGGGATTCGGATGAGTGAGCTGCTACCCGCGTTTAAGCAAGCTTATGTCGGAGTCGATATTGGCGGTACGAATACGGTAATCGGTATCTTTGACCGTTCGCGGCGGTTGCTTGGCAAACGCTCTGTGCCGACTCTATTGCCGCATCTGCCGGAGAAGACGGATCATCCGGCGGTCTTCTTCGACCTGCTGCAAGCGGAGATCGAGCGGCTTGCCAAGGAGGTTGATTGCAAGGATGGTCTTGCGCTTTGCGGCATGGGGGTGCCCGGCCGGGTAGATCCGGTTCGCGGCAGGGCGGAGGCAGCCTCGAATATGGGATGGTTCGGCGTACCTTTCGCGGAGCAGATGAGCAGCAGGCTTGGCGTCCCCGTTCACATCGACAATGATGTACGGATCTACGGACTTGGTGAAGTGCTGGCAGGTGCGGGGCGAGGCTACCGGAATGTGCTGTGCTTGACCGTCGGCACGGGAATTGCGGCAGCTACCTTTGTGGATGGGCGGATTGTGCGGGGCGGGGATTATTTTGCCGGGGAGATTGGGCATGATCCGGTTGCTGGGGAATCGGCGTTATGTGTGTGCGGCGAGCGCGGCTGTGTGGAAAGTATCGTGTCGGCGACCGGAATTTCGAGGCTAGCTGCTGAAGCGGTAGCTTCGCTTGGGGAAGGCGGAACGTCGCTCGGTTTGCTAGGGCGCAGGCCGAGTGCATTTGATGTTTATCAGGCGGCCAGCGCGGGAGACGGTGCTTCGCGGGAGATTTTTCGTCATGTTGGGGAAGTGCTTGCTTCAAAGCTGCTGACAGCCGTATGCCTGCTTAATCCGGATGCGGTTATTATTGGCGGCGGCGTTGCGGAGGCCGGTGAGCTCTTGCTCGGTCCGGTCCGGGAGAAAATCAACAGCCGGTACGTGAATTCGAAAAAGCCGGTTGTGCTGAGGGCGGCGCTCGGCGACTCAGCGGGGTTAATTGGCGCGGTTGCGTATGCAGCCCAGTGCGAGAAGGAGGTGGATTGGGGAGATGACGATGCGTCGTATAACGAAACTGCGGTTTCCCGGTCCTTATTCGGTTCACTATGAAGAGAGCGGGTGGCCTGAGCCGTCGCAATTGGGCGAGCGTGACGTTCTGGTTGAGACGCAGTACAGCTTGATCAGTCCGGGAACTGAGCTGGCCTTATATACGGGCACGCATATTGATTTGCCGAATCCGTCCAACCGGTTCGCGAAGTTCCCGTTCCATCCGGGGTACTCGACGGTAGGTGAAGTGGTGGAAGCGGGAGCGGGCAGCGGGTTTACGCGCGGCGACCTTGTCTTCACGGCGGGGCATCATGCGAGCCATGAGGTACTTGAGGCTGCAGATGATTTGGTTGTCCGGCTGCCAGACGGCTTGAGGCCGGAGCTTGCGCTGTTCGGACGAATCGCCGAAATTTCGATGACGTCGGTGCTCTTATCCCGTGTGAAGCAGGGCGATTATGTCGCCGTCCTCGGCATGGGGCTCGTCGGCAACTTAGCCGCACAGTTGTTCGCGCAGCGCGGCGCCATTCCAATCGGCATCGACGTCGTGCCGGAGCGGCTGGAGCTGGCCAAGCAGACAGGCGTTACGCATGTTGTGCTCTCTGGCGGCGATGGTGGGACGGCGGCGCTTCGGGAAGATGTTCATCGCATCGCGGGCGGTAAAGACCCGGACATTGTTGTTGAAGCGAGCGGCGTGCCGGAGCTGGTTATTACGGCGCTGGAGCTGTGTCGGCAGCTCGGTCAAGCGATCCTGCTCGGTTCGACGCGAGGACTCGTGACGCTGAACGTGTACGAGCTCATTCATCGCAAAGGCGTCAGCATGACCGGGGCGCATGCTTCGCTGAAGGGAGTCGAAGGACTGCCGACCTCGGGCGAGCTTTACCAGGAGGTGCTCGGGATGATTCAGAGCGGTGCGCTCTGCGTCGAGCCGTTCATTACGCACCGACTGCCGAGCTCGGAAGCGAAGCGGGCGTATGAGCTGCTGCTTCACCATAAGAACCGCGCGTGCGGCGTGATTTTGGATTGGCAAGTGCGGGAGTAGGTATAAGAGCAGGAGCAGGAGCGGGAGCGGGAGGAGGAGCAGGAATAGAGGGAGGGGATCCTTGCAGGATCCTCTTTATTGATTTCGGCGGATCTCGCCGAATGAAGTCCAGCAGAGTTACATTCCCATTATTCGCCGGATTTCCGCCGAAGAGGTCCATTAGACCAGCTAAAGCCCAAAGACTGCAAACGAAACAAAAGGACAGCCACATTGCCGGTTGTCCTTTTAACAAAACTAAAGTTCGGTCACGACGACACATGACGCCATCGCCTCCGCCGCTTCCCGGTTCACTTCGCCGGTGCCCGGGGACATCGCGTTGACGGTGCCCGCGGCGACCGCGCAGCGCAGCGCATCCGGGACGTCCAGACCGCGCGAGCATGCGACGGTCCAACCGGCGACAAAGGAGTCGCCGCTGCCAACTGCGTTGACGGCGTCTACTGCCGGGGGGACCGCGAGCCACAAGCTGCCGTTCGGCTTAGCCGCGAGGCAGCCATCACGCCCCAATGACACAAGCAACGTCTGCACGCCATAGCTGCCAAGCTCTGCTGCCGCTCGCCGCACTGCCGCATAATCGTGCGGGTCTGCGCCGCACCACTGCCGAAACTCCTCCTCATTTGGCTTCATCGTATGCGGACCGCTTGCAGCACCGAGCTTCAGCGGCTGGCCGCTCGTGTCCAGCACGACAAATGCCCCAGCTTCGCGCGCCTTAGCAACAAGCTGCGCGTAGAAGTCATTGCCAAGCCCGCGAGGCAAGCTGCCGGACAGCGTCAGCCATCGCCCTGGCACACAAAGCTTCTGCCACAATACAAGGAACTGTTCCTTCTCCGCAGCCGAGATTTCCGGTCCTGGCTCAAGCACTTCGGTGGAACTGCCGTCAGTCTCGTCAATCATATTGAGACAGATCCGGCTCTCCTGCGCAATCGGCACCATCTGATGAGGAAGGCTGATCGAATCGAGCTTCCCTCTAATCCAATCCCCGTTGCTGCCGCCAGCAAAACCGACGGCAAGCACATCTGCGCCGAGCGACTGCGCCACTCGAGCCACATTCAACCCTTTGCCTCCAGCGGTTGCATCGACGTGAACGGCGCGGTTGACCGCGCCAAGCTGTAATCCCGGAATAATCAGCCGCTTATCAATAGCAGTGTTCAATGAAACGCAGACGACCATCCCGTCCGATGCTCTCCCACTCATGTCACTCCTATCACTCGCGCCACTCATGCCAGCCGCCGCCCCTCCGGCCAAAACCGCGCCAACGCATCCAAAGTCACCGTGCCAGCCCCGCCGATGGCAAGCGTCGAGAGCGCGCCGCAAGCGTTGGCGTATTCAAGCGCCTCGCGATCCGGCTCGCCTCGCAGCTTCGCAGCGATGAAGCCGGCGTTGAACGAGTCGCCGGCCCCGGTCGTATCGACCGGAACCACCGTGAACGGCTCCCCGTACTCAACTCGCCCATCCGCGAAGATACCAACCGCCCCAGCGCTGCCGCATTTCACAACCACCGCTCCGCGTTCCGCTGGCAGCCGCCCCGGCAGCTCATCAACGGCTCCCACCTCAAACACCTGCAGCGCTTCCTTCTCGCTCGGAATGAACCAATCCGTGTACGCGAGCAGAGCCGTTAGCCGTTCCCGATCCCAATTCTCCGCCGGGTCCCAGCCGGCATCGAACGATGTAGTCAACCCGCAAGCCTTCGCCAGCTGGAACACTTCGAGCCAATGCGGCCGCATTGCGTCTTGCAGGAAGTAAGAGCCGAAATGCACATGCGACGCCTCCCTGAACAGCTCCATCGGAATCACCGCAGGTGTGACCGCACCAATCGAGCCCATATAGGTAAGCAGCGAGCGGTCACTTCCATCGGTCAGCGATAGCGTAACGCCAGTACGTACCGAGCAATCCACCGCAACATGAGTGACATCGACGCCTAACCGCGCTAGCTCCTTCAGGCAGAAGTGCCCGAACTCGTCATCCCCGACGATGGAGACGAAAACTACATCAAGCCCGAGTCCGGCTAAGCCCGCCGCCGCAATCGCGGAAGACGAGCCGAGAGCAAGTCGGAAATCCCGGACGAGCTTCTCGCGGTTCGGCTCCGGCGCGATGTTCGAATCTGCAAAAATCAAATCGACATTCAACTCTCCGATGACGATCACCTTGCTGCCAGATTGCGCTGAATTCGACATCATGTTTACCGCAGCCTCCGTTTCCGTGTCAAAGTTCCGATACTCCATCTATACGATCGCGATTTATTGGCGGTCCCCAGCATTTACCGAAACCGCTGCAATCAGCTCCGCCGCACGTCTCCGGTACTCATCCCACTTGCTGCCGCAGGATGACCAAGACGCTTCCCCTCCTACGACCGTTTCGTGCATGCCGCTAGGCACCGTTTCGCGAGCAATCGCGTCCGCCTCCGCGGCAAAACCGCGCTGTGCCGCCAACCACAAATACTCATAATCCTGGATGCCGCGCCGCAAATTTTTCATCCGGATCGAGCTGATTGGTCCGTCAACCCCGCGATCCTGCTCGCGGAAGAACGGCTCCCGGCCGGGATAGAACAAGAGACCGTCGCCGTTGCCGAAGTGAACGCCGTCGTCGCCGTAATAGGCAGCTTCATCCTTCGCGACATACATGAACGTAACCGCGTAGCTATAAACATTCTGGTTCCAGCGTCCCCGAGGACCTTGATGGTTGTGCCGCCAATGCGTGCCGTGCCAGACGAAGTACCCTTCAATGGCATAACGATACCGCAGCCACGAGTTCACACGCATATCGACCGCTTCCGCTTCCAATATCAACGAACCGTGATAAGGTCGGTATCCGTTATAGAACCACAGCTTGTCACTGCTCGCCCGGCAATACGCCATAGATTCCGGATCGATCTTATGCGCGCACCAGATATCGATCGCATCCTCGATCTCCGGCGTATAGCGCCGCGTCGTTAGCAACGGCAGCCGTTTTCCAGCGCCGGCCGAATGATGCACAATTGCGGCCTGCTCGTCAATCCATTCATATTTTGCCGGGAGCGGCTCGTCGATCAGATAGCAGAAGTAGGAACCCGGCCACTTCAGCGCCTCGAAGTACTCGACCCACTTGTCCGCTTCGCGCTGCATCTCCTCCGGTTCGGTTCCGAGCACTTTAGCGCCATACATGCCGATTGGAAACACGCCTTCACCGACATGCTCACCCGGTCCTTCATAGCCGTTCTCCTTCGTAAAGAAGGAGCCGTTCAAGTAAGGCGCATACTGCTCCAGCGCCTCGGCATTGAACTTCCGGCCGTGAACATCGGAGCCGACGAGATCGAAACGATGGCGATGCGCCATCCGGCGAAACCGATCCCGAATGTCAGGAACCTCAGGGTAGTACTCCGACACGTCGTTCGCGTAGACGAAAGTGACCGAGTGATTCTCGTCCGGCAGCGCAAAATCATAAAGCTGCAGTTCAACCGGCACTACCTGCACCACCGCCCCCTCATCACCATCTCGAACTGTAACCGTCCCCCGATAAATGCCCTCCTTCAGCGCGGCATCTCGCGGAATATAAATATCGATCCAGAACCCTTGATTGGCCCGAGCCGCTACTCGAACAGGTTGACCGCCAAGACGAGGCTTCGCATTGGCAGGAATAAGCGCATCCGGTATCCAGCCGGATCGGTGGAGTGGAGGCGCGGACTCTGCATAGAACCATTGAGGCGCCGTGCTGAGATCGGGAGAGACGTATAAGTAATGCTGCGTAAACACCTCAATCCGCAAGCCGACATTACATGCCCCGTCTCCGCTAAAGGCTGCGTCATTTTCAATGCGGCAATTCTCATGCTCGTCATGGACAAGCCCGGACATCTCCACATAGAGCGAGCTTGCTTCCGCATCTCCAGCCTCGACGATGACTTGGAACGCGACCGTCTCGTTCCTTGCACCGAACAGCCGAATGGTGCTGCCATCCCAGATGCTGTTTTCCATTTTATTCGGATTCGCCAGATCTTCCTTCAGTATCTTCTCGCCATCATTCACAGCCCAAACCGCCAGCGCCAATCGGATCATCTCCTTTGATTTAACCGCTACTGCCATTGTGCGCCTTCGCGAGGCAAAGTGAAATTGTAGCAATTACGTATGGTTCACGAATTTACCGTACAGGTATGGTCAGTTTTTTCAGTTCTTCACGAATTTAACGGACAGCGATAAATAGATGAACGAGTGAAAAATGGTCCAATTTCATTCTCTTACCGTATCCAGTACATTTGAATCAGCAAGAGGCAAGGGGCGATGGCAAGAGTGAAAATGGAGGCGAGCCTGATGAAAGTAGCATTTTCCACACTGGCATGCCCGACCTGGAGCTGGGAGCAGATTTTGCGAGAAGCTTCCGCACTTGGGTATGACGGCATCGAAATACGCGGCATTGAAAATGAGATGATGGTTCACCGGTGTACACCGTTTCTGCAACAGAACATCGAAAAGTCCATGCAGCAGCTGAAGGAGCACGGTCTCGAAATTATTAGTCTCGATACCTCCTGCGTCTTCCACGATCTCGCGAAGTTTGAAGCTTCTATTGAGGAAGGGAAGGCAGCGGTCGACCTCGCGGTAAAGCTCGGCGTTCCTTATATTCGGGTGTTCGGGGATGCGATTCCGGCCGAGATCGCTCGCGAAGAGACGATTGCGCAGGTGGCACGGGGCATACAAGCGGTAAGCCGCTATGCCGAAGATACCGGCGTCACCGTCCTAATGGAGACGCATGGCGATTTCTCCGATTCCCGCGCTTTGCTTGCTGTAATTGAGCAGACCCGCAGCAGAGCATTCGGCGTCCTCTGGGACATAAACAATCCATATAAGTACGGAGAAGGCGAGCCGCTTGAACTAACCTATGAAAGATTAGGACGCTATATTAAGCACACGCATATCAAGGACACTCGCGGTGCGGACATGCATGGACAGACTACGCTGTGCGGTGAAGGCGACGTGCCGATTAAGGAATGTATTCAACTGCTAGCTGATAGAGGTTATGAAGGCTGGCTATCCTTCGAGTGGGAGAAACGCTGGATTCCTTCAATAGAAGAACCGGAAATCGCGCTGTCGCATTTTATTCGCTTTATCCAGAGTCTATAGGCAAAGGAGGGGAGCTGTATGGCTGTCACAACACCAACATCGATGGAAGCCAGCAAGACGGTTAACGTCAAGACGAAAGCGCCGACCAGATCGCTTGCCGCACGATTATACCGGGAGCGATACGGATTTCTGCTTCTGCTTCCGGGCCTTGTGTTCTTCATCTGGTTCCGCTACGTCCCGATGCTTGGCAACATTATCGCTTTCGAGGATTACAGCCCGTTCAGAGGCTTCTTGCACAGTGACTGGGTAGGGTTTAAGCATTTTGCCCGCATCTTCGAGGATGCGGAAGTCATTAGAGTCATCGGGAACACGCTATGGCTCTCCTTGCTGCAAATCGCTTTTGCATTCCCCATACCAATTATTCTCGCGCTTATGCTCAATGAAGTGAAAAATCAGCGAGTGAAGCGGCTCATTCAATCCGTCGTCTATTTGCCTCATTTTCTCTCTTGGGTCGTGGTCATCGGTATTGTGACGATTTTCCTGAAGACGGAGGGGATCGTTAACAAAGGGCTGAGCCTTGCCTTCGGGATGGAATCCATTCAGTTTCTTCAGCAGCCGGGCTGGTTCATGCCGCTCATTGTGCTCGAAGTGATCTGGAAGGAAGCGGGCTGGGGAACGATCATCTTCCTTGCGGCGCTTGCTGGTGTTAATCCGACCCTCTATGAAGCAGCGATTGTGGACGGTGCGAGCCGCTGGCGCCAAATGTGGCATATTACTCTCCCTGCCATTCGGGGCACCATTATTATTCTATTGATTCTACGGCTTGGCAGCGTGCTTGATTCCGGCTTTACGCAAATCTTCCTCATGCTGAACCCGTTCACGATGGACGTCGGCAATGTGCTCGACACCTTCGTATATTTCAAAGGGATCCAGCAGTCGGACTTCAGCTTCGGAACGGCTGTCGGCTTGTTCAAAGGACTTGTCGGCTTGGTGCTCATCGCCTCGGTGAACCGGTTTGCAAAGAAGTTCGGCGAAGAAGGCGTATTCTAATCAGGGAGGAGCTAAGCGAGCTATGCCGATAAAACGCACTGTATCGGATCGGATCACCGACGCAATCAACCTGTTTCTGCTCGTGCTGCTGTCGCTTGTGATGCTGTTTCCGTTCTATTACATTACCGCGGTCTCCTTCTCTTCCTATGAAGAGTTCGTGAATACCGACTTTCTCCTGTTCCCGAAGGTTTGGGTGCTCGACGCATACCGGTTCATCTTCGACTCGAAGGAGTTTATTCGCTCCATCGGCGTCACCGTATTCATTACCGTTGTCGGCTCGATCGTGAGCCTGCTGCTTACTTCCACCATGGCCTTCGCGCTCATTCGCAAGCTGTGGGGACAGCGATTCTATCTCTTCCTCGTCTTGTTCACCTTCATCTTCGGCGCTGGCATGATTCCAACCTATCTGATCGTCAAAGCAACGGGCCTCATCGATTCCTACTGGTCGCTCATCATTCCGGATGCGATCAGCGCCTTCAACTTAATCGTCATGCGGCAGTTCTTCCTGAGCATTCCCGAAGAGCTGCACGAAGCAGCCGTTATCGACGGCGCGAATGATCTGCAAATCTACACGCGAATCATTCTTCCGCTCTCCAAGCCTGCGCTTGCCGCTTTCGGCCTCTTCTATGCGGTCGGGCAGTGGAACACGTATTTCACAGCCATTCTCTATTTGAATGATCCGTCAAAATGGACGGTGCAGGTTATTTTGCGGCAAATCGTCATTCTCGACGATACGACCAATACCCTTGCCAGCGCCGCTCGCGAAGCTGCGAGAAGCGCACATTTGCCTCCACCGGAGACGATCGGCATGGCTGCTATTATTTTGGCGACAATTCCAATTCTGATTGTGTATCCGTTTCTGCAAAAACATTTTGCCAAGGGGGTGATGCTGGGATCGGTAAAGGGTTAAAAAGCAGCATTGTAATCGCGTCCAGATTCGGCAACCATTAGGGTGGACAATAGGGAGGGGCTAAACATGAAAACGAAGCAAATCGTTACACTGTTCGCAGCGCTAAGTCTCGTAACAGGGCTTGCCGGCTGCGGGGGCTCAAACAACAATTCCGAGAACAATACTGCAAGCACGAACTCTACGGCGACGACCGACTCCAGCAACACGGCTACGAATCAGACAGATACGAAAACAAATACGACTTCGAATACGAAGACAGATAATGAAGCGGCAACGACGACAGACAAGAAGCTCGAAATTTCCAGCATTCAAGGCACATGGGCAAGTCCACTTCCAGACCCGAACGGCAATGGCGCGAAAATGATCAATGAAAAGTTTAACGTTGATCTGAAATCGCAGTTCGTGCCGTATGACGAATATGCGAATAAGCTTCCAGTCGTTATGGCGGCCGGCGATTTGCCGGATATGATCGGCATGGAAGGCGTCGATGCCAACTTCGTGAAGTGGGCGAAGCAAGGCGCGTTCCTCCCGCTGAACGACTACATCGACAAGTATGATGCAATCAAGAACATTCCGAAGAGCGTATGGGATGCGGTCACGGTTGACGGCAAAATCTACGCCATTCCGAACTACTTCCCTGCCAAATACGGCAAGAAGCCGATCATCCGCAAAGACTGGCTCGACAATCTCGGCTTAACGATGCCGACGACCTACGACGAGCTGAAGAAGGTAGCGATCGCCTTCGCGAAGGACGATCCGGACAAGAACGGCAAGAACGATACGCTTGGTCTTGGCCTAGCGAAGTCAATCGTGTATGGCGCATGGATGGGAGCGGAGTGGGACAGCGGCTGGTATAACAAGAATGACAAGGGCCAGCTCATTCCGGGCAATATCTCCGAAGGCTTCAAGAAGCAGGTTACACTGCTGCGCGACTTGTACAAAGAAGGTGCTGTCAGCAAAGACTGGGCGGTTACGAAGTCGGCGGACGCTCGCAAAGATTTCTTCGCTGGCAAGATCGGCATCTACTACGAGCAGCCGTATGATATTTCCGAAACGCGCTTCAAGCAGCTGAAAGAAACGAATCCAACGGCGGAGCTCGCAGTCATTCCTCCGTTCGTGCAGGACGACGGACAGCAAGGCTTCACAGGCCTGCCGGGCTATTATGAGTTGCACAGCTTGAACGCGAATTTGAAGGATGATCCGGACAAAATCAATCGTGTTCTGGAAATGATCAACTACTTCATGACGTTCGTTCCAGTCGATCAACGCAACGATCAAAATCCGGAGTTTGACTGGCAAAATGGCGGCGTAGGCAAAGGTTATACGATGGAGAACGGCGTTGCGATCGATATCGACGGCGCGTTCAGCGAAATGCCTCAAACGTACCTGGGTATTCGTTACTGGGCGCCTACGGATGAAGATACACAGCCGGCAATGGTGCTTCAGGATCCGTTCACGAAAGGCTTCGTACAGTCGGCGGTCGATCTGCTGAAGAACACGAAGACGTATCTGGATCCGGTTAACCGTGTTCACTCCGACTTGCTGTATGCGAAAGTATCCGAGCTCGACCAGACGGTTGCTGAGCACACGACCAAGATGATCGTTGGTCAGGAATCAATCGAGGATTGGGATAAGATGGTCCAAGAGTACCTGAGCAAAGGCGGCCAGGATATTATCGACCAGGTTAATCAGCTGCTGGATCAAGATGGTATCGAGGGTGAATGGAAATAGGGAGTAAGGAGGGGGAGAGAGGCGAATGCGACTCTCTCCTTCTTTATCTTATAACCTCTGCGGTAGCAGGATCGCACGCAGCTCTTCTAATTCGCTAATAACCGCTAGAGGCAGCGGGGCTTCGGGGAGTTGCTTGTTTTTGCGATTCAACCAAATCGCGTTCAATCCTTGGCTGATTGGACCTGCGATATCATTCATCCATGAGTCACCGACGACGAGCACCTGATCCGGCGATAAAGATGTCGCCTCGAGCACATGCTGATAGATCCGTGGACTAGGTTTCTCGTGGCCAATTGCTCCGGATATGAAAACATACTCTGGCGGTATGACGTCAATGAGCTCGATTGCATGCAGCTTGGCAAGCTGCCAATCTTTGCTTCCATTTGTCAGAATCCCTAGTTGATAGTGGCTGCTAAGCTCAGTGATGAGCTGGATCGTTCCCGCATCTGGTTTCATATTCTTCTTACTCATGGATTGGTATAGGCTCTCAAAGCTGGATGCCAGCTCTTCATCCGCAATTCTCCCAAGTTGCTCCATGGAACGGATGAAACGCGCTGTGCGGTATTCGTCTAACGTCATTTGGCCGCTGTCCAGTTTCTCAACCATTGCTTGATTAACCTGTTCGAAGACATCGTATAATTCGTTCACATTCATCTCTTTAGTGAAAAAATGATGGCTGAAAACTTCCTTCACACTAATTTCCCAATAGTCGTCAAAATGTAATAGAGTATCATCCAAGTCGAATAGAATGAGCTTGAGATTGCTGAGCATCAAGTTGTTCTCCCTTCCATTTCCATTCTCGTTACTAGTTTATATCAAGACGAAAGGAGATTCTATGCGCAATTACTCCTTGCAAGAAGAACAAGCGAATCGGAGAAGGGAACTGTCCTATATCGAGGATTACCCCGATATCGAACGGTTTCACCAGCATCCATTCCGGAGGTTCTTGGATAAGCGGAATGCGGAATATTTGGTCAAGCGTAAGACGGCGCTTCGTCAGGTGAATGATAAGGCGTCGGCGCTGGCTTATCAAGCGCAGGCTCGCGAGGCATTTCGGGCGTCGGTTGGCCCGCTGCCGGCTGGAAGTGCGAGCGCTTATGTGACGGGGGCTTTGGACTTTGGAAGCTATTTGATCGATAAGGTATGCATCGAGACGATGCCGGGTATCTATGCGACCGGGAGCTTCTATTATCCGAAGGAACGCAGCGGGGGCGATGAATTGCTGCCAGCGCTGCTCTTGCTGTGCGGACACTCGAATGATGGCAAGGCGCATGTGACGTATGTTTCGTTCTGCGTCGAAGCGGTGATGAAAGGCTTCTGCGTGCTGACGTTTGACCCGGTTGGACAGGGAGAGCGTAGAGTAAGGGAAGTGGTGGACGGAGAGAGCAGAAAAGTCGGTGTAGGCAGCGAAGGTAATGAAGGAAGTGGAGGCGGAGAAGGCAGCGAAGGCAATGTAGCTTGGCTGGACCCGGTAGCGGCGCACTGCTTCCTCGACCAGAAGCTGAGTCTGCTTGGCGAGCATCTCGGTGCTTATATGATGCAGGACAACATTGCTGCGCTAACGTATTTGCTGGCAAGACCTGAGGTAGACGCTGCGCGCGTCGGAGTGACCGGCAATTCCGGCGGGGGCACGATGTCGGCTTATATGGGCGCATATGACGACCGGATAAAAGCGGTTGCGCCATGCTGCTATATTACCGGGCTGCGGTCGATGCTGTACCGACTTATGGCGCAGGATGCGGAGCAGTGCTTGCCCGGCTTCATGGCTCGCGGGCTCGATCACAGCGATCTGGTGACGGCGGCTGCTCCGAAGCCTTATCATATCGGCGCTGCGATGTTTGATTTCTTCCCAATTGACGGCGTGCGCGATGCATTCATTGAAGCGAAGAAGCTGTACCGGCTGCTTGACGCGGAAGAGCAATTGGAGCTTCATGTGGTCATGAAAGGGCATGGCTTCTGGAAGGAAATGCGGGAGCAGGTGCTGCTGTTCTTCTGCCGTACGTTTGGGGTTGAATGGGACTCGGGAGAGGCGGTAGATTATGATCGTCTGCCTTCGGAGTCAGAGCTGCGGTGCTTCTCGGCAGATGACGGCGATGCAGCTGGTTCGTTGCTTGAAGTAGTTCGGGAGAGAGTACGGAGCTTGTCTGCAAAGCAGCAGCAGCAGCAGCAGCCGGAGCAGAACGGTGCAGAGGTAAAGGAGCAGTTGTTAGGACTGCTGCAGTTAGGGCATGACGGCGAGCGGAACTACTCGGCGCTAGAGCCGGACAGGAATGGCGGCATTTCGTTCGAATCCGAGGACGGCATGATCATTACGGGGGTCTTTCACCGCTGGAGCTCGTCTGAAGCTGACGTTTCGAGGCGGATTTGGCTTGCCATTGGCGGCATGAAGGAAGCAGAGCTTGAACGGGCGAGAAGCTCCGGCTATGATGCTGTGCTCATCATTCACCCGCGTGGAACTGGGCCGGCAGCAATGGAGCCGGGCTGCACGTTCGGCATGTTTGAGCCGGTGCTGGCGAGCGGCTATAATGCCAGGCTGCTCGGCCAGTCGCTGCAAGGCATGCGAGTGACGGATGCGCTCGCCGCCATCGGCTCTTTGAAGCAGACGCCCGGCTGCGAACGGGCGGAAGTGACATTGTACGGGCAGGAGGAGCATGCCCTCACTGCCCTCTACGCCGCCGTGCTAAGCAGCGGCAGCAGCATACACAGCCTGCGTGTTGACGGGCTGCTTGCCAGCTTCCGAGCGTTCGCGGAAGCTGATCAGCACACGTTCGATGCAGGCATCATCGTCCCAGGGCTGCTGCTTGCCTTCGACATTCCCGATTTGCTCCAGACGCTGCAAGCCGAGCTCAGAGTCGTCGCCGTCGAGAGCTGGCTCGATCCGATGAAGAGACCGGTTGACCCGATTGGAGGGTCATAACAACAAAGCGGCGAAATCGACGTATTCGTCAATTTCGCCGCTGAACCGCTAGCGCGCAAGATAGGGCAAACAATTTATTGTCCGCTCGTATGATGTCCGGCTGCTCTTGCCTAGCGTGCATCCGCGATAATCTGTTCGCTCAATCGCTAGCTGGAATTACACGTTCTATCCAGTTGCCCACTTCGAGCTAACGAATCGTATAGCGCTTATTTAACCGATTTCGGCTCGTTTTATCGGCTAACGAACTGGAGTCACGCTATTGCCCCCAATATGCCACCAAAATGGCGCAAATTCGCGGAATAACGTGACCTGAGTTCGTTAGAATATCAAACCCGCCAAATGTGCTCGAATAACGCCTCCTGAGTTCGTTAGAGGGAGAGCCCACGCCGGGAGAGAGCTCTTAATAGCTCGCTCCGCCAGCTGCACTGCCTAGCACCGCCAGCCGCCCGGCAACCGCCAGCCGCTAGCGTCAAGCCCGCTCCACCTTGCGGAATTCGCTCGGCGTCACGCCTGTAAACTTCTTAAACATCCGATTAAACGAATTAATATTCTGGTAGCCGACTCGGGCGGCGGCGTCTCCGATTTTGACGTCGGAACGGGATAGCAGCTCCTTCGCCCGGCTTACCCGGATCAAATTCACGTAGTCGACGAAGTATGTACCCGTCTTTTCTCTGAAATACGTCGACAGATAGCTGCGTGTAATGTTCAGCTTGTCGGCCATCATATCGAGCGTAATGTCGTGGGCATAGTGCTGCTCCAGATAATCGAACACGAAGCTCGTTATATGATCCTTCTTCTCTTTCTTGCTCTTGATCAGTTCCGTCAGACGCGGCAGCCATTCTTCGAACACGAGCTCCAATTCCTCGAACGTATGGCAGTGCGCGAGGCGGGTTTGCATCGTTTGCAGCAGTTCGGTATCAAGCTGGCTAACGATGAACGCACGTTTGGCTCGGTCTACAATGCAGCTCACAAAGCTCCGCACCTCATGATCGCCTGCTTCTTTCTTCCGCAATGCCGCAAGCTCCCGTTTCACGAACTGAACGATCTGCCCTTCATTGCCGCTGGCCAGGCTCGCATTCAGCTCTTCTTCCTGCGCATGCATCAAATAATAATTTGCCAGTTTGGAATCCGCGGACTCCCATAACACTTGGTTAGCGCTGCCAAATTTGCGGTGCTGCAGCAGCGATTTCACTTGCTCGAACGACACCTTGAAGTCTGCCTGCTGCTCATAGCGAGTGCTTACCGCCATCGTCGAGAAGCAATACGCTTGGTCAAGCTCGAGCACATTTTTGAACCCTTCGAGCGTTTCATCCAAATTCAGTTCAGCGTCGCCGGAGTAAATGACAGACAGCAGCTGATCGCTCTCGAGCTGGAGGGTGAGCGAATCTGGATACTTCTCCGTTAAGATTTTATCAAGATACGCCCTAATGAATAAGGTTGCGCGCTCCTCGTCATCGGATATTTCCTCGAGCAGCTGCGGCCGGAAAGTCAGCTTGAACAACACAACCCGGTACGGTTGGTTGCTCTTGATCAAATCCTTCAGATAGCTCGCATTGTTGCGAATGTTCCTCAGTTGATTGATATAGGCAAAATGGCGCAGCAGTGAGTTCTTCTCTTCGAGGTTCTGAGTGATATCGAAATTGGAATCGAGCAGATGGCGAACCTTATCTTGAATGATGGCGAATTCCTTAATGCTGCTATGCTTCTGCCAAGGGAAGCCGGTCGTTAGCTGCTGAATCGCTTGTACGAGCTGCTTGACCGGACGGTTAAACTGCAGGCTGAACAGGAAGGCGGCCAGTATGCTGATGACAACTGCGAGCGCGAGCAGCAGGACAAAGTTAATATTCCATTTCATCTGCGAGATGGTGTCGTCCGGAATGACGTTGACGTAGGTGAGCCTGCTCGTCTCGCCCTTCTTATAGAAATAATAATTGTTCCCGTGTTTCACAAAGCTGGAGCTGCGATCAAAGGCAGGGAATGTCCCGTCCGCGCCGCCGCTCGAGAAGTAAGGCCGCTGCACATCATCCAAGATATAGAAATCGTTCGTGATGGATTGGTGGAACGCTTGGTACATCTTTCGGGCATCCGCGAGAGCGATGATGAGGACGGAAGGATTCGTTTGGTTTTTGATGACGATTGGAATGAGCTGAGTGCTTACTTTTTTGTTCAAATATTCATACTCGGAAAAGGTAGAAGCGGGCAGTATTCGGGTGACATAGAGATTATCGAATTGTGATTTCCAGAACTCGTAGGAGTAGTCTTTGCTGTTGTAATAGCGCTGGAACATGACGTCTGCGTCGGCGCCTCGGGATTTCTCAATGGTGACGTTGCTCTTCTGGAAGTAGATGATCATATTCTCGAGGTAAAGCGATTGATTGGAGAGGTACATTTGGAGTTCATCAATAAGCTTGCTGCCTGCCGCGTAATCGAAGTTCGGCTTGTCGAGCGCAGCGATCTTGTCGTTCATTGAGAAGGAGAGGATGGAATTTTCGATGAGGCTGATTTTGCCTTCGTAGCTGTCGATCGTATTTTTCAAGTTGAGGTTGTTGTAGGTAATGACTTCTTCTTTGATGTGGCCTCGATAGAAGAAGACGGAATACAGAATGAAAGAGACAAGCAGCGTCACAATTGTGATGTAGCTGATCAGGAGCCAGATGAAGAGGGAAGGTGACTTAATACGGGCAATCGGGAACGCAAGCAGCGATGCAATTCGATTCATGAAAACAACCCTTTCATCTTGGTATGTTTTCAAGCCTGTTTACATTAAGTTTATAGAATAGCGGGCATCAGAACAATGGTCTTATTTTCATAACTTCACTGTTTTTTTGGGTAATGCAAATAAAATGAACCATATCAAATACTGCGTGTATCAGGCACAGCGGCGATTCGCTATAGTGGAGTCATAAGGGGGAGTCACATGATTAGAACGATCAGGCAAGAGGAAATACGGCAATCGCTCGAACTAACTCAGGCAGCCTTCGCTATCCGTTTCTCCGAGAGTGACATTGAGCAGCGTCTTCCCAAGTTGAAAATGGAGCAATATCTCGGCTATTACGTCGACGGGCTTCTCGCTGCGCAGCTGGAAATTCTGCCGCTTGCCATCTACGTGCAAGGGGAGGAAGTCGCAATGGGCGGCATCGCCACTGTGTCTTCTTACCCGGAGCTGCGCAGGCAGGGCATGGTGGGCAAGTTGCTCGTCAGAAGTCTTGCGGAGATGCGAGAGAGCGGGCAGGCCGTTTCCATGCTGAACCCATTCGCGTACGGATTCTACCGCAAGTATGGCTGGGAATATTTTTCCGTGCAGAGCTTGTACACGCTTGAGGTTAGCGCCGCGCCGAAATATCCAGCTGCGCCTGGTGCCGTGAAGCGCCTTCGGGCGGAGGGCTGGATAGAGGCAGGCGCAGTCTACGACAAGTATGCCAAAAGGTATAACGGGATGCTGCGGCGGGACGAGGATTGGTGGCTGAACCATGTTTTTCGGCGCAAGCTGGGCAGCTTGGCGGTTTATTATGCGGCGGGCAGCGGCGAGCCGACAGGGTATATGCTGTATGACATCAAGGACCGGCATATGAATATGCATGAACTTGTCTACCTCGATCAGGAAAGCCGGAACGGCTTGTGGCAGTTCATACGGAACCACGACTCGATCATTTCAAGGCTGAAGTTTACGGCTCCTGCCGATGAACCGTTTCTGTTCGGGATGGCTGAGCCTAAGCTTCAGCATGAGCTGCATTCGAATTTCATGTTCCGTATCGTCGATGTGGCGGCATTCGTGAAGCAGTACCGGTTTGCAGAGGCTGCCTCAGGAAGCGTGCTGCATGTGAATCTTGCAGACGAGCATGCCGAGTGGAATAACGGCTTGTGGGAAATTACAGTCGGCGCGGATGGGAGAGCGGAAGCTGCACTTCTTGCGGGGGAAGCGAGTGCCGGCGGGGCGATCAGTTGCAGCATCCAAACCTTAGGGGCGATCTTGATCGGATGCCGGCGGCCTTCGCAGCTTGCGGATCACGGGCATCTCGAAGGATCGGCGGAGGCAGCAGCAGCTTGGGAGCAGGCAATACCGCGGCGGATATCGTATATGACGGACTTTTTCTAGAGGGGAAGGGGCCGGAAGTGAAAAAGTATGCTTTTGTAGGCGCGGGCAATCGGGGCACTTATATGTATGCGGTGCCGATGAGCCGGGATTATGCGGATACGGCAACAATCGTCGGCGTGTTCGATACGAATGCGAAGCGGGCGGCATTGCTGCAGGCGAGAATCGGCGGAGATGTTCCGGTCTATGAGGATTATGCGGTGATGCTGGATCAGGCGAAGCCCGATGTCGTTATCGTGACGTCAATTGATAGCACGCATCACACGTATATCGTGGCGGCGCTGCTCGCTGGCTGCGACGTCATTACGGAGAAGCCGCTGACGATTGATGAGGACAAGTGCGAGCGAATTCTGGAGGCGGAGCGCCTAACAGGCAAACAGGTGACGGTGACGTTCAACTTGCGGTACATGCCTTTTATGGGGCGGTTGAAGGAACTGGCTGGCGAGAAGATGCTTGGCCACATTACGCATGTGCATTTCGAATGGTTTCTGGATACGAAGCACGGCGCGGATTATTTTCGGAGATGGCATCGACAGAAGCAGAATTCCGGCGGATTGCTCGTCCATAAGTCAACGCACCACTTCGACATTGTGAATTGGGTGCTGGGGGATGAGCCGGTTGAAGTGCAGGCTTTCGGTGCGACGAGGTTTTATGGACCGACTCGGCGAGAGAGAGGCGTTCGCTGTAGCGGTTGTGAGCATGCGTCGAGCTGTGAGTTTTACATCGACATCAGGAAAGGGAATTACCGGCTGCTCTATTCGGATTGCGAGGATGTGGATCAGTACTACCGCGACGCATGCGTGTTTGCGGATGAAATCGACATTGAGGATACCGTTAGCTTGACCGCCCGCTATGCTAGAGGAGCAATGATGAGCTATTCCTTGACGGCTTATGCTCCGTACGAAGGCTTCCGCATGGTGATAACAGGCACTGCCGGACGGTTGGAAGCGGTGTATACGGAAAGTGATGTCGGAGGTATGAGTGCTGGTACGGAATCGGACTCGGGGAAGGGCACGGACACGGGAAAAATGATTAGGTTGTTCGGTCGGCATGGGCTGGTTGTTGATGCTCCGCTGGCGGAAGAGAGCGGCGGACATGGAGGGGGCGACGAGCGGTTGCTTCGTGCGCTGCTTATCGGCGGCGAGGATGATGGTGGCAGGCAGGCGACGAGCCGGGATGGAGCGCTGTCATGCGCAATCGGCTTTGCGGCGAATCGATCGATTCGGGAAGGGCGGCCGGTCCGTATAGCCGAGCTGATAAAACTTTGATGAGGCGGGGGATTGGTGTGGACGTTCAAGTACTGGAAAATGCACAGCTGCTAGGAGAGCAAGCGGCGGCGCACGCAGCGTCGGTTCTGCAAGAGGCGATTAATCGCCAAGGAAAAGCGAGGCTGCTGCTGTCTACGGGCTCGTCCCAGTTTGAATTCTTCAAAGCTTTTGTTGGCCAGAAGCTGGAATGGAGCAAGGTTGAGATGTTTCATCTTGATGAATATGCAGGCATTCAGCCCGATCATCCTGCCAGCTTTCAGGCGTATTTGCTCGAACGGTTCATTCGGCAGGTGGAGCTCGGTAAGTACCATCTTGTCGACGGCACAGGCGATCCCCGTGCGACGATTGCTCAGTTAAATGAAGCGATTCGCGAAGCGCCGATTGACCTTGCCATGATTGGCATCGGGGAGAATGCTCATATTGCGTTCAATGATCCTCCGGCTGATTTTGATACAGAAGAGCCGTACATTGTGGTGGAGCTGGATGACGCCTGCAAAAGGCAACAGGTCGGAGAAGGCTGGTTCGCCGGTCTGGAGGATGTGCCGACGCATGCGATTACGATGAGCGTAAGGCAGATTCTGAAAAGCAAGGTGATACTCTCCTGCGTGCCCCATGCGGTGAAAGCGGAGGCGATAAGGCTGACGTTGTCGAGCGAAATTGCGCCGAATGTACCGTCGACGATGCTGCGCACGCATCCGAACTGGACGCTATATCTGGACCGTGCCTCTGCTGCGCGTACGGAATTGGCGGCTTTAGAGTAACATGCGGAGACGATGGACGGGAAGGCGCTATGACACCGGCGAGCTGGTACATATAGATGCGGAAGACGGAGTCATTGTAGCTGTAGTTGCGGCTGAGGTGGCAGAGAGGGAGCGAGTGGGGACGGGCGCGGGAGCGTTTGAGGAAGAGAGCGAAGGAAAGAGCGAGTGTGAGGGTGCGGGCGAGGGGATAGGCAAAGGCATAGGTGAGAGTCAGAGCCAGAGCCAGAGCCAAAGCCAGAGCCAAAGCCAAAGCCAAAGCCAGAGCCAAAGCCAAAGCCAGAGCCAGAGCCAAAGCCAAAGCCAAAGCCAAAGCGACAGCTTCTGCTGGATCTCTCCGGGCTGGATCGATCTGCAGGTGAACGGCTTCGCCGGCTATGATCTGAACGGCGAGGCGACTACGCCGGAGGATGTACTCGGCGTGGCGAACGCGTTGTCCGCCCTCGGCGTGACGAGCTTCTGCCCGACCGTCATTACGGGCAGCGCGGAGCGGATTCGCCAAGCGGTGCATGCGATTCATGCCGCTTGCGAGCATGATGAATGGCTTGGCGAGGCGATCCCGGGTATCCATCTGGAAGGGCCGTATCTATCGGCCGAAGATGGACCGCGCGGTGCGCATGACAAGGCGCATATTCGTGAGCCGGAATGGGCCGAATTCGCCGCTTGGCAGGAGGCGGCAGGCGGGCGGATCGCGCTGTGTACCATCGCGCCGGAGAAGGAGGGCGCAATGCCGTTCATCCGGCAGCTCCGTGATGCTGGCGTTCGTGTTAGCATCGGCCACACGATGGCGGTGGCGGAAGAGCTGGGGGATGCGGTGGCAGCCGGGGCAACGATGTCCACGCATCTTGGCAATGGGGCGCATCCGGTGCTGTCGCGGCATCCGAACTATATTTGGGAGCAGCTGGCGGACGATGGGCTGACGGCGATGTTTATCGCCGATGGACATCATCTTGGCGCAGCTGCACTGAAAGCGATGATCCGGGCGAAGCAGGGGCGGTTCATCCTCGTGAGCGACAGCGTCAAGTTCGGCGGCATGCCCCCGGGCCGCTATGACAGCGAGATCGGGCAGCAGGTGGAGCTGCTGCCGAGCGGAAGGCTGCAGACGGCAGCCGATCCGCGCATCTTGGCGGGCTCCGCGCAGCCTTTGGTGTGCGGCATCGAGAATGCGATGAAGCTCGCTGGCGTTAGCTTGGCGGAGGCGATCGACGCGGTGACGAAGCGTCCTGCGGAAGCGATGGGATGGCAGGAGCTCGGTCGTCTGGAGCCGGGAGCGAGGGCGAACTTGACGCTTTTTCGCATGGTGGAGGAAGACGGTGGCGTGAGCGGGAGTGGACATGGGAACGGACGGATTCAGGTTAAGCAGACGGTCGTAGGCGGCCGGACGGTTTGGCAAGATGGGTAGGCTTTGTGGTAGAAGTTAGTTGGTGGTGGATTAACGCCCAAGAGTGAGAAAGAGAGTACTCAGGAATCTACATTCTCACATTGGCTGAGAGGAGCTGAATTGTGGAACGAATAATCGATAGATTAGGCGTTATTACGGATGAGGTCTCACCCGACATCATCACTGCGCTGGATTTTGCGGCGGCGAATGGACTGAAGCATATCGAGCTGCGCAGTGTAGACAATCGCAATGTGCTCGCGCTTAGCGATGAGGAAGCGGACACCATTCGTACGGAGGCGCAGAGCCGCGGACTGTTCATCTCTTGTATCGCTTCTCCTGTATTCAAGTGCGCGCTTGATGCATCACGGCAGGTTGCCGAGGGGGACCGGTTTAATCAAGCGGAACGGTCCGTCACTGAGCATTTTGCCATGCTGCAGCGGGCGATGGAGCTTGGGAAACGGCTCGGCACGAACCGGATCCGAATCTTCTCGTTCTGGCGGGAGGAGGAGCCGATTGCACGGTTCGAGTCGGAGATCGTCAGCCATCTGACGCGCGCCGCCAAGCTGGCGGAAGAACGCGGTATGCTGCTTATGCTGGAAAATGAACCATCCTGTAATGGCGGCTTTGCCATAGAGGTTGCCCGTCTCTCCTCTGCCGTGCAGTCCCCCGCGCTTCGCGTATTGTGGGATCCGGGCAATGAGCAGTACGGTAGCAGGCCGAGCTTCCCGGAAGGCTATGCAGCGGTTCGCGAGTTAATTGCGCATGTGCATCTCAAAGACGTTGTGCTCGATGCAGAGGGGAAGCCGCGAGCGGTTCCGATTGGAGCGGGCCTTGTACCGTATGAAGCGCATTTTCAAGCTCTTCGGGAGGATGGCTACAACGGCTTGTTTACGATAGAAACGCACTATATCCCGGATGGCGGCACCGCTTTGGAAGGAACGGCGATGTCTCTGAAAGGTTTGAATAAGCTGCTTGAGCGGCTGCAATCCGAAGTTAGGTGAACGCACCATGAGCGTGAGCGGAGGTGCTGGTTTGCGGCGATTTGGGATCATTGGCTGCGGCACGATTGCGGATTTTCACATCGCTGCGATTCAGGGGCTGGACGGCGCTATGCTGTCCGTCGTATCTAGTCGTGACGGGGTGAAGGCGCAAGCTATTGCCGAACATGAAGGCTGCGCTTGGACGGCGGATTACAAGGAGCTATTACAGCGGGATGACGTCGATATCGTCTGCATCACCAGCTCCAGCGGCAGCCACTATCGTATCGGCAGCGATGCGCTTGAAGCAGGCAAGCATGTAGTGGTTGAGAAGCCGCTGGCAATGCGGGCTGCGGAAGCGGAGGAGCTGTGCCGCCTGGCGGAAGAGCGTGGACTAACGCTGTCCGTCATCTCGCAGCGAAGGTTCGAGCCGCTTCACCGCGAAGTGAAGCGCATCGTGGCGGAGGGGCGGATCGGAAAGCTGCTGCTCGCCGAGGTGGAGGTTCCATTTTACAGAACGCAGCAGTACTATGACAGCGCTCCATGGCGAGGAACGATTGCCGAGGACGGCGGGGCGCTCATGAATCAAGGGATTCATTCGGTTGACCTGCTGCTCTGGCTCGCAGGTGAGGTGCGTACCGTGTATGGTCGGACCGTCATTCAAACTCACGAGATGGAAGCGGAGGATCTTGGCGTTGTTATCGTTCAGTTTAAGAGCGGGGCGCTTGGGACACTAATGGCTTCCACGAGTATCACCCCTGGATTCCCGGCGGCAATCCGCTTATATGGTTCGGAAGGAACAATTAAGCTGTCAGGTTCCAGCATTGAACATTGGTCGGTTCCGGGCTGCGAGGCCCCACCGGTATTCGCTGAGTCTCCTGCCTATGGAGGTGTCTCGGATCCGCGCAGCATCAGCCACCTCTATCATCAGCTGCAGCTAGCGAATGTTATTGAATCTATCAAATCCGGCTGTCAGCCTGCCGTAACCGGCGGTGATGGATTTCGAGCAATTCAACTGATTGAGGCGGTCTACGAGAGTTCGGCTTCGGGCAAAGAAATCCGCATTGAACCGCGTTTCATCCTATAACGGGTACGAGAAGGAGAATGAGAGTGTATGAGCCAAAACATTCTTAAAGTCGGGATTATCGGACAAGGCAGAAGCGGGCGCGATATTCATGGGGCGAATCTGGCTAAGCTGCCGGAGTATTTTCAAATCGTGGCGGTAGCTGACTCGCTCCCCGAGCGTCAACAGCTTGCGGAAAAAGAGTTCGGCTGCAAAGCATACGGAACTTGGCAGGAGATGATCGCTGCCGAGCCACTCGATCTCGTCGTTAATGCTTCTCCGAGCCATCAGCATGTGCCGATTTCCTTGGAGCTGCTGAACCGCGGTTTCCACGTGCTATGCGAGAAGCCGCTTGCCCGCACATCAGCGGAAGTTGACCAGCTGATCGAGGCATCGGAGCGCAGCGGCAAGCTGCTGGCTGTCTTCCAGCAATCCCGCTATATGCCTGCTTATGTGCGCATTCGCGAGGTCATTGCGAGCGGTGTGCTTGGGCGCATTGTGCAGCTGGATTTTACGAGCAGCCGGTTTACGCGCAGATGGGATTGGCAGACGCTTCAAAGCAACAATGGCGGCAGCCTGCTCAATCTCGGTTCGCATGTGCTCGATCAGGCGCTGCAGCTGTTCGGCAACGATATGATGCCGGAGGTGAAATGCATCATGGACCGGGCGAACACATTCGGCGATGCGGAGGACTATGTGAAGCTGGTGCTGCAGGGGGAAGGTCGCCCGACGGTCGATGTGGAAGTGTCCTCCTGTAGTGTGTTCCCGGGCGAGCAGTTCGTCATTCAAGGAACGAACGGCGGCTTGCGCGGCAACAATGAGCGGCTGGAGTGGAGGTACTTCAAGCCGGAGGAAGCACCGGAGCAGCAGCTCACCACGGTGCCGCTTGTCGATAAGAACGGTCTGCCGTCTTACTGCCGCGAGACGCTCACATGGCATTCGGAGAGCTGGAAGCTCGCGCTTGAAGATGGCAAAGATGAGTATGGCTATATGGCGGAGCAGCTTTATCACATGCTGCGCCGCGCAATTCTAGACGGTGCCCCGCTCGAAATAACGCCGCAACAGGTACGCCAGCAGCTCACCGTTATCGAAGAGTGCCGTCGCCAAAATCCGCAAATTTATGCTCCGCAAAGCTCTGCTCCTGTTCGGGGCTAACGTGTGATTTGATGCAAAAAAGCACTCACTCGCAGGCTTGCGGTGGGTGCTTGGTGTCTTCGAAAGAGTATCCCGCAGGGATCTACATTGGTGGAAAAGTAGCAAATCCGGCGAAAGTGTATCCCGTATGGATCTACATTGGTGGAAGAGGTGTACCCAATACCCCACATATGCGGGAAACTAGTTGAAAAGGTGAAAGAAGGGTACTGGGTACTCTACATTCTCCGAAATCAACCCAAACGAGCGCAAGAAGCTGGTTAGCTGGACTACATTCTCCGAAATCCACACAAACGAGCACATGAAGCTGGTTACATCAGCAAAAGTGTATCCCCCAGGGTCCCATATTCACGGGAAGCCACCGATCATTCCTCACTTTTCCCTGCGAGAGGTACTATTCCGGATCACAAGCTCCGGCTTCTTCGGCGTCTCGTGAAGCACTGGCAACCCTTCGATTCGCTGAAGCAGAATGTCGACGATTCGGCCGCTTGACCATGCGATATCGAAGCTGACGCTCGTTAAATTTGGGCGCAGCTTACGGTGGAATTCCGCTGGACCGAATCCGATGACCGACAGATCCTGCGGAACGCGGTAGCCGTAATCGTAGAAATAATTGAGCGCGGCAACCGTTGTCGTCTCATTAGAGATCATCAGCGCCGTCGGCTTCTGCGATTGCAGGAGCGTGTGGATCGCGTCGTAGCTCTCTTCCATTTGGCCTGGGACACGGACAATGTAACTGTCTTGGAACGGAATGCCGTATTCCTCGAACGCCTTCTTCACGCCGGCAATGCGGTCGCTGTTGAAGGAGATCACATTGCCGTTAATGCTGCCCACGATGAACCGGATGTCGGTATGGTTCAGATCAAGCAAATAGTTGGCCGCGATATATCCAGCTTCTATATCGTCGTAGGAGGCATAGTAGTGATCTTCGGGGTTATTCGAATACTTCATATTAAACACATAAGGAATGCCCGCCTCTTCCAGCATCGAAGCAAGCGTCTCGCTCCCGGATGGGCTCAAAATAATAAATCCATCGGCGACCTGACTCTTAATTACATCAAAAAAGGAGTCGGAATCCGCGCTGGCTGATGTAATGATCAGAAGGTTGTAGCCCTCGGCATGTGCTTTCTCCGTCAGCGCTTTGAAGAGCGACTGGAAGCCTGCATTATAAATCAGCTCGCTAATATGCTGTGCACTCACGACAAGTCCGAGGATGCCGCTCTTGCCGGACTTGAACATACGCGCCTTTCGGCTTGGCACATAGCCGAGACTCTGGACGGCATCAAGGACCCGCTGCCGGGTCATCGGCTTGACGAGGCTTGAGCCATTCATTACCCGTGATACGGTGGAGGGCGTCACTTTCGCTCGTTCTGCGACGTCATGTATGGTTGGTTTCTTAATTGCAATTTCCTCCTCGATCGTCATGGCTCATCTATGTAAACGATACCATCTATCAACGATTTTAAAGAATCTTCGTGCAAAATGCTAGCGAGACCGTGCGTAAATTTCAGCTGGAACGGGTTGACAGCCTCAAACGGCTACGCTATGATCGGCTTAAAATGGCAACGTTGCCATTTTTGCATGAACAATTCATTTTCCTTGGGAGGGTTACGCCTATGAAAATTTCTCTTGGCTGCGATCATGCCGGGTTTCAGCTGAAAGCGGCGGTTGCAGAACACCTGAATTCGCTCGGCTGCGAGGTAATTGACCATGGTTGCCATAGCGCGGATGCTGTGGATTTTCCGGATATTGCCCGGCTAGTCTGCCAGTCTGTCCTGAAAGGCGAGGCGGCGCGAGGCATTATGGTGTGCGGAACCGGCGTCGGCGCGAGTATTGCAGCTAACAAGATTCCCGGCATTCGCGCGGCAGTATGCCACGATTATCATTCGGCGCATCAGAGCGTAGAGCATGACGATGTGAACATCATGTGCATCGGAGCGCAGATCGTTGGAGCTTGGCTTGCCAAAGATCTGATTACATCGTTCGTAAAGGCTACTTTCAGCACCGAAGAGCAGTTCCGTAGGAGAGTCGAGAAGCTTGCCGTGCTGGAGCGCGAAGCAGCGCAATACATGAAGTCCTAACGCGCAATCGATCACGATTTACTTGCGAGGAGGCACTGAAACGAGATGCAGATTTTACCCAAATCTATAGACCCAGCCGCTGCAGATCAGAAGGAGCTGGAGGCGCTGCGCAATTCGATCATGTATAGCGTCGTGGAGCGAATGCTCCATAAGCAAGAAGGCTCGATTACGATGTTCTACCAATCTGCACTAGCAACACATATTGTCGAAGAAGCGCTCGCTTATATTGATGTGCATTTCGGGAAGGATTTTGGCCTCGCGCAGGTGACGGATGAGATGCACTGCTCGTCGACCTATCTGAATCGGCTGCTGAAGCAGCATACGGGCCATACCTTCTACAGCCTCCTTACTCAGAAGCGGATTGAGCGTTCGAAGCAGCTGCTGATGATGGACAGCCAGACGGTGCTTGCGATCAGCGGCGAGGTTGGTTATACCAACGTTCACAGCTTCATTCGCGCCTTCAAAAGAAGCGTCGGCGTTACGCCTGGTCAATACCGGGAGAGCAGCATGACCGCCTGTCTCTAATCGCAAGCAGGTGGTCAGGGTCCGATACTAGTATGGCTTGGACAGCTTCTCGAACAAATCTATATAAACATGGGTGCGGTCTATGTCGATCGCTTCTTTGTAGAAATGACGATGATCATCTAAGGAGTAAGTGAAGTTCGGATTAAGAATCGGCGTTCGCCGCACGACCGAAGGCACCCATTCTTCATTCAGCAGCCAGGCAATCGCTGACACATCCCACAGCACTTTGGACCAGCCAGGACGATTGCGGCCGAACCGTTCAAATCTACCGTGGAACAAATCGCTGAAGTAGGTGCCAAGCTTGTTGCGATCACGCAAGCAGGCGTCAATCTCATAGGTCGATGTAAGCAGCTGCGAGGCTACGCTATGGCAAGGCAGGATGACGAGCGGAACGCCGCTGTCGTAAATAATTCGCGATGCGTGGTAATCCTGTGAGACGTTGAAAATATCCTGTGTCGGCCACCAATAGGAGTTCGGCCCAAGCCAGACGACGACGATCTTCTGAATAATTTCGGGGCATTTGGCGATAGCGGAGGCTACATTCGTAATCGCTCCGATTGCGACGACATAGAGTGGTTCCTCATCACCGCTTAATGCAAGCTCTATCATTCGGTCGACAGCTTCACTTGGAACAGGCTCATCCGCGCTGTCCATGAATTGAGCGGATCCCCGGTATACCGGCGGAGCTTGATCGAGCTCCATCAGCTTGTAGATATTGAAGATCTCATTATAGCTTTTCTCCATACCTTCACCTGGGCTTGTCGAGTTCCAGTTGAAGAACGGCGCGGCCGTCACGGCTAGCACCTGAAGCTTCTCCGGCGACAGCAAGGCGTACGCAAGCGCAAACTGATCGTCCACTTCATTGAATGCATCCGTATCCAAAATCATTCTAATTTTGCCCGCAGGATGGACCAGCCGTTTCAACATCATTGCGTCATCCAGACGATACTTCGCATAATCAACCATCGTATCCGTTACACCCTTTCATCTATTCATTCGTAGATTCACACGCTACCCGAATTCATTATAGGCGAGCTATAAACGCCTCGAATATGTTCAACTTTCAAAGTCGGTTTGATTATTGCACCGCTTTCGTTTCTAGCAGACAACCTATTAAGAGGAGCGATCAAGCTAATGAGTGAGCAAGTCACCTTGTTTGACAAGTTTTATGGCTGTATTGCCGGGGTACATATCGGTTCTGCCATGGGCGCACCGGTAGAGGGCTGGGATTTCGAGCGCATTGACGCTGAGTATGGCATTTTGGAAGAGTTGCTGCCTTATGAGCATTTTCACAATGGTTGGGTGCGTGAAGCAGGTACGACCGAGGATGGCGTTGAGCGCCAGAAGCTGATGATCTCTGCCATTATGGAGAAGCAGGACCGTGTAACGGCAGAGGATGTTCGGAAAATGTGGATATCGGGCATTAAGCCTGAATCGGCTGGCATGATCTCCGAGCCGTTCGAAGCGGTGCTGCTGGCGATGGCGAAGAGCGGCATTCCGGCCCGGGACATCGGCAAATATTGCGATTATGCGGGGCTGAACAGCTTCTCCCGTTCCTGCCATCCAATCGGCCTTATTAATGCCGGTGACATCTTTGGCGCTATCGACGATGTGAACGAAGTCGGACAGCTGTATCAGACGATGAACGGACGCGGGCTGAAGTGGGCTATGGTGACCGCAGTTGCCATCGCTTCCGGCACGAAGCCTGGCGCGACGCTCGATAGCGTGCTCGGCGCAATCTATGACCATTGCGATCCGGATGTTGTTGTCAACGAGCTAGACCGCGAGTTGAAGCGGACGGCGTGTATTACGGATTATCGAGAGTTCAGAAGAGCGCTCTATGAATCGTATAACATTAGAGGCATTCCTTATGAGGTCAGCTATGCGAATGAAGTTGTGACGAAAGCGGTATGCATCTTCAATTGGACAAAAGGGAATGTCAGAGACGCGATGGTTGCTGCAGTGAATATGGGTCGCGACACGGACTGCGTAACAGCAGTTGCAGCTGGCATATCCGGAGCGCTGACTGGGATCTCGACTGTTCCTGAAGCTTGGATCAAACAGACCGACTATGCGACAACCTTGCATGTGGTGACGAACTCACAACGGACGATCAAGGAGCATGCTGACGGCTTGTATAAAGCCTATAACACTAGACTGACGCGGCTGAAAGCTTATTCCAATCTGATGGGCGCATTATAAAAGCACGCGAGCGCGAGTGTGTGCGTGTGCGATAAATAGATAAAACCGGGAGCGTGCGAGAAATGAGTGGAAGAGTCAGCTTGAAGGATAAATTTTACGGCTGTATTGCCGGCGCGCAGATCGGCGCGGCGATGGGAGCTCCCGTGCAGGGCTGGAGCTGGCAGGAGATTGCGAGCAAGTATGATGTGCTGGATAAGCTGTTGCCTTATGAGCGTGTCTGGTCACGGCCGGCGGGAACGACGGAGAGCGGCATCGAACGTCAGAAGCTCCTAATTACGGCAATCTGTGAGCGGCAGGACCGCGTTACGGCAGAAGATGTGCGAGCGATATGGAATGCCGACCTGCTTCGAAGCAATGCCGAGAAGGTCATGGAGCCTTTCGACATCGGTTTGCTTGCGCTTGCGAATAACGGCTTGCCTGCGCGTGATTTGGGCAAATATTGCGATTATGCGGGACTGAACAGCTTCGCGGGTTTTTGCCATCCGGTAGGCCTCATTAATGCCGGCGACGTGAAGAACGCGGTACGCGATGCGTTCGAGCTCGGGCAGCTCTATCAAGCTTCGCGAAGCTACGGAGTGAAGTGGTCCGGGGTTACGGCGGCTGCCATTGCTGCCGCAACGAAGCCGGATGCGACAATTGACAGTGTCATTCATGATCTGTATGAGCACTGCAATTACACCGATGTCGGCATGCAGATCGACGGCTACAAGTACGGTTATCTGCGTGATAATGTACTCGAGGAGCTGGATAAAGGCTTGCGTCTAGTTGACGGCTGTACGGATTTCCAGCAATTGCGGGAAGCGTTCGACCGGATGTATCATGGGTGTGGCGTGCCGTACGGCAATAGCTTTGCGAATGAAGTGGTGACCAAAGCAATTTGCATCGTGAAGCTAGTTAATGGCAGTGTCTACGACGCGCTTATCGCAGGGGTCAATATGGGCAGAGACACTGCGAGTGTAACGGCGCTCGCTGCGGGGATCGCAGGTGCTTTGAGCGGTGGAGCATCGTTGCCGGAAGAGCTTGTAACGCAGCTGAATCAAGCTGCGAGCTTGAACAAATTCAGCTGCAGCAATAAGTCGATTGCTGCTCAAGCTGATGGCTTGCACGAGGCGTTCTAGTCGCGGTTGCAGCGGATAAACGGCTTCGTTTCAGAGATGATAGGCTAGCTGCTGGGATAATAGTGGAAGGGCGGACCGTGCGGGTCCGCTCTTTTTTTTGTCGCTCTATAAGCCTTTATTACTGAACGATTGCATATATTTGTTGCGATCTTCGCGAAACTCTTCTGTATATTGCCCCGCAGAACCGTTACGAGAAACTAGGCAAAAAATAACTTAAAATAACTATTGCAGCAGGCGGCGCTCACAAGCGATACTAGTATCATCGTAAAAAATGGGAACGTAGATTCCCTCTTTCTCTCGAGGAAGAAGAGGAATCTCAATCGTTTAATGGAAGAATGGATGGGTTAGATCGTAATGACGAAAGCGACGACAACGAATTTTTTTGAGCGGAAGAAGGCCGAGCTTGGTGTCCAACTGAATGAGATTCAGCGGCAGGCGGTGCTCCATACCGAAGGCGCATTACTGCTGCTCGCATCGCCGGGCTCAGGTAAGACGACGACAATTATTATGCGGATTGGCTACTTGATTGAGGTGAAAGGCGTTCATCCGAGCCGAATCAAGGCAGTTACGTTCAGCAAGGCGTCCGCGCAGGATATGAAGGAGCGGTTCAGCCGGTTCTTCCCGGACCATCCTGCGGGCAGCGTCGATTTCTCGACGATACACAGTCTCGCATTCGAATTGATGCGGGAATTTTTGCGGCGGAATCGGATTACTTTTCAAATTATTGAAGGTTCGGTCGAGGCTGAGAGTGAAAGCGAAGGTTTCGATGAAGATAACCCGCCATTGCATAAGAAGCTGATTCTGCGCGATATCTATAAGCGAATCCACAACGACAACATCACGGAAGAGCAGATGGAGGAGCTAACGACCTACATCAGCTATATTAAGAACAAGCTGATTCCCGAAGAACAGTGGTCATCCGTGAACTGTGATGTCAAGGAAGCGGCTCTTATTATGAAGGAATATGAAGCGTTCAAGCGTTCGCGCAGCGACAAGCTGCTGATTGATTACGACGATATGCTCGTTATCGGCAACCGTGCGCTCGCAGAGAGCAATGAGCTGCTGTGGAAATATCAGAATAAGTACGACTACGTGCTGACGGATGAAAGCCAAGATACGTCGATGGTTCAGCATGCGATTATCGAGAAGCTCGTTAAGCGGCATGGCTGCCTGTGCGTCGTCGCGGATGACGATCAGAGCATCTATACGTGGCGGGCGGCAGAGCCGCAGTATTTGCTTGATTTCAAGAACGTGTACCCGGATGCGGCGATTCTAAAGATGGAGCAGAATTACCGGTCCTCGAAGAACATCGTAGCAATTGCGAACCAGTTCATTAAACGCAACAAGAATCGTTATGACAAGAACATGTTCACCCGCAACAGCAGCAGCAGACCGATTCGGATCAAGAGCCTTGCCGATTACAAACAGCAGGCCAAGTATGTGGCGGAGAAGGTTTCGCGGATTGAAGAGCTGCGCGAGGTGGCGCTGCTGTACCGGAACAATTCGTCCTCGATAACGCTAATGAATGAGTTCGATCGCCGCGGTATTCCATTCTATATGAAGGACGGCGACAACCGTTTCTTTTCTCACTGGATATTGGAGGATATTCTCGGTTTCATGCGGATGGCGTATACGGATAAAAGGCCGGAGCTGCTGGAAAAAATTCATACGAAGATGAGCGGCTATATTTCAAAAACCCAGATGGCGGCGCTGCTCCGCATTCAGAATAATGAGTCGGTATTCGATAACCTCATCAACCATGTACCGGTGCAGGATTACCAGCCGAAGCAGCTGCTGGAATGCAAGGAAACGTTCCAGACGTTGAAGGAGATGCAGCCGCGCCAAGCCATTCGGACGATTCGGAACAAGCTTGGCTATGAACGGGCGCTGGATCGGATGTGCGAACGGCTCGGATTTCGCAAGGAGAGTTTGGTCGGGATTTTGAACACGCTTGAGGATATTGCGGACGGTTTGGAGTCGCTGGAGGATTTTGCGAAGAGATTGAAGTACTTGGAAGCGGTCATGAAAGCGTCGAAGAAGAACAAGAATGCCAATGCCGTCACTTTCTCGACGCTGCACAGCGCGAAGGGGCTAGAGTTCGAGCGGGTGTACATCATTGACCTCATCGAAGGCATCATTCCATCGAGCGAAGATATGAAGAAGGTCGAAGGGGAAGTGTCCGAGCAGATGGAGGAGGCTGTGCGGCTCTTCTATGTTGGCATGACGCGGGCGAAGCAGCAGCTGGAGCTGATCGCATATGGAAAACGTGACGGCGAAGAAGTGAAAGAGTCTGAATTCGTTGCCGCCGTTCGTTATATCCAGGATCCGAGTGCTGAGCCGCCGGTGAAGCAGCATTCTTCAGGCGTTACAACATCGCAGCGCAAGCCGACTGGCTCAGCAGCTTCAGGCAGCGTAACGATTAGCAAGCCAGAGGAGGCTTTCGTTCCGGCGAACCCGAATGCGCTCAAGAGCTTTAAAGGAATAGCGCCTGGCACACAGCTGAAGCATCGCGTATTCGGCAGCGGTGAGCTCATTGCGATTGATGCCGAATCGGTCGATATCCGCTTTACGACCGGCGTGCGCAAGCTTGCAATCAGCGCTTGCTTGCAGCTAGGTTTAATCGAGGTGAACTAGCTTTCTTCTTTTTTGCCTGTTATCCGCATAAGCTTGGAAGGGGACAGCGGACAACTGGTGAGAAGGAGGCGCCCATATGCGCAGATGGGGAAGAAGGGGATGGCGAAGCAGCGGACGCCGGCGCCGATCAGGAAGCAGCGGCAAGAAGATGAGCCGCCGCAAGCTCGTTCTTATTTTGCTGATCATCTTCGGGCTGTTCTTCTTCCAGATGTTTATTTTCGTCGAACGGAATTTACAAGGTCCGCTCATGGCTGTTGCCAAGGTCCGCGTCAAGCAGGTCGCGACACAGGCGATCAATAAGGCGATTACAGAGCAGGTTGCGCATCAATCGTCCGTTGATAAGCTCATTGAGTGGAAGACGAATGCGAGCGGGAAAGTGTCGGGCTTTATGCTGAATTACTCCGAGCACATGCGCATTACGTCCGAAACGATTGATACGGTGCAGACGAAACTGGACCAGATGGGCGACATTCCAGAGAAAATCCCGCTCGGCCAAGCGCTCGGCAGTGCCATTATCGCTTCGTTCGGTCCACGTATCCCGGTCAAATTCGAACCAATCGGTGCTGTGAAGGTCGATCTCGATACGAAGCAAAAGGATGCCGGAATTAATATGATCTTGGTCGAGGTGTATATGCATATCGTTGCGGAGGTATCGATTATTATTCCATTCGATACGCAGCCGGAGCTGGTGGATACGGAAATTCCGATCTCGTACCTGCTCGTCGTTGGCGATGTGCCGATGTACTATTATGATAACAAAGGCAATCCGGTCGGCGATTCCGCACCGAATGCGCCGAATATCTCGCTACCGATGCAAGATGGCAAGAACGGCGTCACCACGACGTCACCAGCAGATAGCGGTACTGGGGCAGACGGATCGGAGCCTGCTTCGTCGTCGAACACGAATATGAATTCAAATGCGAATGCGAGTACGAATACCGGAGAATGACCAGCAGCAAAAAAAGAGCGCTCAGCCTAATGCCTATAGCAGGCCTTGACGAGCGCTCTTTTTTTATGATTTGCGTTTGCGCATTCTGCGACGTTCATCGTTCTCCCATTGTCGGAGCGACGGATAAGGATCGAACGACCACTCGACTAAACCGCGGTCACGGTAGATCCCGTAATGCAGATGCGGCGGGAATTTACCGCTTGTTCCAGGACGTCCATAGCCTGAGCTTCCGACCCAACCGACAACTTGGCCGGGCTTAACGGCGCCGCCCACGAATATCGCCTTGTCATAGCCAGACAGATGCGCATAATAATGATAGTAATTATTGAGATCTCGTATACCAAGCCGCCAGCCTCCATAAGGATTCCAGCCTTTAATCTCAATAATGCCGTAGCAGGTGCTGCGTACAGGAACGCCATGGCCTGCAAAAATATCGGTTCCCTCATGAATACGGTATCCACCCCAACTGCGGCGCGTTCCCCATGTTCCTCTGTAGGAATAGTTATCGCCGATTGGCAGCGGGAATGCATGCTCGAACAGGTTTAGTGTCCCGAAGTTCTGATAGAGGCGGGCAAACTGGCGAATGCGCTGGACCGCTCTCGTATTGTGATAATACTGCCATAATCCGATTGAAAAATCGTCCTCTTCCGTACCGAATCGCATCAAATGATTGGCGACGGAATACAGTAAGTCAGTGTCGTTCGTGCGCACCGCGAGCCCATCGCCGTCTCCATCCTCGCCCAGCCCGCTGAACCAGCGGATCGACATGGGCGATTGGTCGTTGACGTCGGGATTCAGCTCCCCTGCCCATTCGGACTCAGATACGAACACGCTGATGTATTGTCCCAGCTGCTGGCGTGTCTTGGGCCGTGCCTTCGTTATCGTCCGTTCGTACTGGTCGATCGCGGCAAGACGATACCAGGGGATCCGAGTGACGACGCTGATTTCATCATAGAGGATGCGCCTTTTTGCGAAAGATTCGTCTTTGGCATCGGTTTTGTTGGCGCTTGCTCTCATGGCTGTTTGGACTTCCCGAGCTGGGGGAGTTCCCGAAGCGGCGGAAGCGGTATGTTCTTGGACTTGGCCGAAGAACTGCAGGTTAATAACTAGAACGACTGTTATTAAGGATAAACACAAGGATCTCAGAAGTATCGGCCTCCAAGTGCCAACCGGCATGCGGCGGATTAGCGCCTCCGGTTGAATGATCAAATTGGGTGCAATTGGTTCAAGTAATGCTCTTCTGATATGATCTGCAAATCATTGGTTTTTATCCGAAACGTGCTATAATAAGACGCAGAGATTACAGAAAGCAGGTTAACTCCCGTTATGAAGAACGAGAAAGAACGAGTACCTAAGCCGGATTGGCTTCGTATAAGATTGACGACTGACGGCAATTATGCCGAAATTAAAGAGATGATGCGCACGAAGACACTGCATACAGTGTGTGAGGAAGCGCGTTGTCCGAATATTTATGAATGCTGGGCGAACCGTACAGCAACCTTCATGATCCTTGGCGATATTTGCACTCGTGCTTGCCGCTTCTGCGCGGTGAAGACGGGCTTGCCTACAGAGCTTGATCTGCAGGAGCCGGAACGTGTAGCCGAAGCTGCGGAACAGATGGGGCTAAGACATTGCGTCGTAACGTCGGTTGCCCGCGATGATCTGAAGGACGGCGGCGCGATGATCTTCGTAGAAACGATCAAAGCGATCCGTAAGCGGCTTCCGCTCTGCAGCGTAGAAGTGCTAATCCCTGACTTTATGGGCAATTGGGATGCGCTGCAAGCAGTGATGGATGCGAATCCGGACATTTTGAACCATAATATCGAAACGGTCGCCCGCTTATCGAATCGCGTTCGGGCAAAAGCGAAATATGCTCGTTCGATGGAGCTGCTGAAGCGCGCGAAAGAAATGAAACCGGACATTCCGACGAAGTCGAGCATTATGCTTGGCGTTGGCGAGGAATGGGATGAAATTTTGCAGGCGATGGACGATTTGCGTGCTGTGGACTGCAACATTTTGACGCTTGGCCAGTATTTGCAGCCTTCGAAGAACCATCTGCCGATCGCACGCTATGTGCACCCGGATGAGTTCGCGAAGCTGAAAGAAGAGGGCCTGAAACGCGGCTTCAGCCACGTGGAATCAGCGCCGCTCGTTCGCAGCTCGTATCATGCGCATGAGCAGGTTCAATCCGCATCGGCAACGGAAGCCAAATTATCGGCAACCCTTTAAGAAGGAGGGAGAAGCAGACTTGATCCATATCGGCGGCAGAACCTACGAATTAATTCATGAAAATAGAAATGGCTGGAATTTTGAAGCGTTTCGAGAACGATTCAGTGAAGTGCTGGAACGGTACGATTACGTAATTGGTGATTGGGGATATAATCAGCTGCGGCTCAAAGGGTTTTTCCGTGACAACCATCCGAAGGTGACGCGCGAAAGCGCGATCTCCTCGATGGTCGATTATATTAATGAGTACTGCAATTTCGGTTGCGCTTACTTTGTACTGGAGAAGCAGCCAGGCGGCTCTAAGTCCGGTGAAGACGGCGAGTTGAACGACGATCATGACGGCGAAGATTTCGAACTGGTCGAAGGCGCGCTGGATGCTTATGTGTCCGCTTCACGCGCTGTGGCAGCTACTGCGCAATCGAGCGAAGCGCCTGCGAGCGAGCATCAGCAGGTGAAGTTCATGCCGCGCGCTGAGCGCGATCTGCGCCGTGAGCAGCAGCGCAACAGCCACCGCAAGGACGCCGCGAAGGATCCCGAGAAGGAAGGCGGACGCGAGGGACGCAAGCCGTTCGGCGGCAAGGACCGCGGCGGCGATCACGGCGGCCGTTCCGGCCGGAACCAGCAGCAGGATCGTGGCGAGAAGCAGGAGCGTGGCGAGAAGCAGGATCGCGGCGAACGTGGCGAGCGTAATCAAGAGCAACGCGGTGAGCGTGGAGAGCGCAATCAAGAGCAGCGGGGCGAGCGTAATCAAGAGCAACGCGGTGAGCGGAACGCTGAGCGCGGTGGCGGTGGCAATCGTTCGGATCGTCCGGAACGGAACCGCAACAAGCGGCAGCATTTCAACAACAACAAAGCGCCGGTGGCCGCTGCTTCAGAGCAGTCTAACCACGCGCCGCGCGAACGCGGCAATAAAGAGCACAAAGAGCATAAGGACCATGCTCCCAAGCAATCTTAAATATAACGCCGACTCATCTTACGATGAGCCGGCGTTTTTTGTTGTTGCTGGTCGTGGCGCTGAGAGCATCTAGGTAGGGCCATATTGGGCAGCGGAATTGAGAGATCATATTGGATCTCTCAGTCGACTTTCGGCGCGATTCTGATGCTGAGAGATCGTAATTGATCTCTCAGCGCCAAACTTGGCAATCGAGCATTTTACAATTTCGCTGAGAGAGGAAAAAGCCGCTAATGGAGCAGAAGACGGGAGGATCGGTGAGTTCGAGGGTTTGGAGGTTGAAGGGTTTGGAGGTTGAAGGGTTTGAAGGGGGGGAGGTTAAAGGGTTTGGAGGTTCGAAGGTTGAAGGGTTTGGAGGTTGGAGTGTTGCTGAATTGAAGGTTGGCACTGCACAAAAAAACTGAGAGCGACACTTCGCTCTCAGCTCCTATAAGTACTGCACGTTATAAAGTCGTGCATACGATCCATCCTTCGCCATGAGCTCATCATGCTTGCCCTGCTCCACGATTTCGCCATGCGAGACGACGACGATGAGGTCGGCATGGGTGATGGTGGAGAGGCGATGCGCAACGATGAGCGTCGTGCGGTTCTGCGCCAGCTCGGCGAGCGACTCCTGAATCGCATGCTCGGATTCGAGATCGAGCGCCGAGGTCGCCTCATCAAGCACGAGTATCGCCGGGTCCTTCAGGAACACACGGGAGATCGCGATCCGCTGCTTTTGGCCGCCGGATAGCTTCACGCCCCGCTCGCCGATCTCGGTGTCGTAGCCGCTCTGCAGCGACATGATAAAGTCGTGTGCACTCGCTTTTTTCGCAGCCTCAACAATTTGCTCGATAGAAGCATCGGGGTTGCCAAGCATAATATTTTCGCGGACCGATCCGCTGAATAGAATATTGTCCTGCATCACCATCCCGATATGAGAACGCAGACTCTCCTGCGTCACATCGCGAATGGATCTGCCATCAATCGTGATGTCGCCCTCCTGCGTATCGTAGAAGCGGGCTAGCAAGCTGACGAGCGAGGACTTGCCGCCGCCGCTCATGCCGACAAGCGCGACCGTATGGCCTTGCGGGATCTCCAAGTTAATGCCCCGCAGCACCCATTCGCTGTCACTGCTGTATCGGAACGACACATTTTGAAACCGGATGTCACCTTTCACAGCTCTCAGCGCCATTGCATTCGGCGAATCGCTGATTTCCGGCTGCTCACCAAGCAGCTCCATCACACGTTCCAGCGAAGCGGACGCTTGCGTCAGCTCCGTCGAAGAGTTGACGAGTCGGCGCAGAGGCGCATAGAGCCGGTCCAAGTAGCCGTAGAAAGCGACGAATTCGCCAAGCGTCAGCGACTTCTGCACGACAAGGTAGCCGCCGCAGGCAAGCACGAGCAATGGCGCGATCTCCGTTAACGTATTAATAATCGACTGTGTGAGCGCATTCCAGCGAGTCAGCGCAAAGGCACGCTCCAGAAATGTCTGATTCCGCTTGCCGAACTGCTGCTGCTCGTAGCGCTCCAGCGTGAAGCTTTTTACAACTGGTATTCCGTTCACATGCTCGTTCAGATAACCTTGCATCTCAGCCATCGCTTGCGAGCGCGAGCGGGAATAGCCGCGCAGCCGCTTATACAGCTTCTTGACCGCATAGCCGTAGAAAGGCAGAATGGCGATCGATACGAAGGTCAGCAGCACGTTCATGTTAAACATAATAATGAGCGCCAGCACCAGCGTAAACATATCTAGCCAGATGTTCATCAGTCCCGTTTCGACGAGCGATTTGGTCTGTTCGGCGTCGTTCATCATTCTGGAGATGATCTCGCCGGATTTGCGGTTCTGGTAGAAGCGAAGCGACAGATGCTGGAGATGACCGTACAGCTTGTTCCGCAAGTCAAAAAGCACGCGGCTCGTTGTAAGCTGCGCGAAATATTGACGGTAATATTCGATAGGATAGCGGACGACGACGAAGAGAAGAAAGGCAAGCCCGATCGCCTTCATCAGCTTGGATGTCTTCACATCGACAGGCAAGTCAGCCAGCAGCACGTCGTCGATGACATGTTTAATAAAGAGCGGCAGCGTCAGCGGGATCGCAAATTTGATGATGCCAATGATCAATGTCACCAGAATGAGCCATTTGTACGGCGCGACGATCCGCAAATAAGCGCGATAATGATTCATCTATTTCACATCATAGCCAAGAAACGCTTCGCGCACCCGATTCCAGAATGTGAACGGCCGATAGCGGGCAAAGCTCACTTTCCGCGTCGCGACGCTGCACCGGATGGAACGAATATCGTTTCGAGTAATGGTGAGCTGATCGATCGTCAGCTGCAAGCGCTGGTCTTTGCGCGGAATAATATCGCAGTGATGATGCTGCGGCAGCACGAGAGACGAGCCCAGCGTCCGATAGACGCGATTGTTGATCGACGCGATCTCGGCAATCTGCAGCGATTCAATGGACGGATGAATAACGGCGCCGCCTAAGCTTTTGTTATAAGCGGTACTGCCTGATGGCGTGGACACCACGATGCCGTCACCTCGGAACATCTCGAACAGTTCGTCATTCACATCGATCTGTGCGACAAGCATATTGTTGACGCCTTTGAGCGTGAATTCATTCAAACAAGTATAAGTCGAACGTCCCTCGTCCGTCTCAAGCTCGATCTGCGCCAGCGGATAGCGGACAATACGCGGCTCGCATTCGGCCATCATTCGGACAAGCTCCTCGATTTCATCAGCCTTCCAATCGGCGAAGAAGCCGAGATGGCCAGTGTGGATACCAATAAAGGCAACATCATGAATCCGATCTGCATACGTGTGAAAAGCTTTCAGAAGCGTACCGTCGCCACCGATGGAGATTATGGTATCCGGCATTTCATCGTTGCGCGCAAGTCCACGTGCAGCTGCAAGCTCATGGAAACGATCGACAAGCTCCTTCGACAGCTTATCGCCTCTGTCAATGATGACATAGTTCAAACAAACAAGCCCCTTCCGCTCGGGTAGTATTTTTCTTAAGAGTTAATGTAGCTTGTTCCGCCCGAGGACGAATACAGCCGTTTACACTTTGAATCATAGCGGAAAATGATGCCGAATACAACGTTAGACGGCAGGCCCGAGCCAGTCCCAGAGCACATAGATGAGCCCGGTTGCAATGCAGCCGTGAAGGAATCTGGCGATGATAAAAGGTTTGTAGCGCAGGTCTGTGCGGCTAAGCAAGCTGGCAATCTGCGCATGGACGGAGAGGCCGGCCCACGATAGCACGAAGGAGGCAATCGCCGCTTGATGCAGCAGTCCGCTGCTCGTTGCCGTGCCAGCCGAGCGAGCGCCAAGCGTCACCTCGAACAGACCGTTGACGACTGCATCGGATAGTGCAGGAGGCACGCTGATCAAACCAAGCAGCCCACGTACACCTGTAGCGAGCATCTCGATTCCTCCGGCTTGCCGGAGCAGCTCCATTATGACGGAGAAGACGACGACGAGGCCGCCGACGACGATCATGAGCCGCAGCGCTGCTTGCACGGCGTCCTGCAGCAGGGTGCCGAGTGAACGCCCGTCCATCATGCGGGCGGTATGCATCGCCCGAATCGCTTCGGCGAGGCGGCTCTTGCGCCTGCCGCTGCGCTCTTCCGGTTTAGCCTGCGGCGTCGCTGGCGCTTTCCGATCATGAAACCGCATAAGCAGGCCGATGATGAGGCCGCCTCCGTAATGCGCCGCCGCGAGTACCGGTGCGAGCGCGACGTTATGAAAGAAGCCGACCGAGACGGCGCCGATCAAGAAGATCGGATCCGACGTCGTGGTGAAAGCGACGAGGCGTTCGCCTTCCGCGCGATTGATGAGCTTCTGCTCCCAGAGCTGAGCCGTTAGCCTTGCCCCGACGGGGTAGCCTGAGGCATATCCCATCGTAACGACGAAGCCGCCGATGCCGGGAATGCGGAAGAGCGGCCGCATGAGGGGGTCGAGCATTTTGCCGAAGAAATGGACAATGCCAAGCCCAAGGAGCAGCTCCGAGATGACGAAGAAGGGGAAGAGGGCAGGGAACAGCACCTCCCACCAGATAGAAAGCCCGCGAATGGAGGCTCCAAGCGCTTCGCTAGGAAAGCCGATCATGAGCAGCGTCAGGATGATGGCTGACCACGCCGGTATGACCGCAGGTCGCAATAAATAACGAACGATATGCAAACGTAAGTCCCTCCCCATGAGCGAACAAACAGCTCTATTACTGCTATATGTAGGAAGTGGGACAATCATCACTCTTCGTATTGAAAGGCAGGGAAAGCGCCAGATATTGCCCTTATATTACAGCTGTATTACATTTCGAAAACGCTTGCAAAATTGATGTTATTTTGTTGGACGGTATGATACAATTGTCTCACGTCAATAGAACTTGGAGTGATGACAATGAGTATTATTGCAGGCATTCTCGTCTGTGCATTCGTTTATGTCATCCGCGAGTCACTGGTGGCTCCTGGAGAAGAGGATTACGAAAGCTAAACAACTTGCCGCCATCTATTCGAAACATTACTTACACTACAATGCCCTCTTTATGAAGAGGGCATTTTTTTGCACTCTACATATAGGTAAGAAGACTCAGTTGATTAATGGTTATATTGTCACGTTCACCGATTGTCTTATATTTCTCGCTGCCTCTTATTTCATGAAGCGGCTTCCATCGAGAGGCTTGCGCTAACGATTGAACAGCCAGGCAGGAGACAACGGATGTTACAACCTTTTCGGATGTAAAAGTTCATTAGGTAGCTTTTTTTATTTTCCACCCGAAAGCGTAGTTTTAATCCGCATTGCTTTCATGCTAAAATATCTACAGGAACCAATACAAAAGACCTAAAAATTAAGGCGGTTTATGACGATGAATAACTATAGCACTATATATGAGGCTGTCGGAGGGGCTAGGGGCATCGAAGGCATCGTACAGGCCTTTTATCCTAAAGTACAGCAGCACCCGCTGCTGGCACCACTTTTTCCGGCAGATATTATACCCGTGATGGAGAAGCAAACGAAGTTTCTGACGCAATTCTTTGGAGGGCCTTCCTTGTATTCCGATGAATACGGGCATCCGATGATGCGGGGGAGACATTTGCCTTTCCCAATCACCCCTGAACGGGCTGAGGCATGGCTTGGCTGTATGCGCGAAGCGCTCCGTGAGACGGACTTGCCCGAGGCGCTGCAAGAGCTTGTTATCGACCGGTTATCTGGACCTGCGCATCACTTTGTTAATCAACCGTAGACTTAAGGTGCGATTTAGTCGCTACTTAAACCAAACACAAATTTGAGGGAGACGTGAGTATATGGAGCCGCTCTATTTAACATCTATTACATGCATTTGCTGTGAGACGACCTATAAGACATCACGCGTGCGCCCAAGCTTTAAGAAACCGTCGAATCGAGATACGGATTTCTGCTCGCATTACAAAACAGATTTTAATCCTGACTATTATGTCGTTCGCGTCTGTCCTCGTTGCGGCTTCGCTTCTACAGAGAATGGTGCAGAGCGTATGACGGATGTACAAAAGAAGGAATATTACGATACATTCGGCAGCCGCTGGATCCATCGCGATTACGGAGGCAACCGCACGAAGGAGCAGGCGCTGGAATGCTATAAGCTTGCGCTCCTCTGCTGCGGAATCATTAAGGAGAAGGATCGGGTCGTTGCAGGCCTACTTCATCATATTGCTTGGCTGTACCGTTACGAAGGGCTTCAGGAACAGGAGCAGCGTTTCCTGCGGTTTGCGCTTGAAGCTTACATAACCGTCTTCGAGACAGAAGGCGGATCGCTTAACAACGCGAAGCTGATGTATCTGATCGGAGAGCTGCATCGCCGGGTTGGCGAGCCTCGTAAAGCGGTCCAATGGTTCTCGCGAGTCGTGAATGACAAGCGGATTACAGATGCTTCTATGATCCGGGCAAGCCGTGACCAGTGGCAAATGCTGCGCGAGAATAACAATAACGAGCTGTTTGAAGATGAACCAGCTGCAATGAATGCATAAATGAAGAAAGCCGCTCAGGGCGTATGCCCGGGCGGCTTTACTTATTATGCTTCGCGTTATGCTTCGCGCAGATTCGTATCGGTAAGCAGGTAATCCTGGTCCGCATCGACAACCGTCACGCGGCTATGGCAGCAAGGAAACACAAGCAGCTTCTTACGGCCGGAACGAATATGGTCAAGCTCCTTCGGTCGCAGCGGCAGCAGGACGTTATCCTTGTGACAGAACGGGCAGGAAGAGACATATACGTCTTTCATAATGATATCATAAGGCCATGCACGCTCGAACGGGATCACTTATTGGTGTCTCCTTTGGGCTCATCAGCTGCATTTTTATTAGCAAGCTCAGCAATCTTTTGCAGCAAAATATGTTTCGGCATATGCATCAGATGCTCCAGCGGTACACCAAGCTCCTTAGAAAGCTTGATCGCCGTTTCCGGAGACAGCTGTAATGGTTGCGTCATCGTCGTTCCACTCCTTATCTCTAGTATTGGCACTGCTTGCATAAGCAGGGCTTCATGCTTCATAGTATGGGTAATGTATGAGTAGGGGACAATCCTCAAACGGTTATACTTTCAGTTATACACTGACACTGCTAATTTCGCAAATAACGATAACGAGGTGGAAAATAATGGAAACAGCATATCCGCAAGCGTGGGATTTGGAAGTGTTGTATGCAGGCGGCTCGCATTCAGGGGCATTCTTGCAGGAATTAAGCGGCATCGAAGCTGATATTGAGGGGCTGTCGCAGCAACTGACGGAGGCGAAGTCAGAAGGTGCGGGAGCTCCTTCTGTGGAACAGCTGAATAAATGGACGGCTGCCGTGCAGTCCATTCTACTGCGAATTCGCCAGTCGGATTCTTTCGTAAGCTGCTTGCAGGCTCAGCAAATGAAGGATGCGGCTGCGAATGCTCTTGGTGATCGGGTGAAGACGCTGTCGGCGAAGTTCAATGGCGCGCTGACTGCTTTTGACGAGCAACTGCTGAACGCCGATGATGCTGCTTGGACAAGCTGGCTTCAAACATCGGAGTCTGTTGCTCCTGTTGCTTTCGTATTGAATGAGCGGCGTGAAGCGGCGAAGGAGAAGCTGCCTCCAAGCCAGGAGGCTCTTGCTGCGGAGCTTGCGGTCGACGGTTACCATGGCTGGGGCGATTTCTACAATACAATCGTCTCCCGAGTCCGGTTCGAGGTGACGGAGGACGATGGCTCGGGCAATGAAGTGAAGAAGCAGCTGTCCGCAGGTCAGATGAGCAACCGTCTCTCCAACAGTAAACGCGCAGTGCGTGAGGCAGCGTTCGAGGAGTGGGAGCGCGAATGGAATGAGCAGGGCGACTTGTGTGCGGATACGATCAACCGCATCTCGGGCTTCCGTCTGAAGTTATATGAGAAGCGGGGCTGGGGCTCTGTGCTGAAGGAGCCGCTCGCGATTAACCGGATGAGCGAAGCGACGCTCAGCGCGATGTGGGTAGCCGTAACCGAGGGCAAGCCGAAGCTGGTCAAATACTTGGAGCGCAAGGCGGAGCTACTCGGACTGAAGCAGCTTGACTGGCATGACGTAGGCGCACCGCTCGGTTCTTCGCATAAGGTTGTGCCTTACGATGATGCCGCACAAATTATTCTGGAACAATTCCGCGCGTTCAGTCCTGATCTGGCGGATTTCTCCGAGAAGGCATTCCGCGAAGGTTGGATCGAAGCGGAGGATCGTCCCGGCAAAAGGCCTGGAGGCTTCTGCACGGCTTTCCCGAAGAGCGGGCAGACGCGTATTTTCATGACCTATTCAGGTACGGCTTCCAATGTCTCAACGCTGGCGCATGAGCTGGGGCATGCATATCATCAGCATGTCATGAATGATCTGCCGCCGCTGGCGCAGGAGTATGCGATGAACGTGGCGGAGACGGCTTCGACTTTCGCGGAGATGATTGTGTCTGACTCTACGCTCAAGGCTGCGACAGACCGTAGCGAGAAGCTCGCGCTGCTCGACGATAAAATCCATAGCGCTGTTTCGTTCTTCATGGACATCCACTGCCGCTTCTTGTTCGAGACGCGGTTCTACGAGCGCAGGGGGCAAGGAATCGTCACGCATGAAGAGCTAAGCAAGCTGATGGAGGATGCGCAGGAGGAGGCGTTCAGCGGCGTGCTCGGCAAGAAGCACCCGCATTTCTGGGCGTCGAAGCTGCATTTTTATCTAACGGATGTGCCGCTCTATAACTTCCCTTACACGTTCGGATATTTATTCAGCTGTGGCATCTATGCAGTGGCGAAGAAGGAAGGCAGTTCGTTCGCGGACCGTTATGTAGCGTTGCTTCGTGATACAGGGCTTATGACCGTAGAAGATCTGGCGCAGAAACACCTCGGCGTAAGGCTGGATGAGCCCGGCTTTTGGCGTGAAGCAGTTGGGCTGGCTTTGGAGGACGTTGATACGTTCCTCGAGTTGACGAGCTAACCGTATTGTAGGAAGCAGCAAGAATAAGAATAGAATCCCCTGAAAAGTGAAATACTGGCATATAGAAGGAACGGTGCGGCCTGTGTTATAAAGCAGGTGAATGCGCCGTTTTTCTGTCAGCAAGCTTACGTTTTCGAGAAAGGGGATTACAGAACGTGCAAGTGGAACAGACATTTGTAATGGTGAAGCCAGACGGCGTGAAGCGGGGATTAATCGGACCGATCATTACGCGGTTTGAGCAGAAAGGATTTACACTAGCAGCTATTCAGCTGCGGTCGATTGACCGGGCTCTCGCGGAGCGGCACTATGGAGAACTGAAATCGAAGCCGTTCTTCGGTGAGTTGGTCAATTACTTAACATCCGGGCCAGTCTGCGCGATGATATGGCAAGGGGAACATGCGATAGAGAATGCGCGCTCCATCATTGGCAAGACGAATCCGGCGGAAGCAGCGCCTGGCACGATTCGCGGTGATTTTGCCCTCGATATTGCCGGCAATATTGTACATGGCTCGGATTCCCCGGCAAGTGCAGAGCGGGAGATCGGATTATTCTTCGGCAGTGCTGGTGATGATAAGGCAACGACGGTTCTGGATCCGGTACATCTGGTTACTGGGACGGACCTAGAGCATGGCGAACGAACGATTCATTGATAGTATGCCCAAAAATGATGAAAGCCCTCGCGATTCTCATTGCTGAGAACGGAGGGCTTTCGCTGTTGTATGATAAAGAAAAATGTTTAGATTAGAACGTTTCGTTGATAACGAGCTTGTCGAGCGGAAGGCGTGCAGTTGGACGTCCTGGTGCTGCTGCTTCGCCGATTGCGATCATCATAACCGGGATGAAGCGCTCAGGGACGTTCAGTGCTTCTACGAGCTTCGCTTTATCGAAGCCGCCCATTGCGACTGTGTCGTAGCCTTTTGCTTTCGCAGCAAGCATCAATTGCATAGCAGCAAGACCTGCGTTCTTGTTCGCTTCGTCACGAGCTACTTGTTCGAAAGAGTACGCGCCTTCGATTTGGTTCACCATGTTGTCGCGGATTTCTTGCGAAATGTGGCCAGCTGCCAGCATGCCGTCAAAGATTTCGCGGCCAGTAATATTCGCTTGCAGGTCGCCAAGAACGACTACGACTGCGGAAGCGTCAGAAACTTGCTGTTGTCCATAAGCAATTGGAAGAACCAGGTCCTTCTGAGCTTGCTCTTGAACGACGAGGAAACGCCATTGTTGCAGGTTCCAAGACGATGGCGCCGCAGCAGCCAGCTCCAAAATTTCGTTCAATGTTTCTTGCGGAATAACGACATCTCTCTTGTATTGGCGAACCGAGTGGCGCTCGCGAATTACGGTTTCAGTTGAAACCACTGTTTTTGTTTGTGTCATTGTATATCTCCCTCTCCTTGGTGTTGGTTTAATTGTAAAAATAAGTAACTAACTTACTTTTTGGTTTATCACTTACCTTAGTATAGTTCACTTACAAAAGATAAGCAACTTATTTATTTGTGAACTTTTATGGAAAAGCAGCTAAAAACTAGCTCAAAAAACATTTGACGATGCGACAGCTTCTGTGGTAAATTATGGTCAATTATTAAATAGGACTGCTTACGGAAGCACCGTAACTGCGCAGATGATCTGCGTCGTTATGGTGCTTTTTTTGCGTCCATTTCATTCTTGATGCAAGCCGAAGGAGTGTGGAAATGATCAATATGAACAAGAGAAGCCTCATTCTTGCTGCCGTAGATACGGATTATACCGAGCGGCTCGCGGACTATATTCGCCATTCGTCTTTCGGGGAGAGCTGGCAGCTGACTGTGTTTACGAATCCGGCAGCTTTGCTTAGATTTATCCGCGAGGGATACGTTGTAGATTTACTCGCTGCTGATGTAGAACTGTTAGGGGAGCTTGACGGCTTGACGGATGGGCTGCCGATTGCTGCGCTTGTGGATGGAGGCGGCGCTCGGGCGTCGGGATACGCACATGAAATTGTGAGGATCCAACCGTTGCCGCAGCTGCTGCAAGCTCTAACTGCTGCTTTCGCAGCTTATGGCGGTTTGGCTTGTCAGAGTCGGAGCAGTGCCTTGGACGGAGAGAGAGTCGCTGTCGTTGCAGTGTACTCTTCTTCCGGTGGTATCGGGAAGACGACTCTCGCCTTGCAGCTCTGCCAGCAGGCTGTCATCTCGGGAGCGCGTGTCTTCTATCTGAACCTTGAGCAGTGGAACTCGTGGGTGCTGGGGGAGGGAAGTGAGGGCAGCGAGGATATGGCGCAGCTGCTCTATTTGGTTCAAACCGAGCCAGAGCGCGCTGTCACTCAGCTTATTGCGCTGCGAAAGCGGCATGTGGCGTTAGGTGTTGACTATATTGAACCATGCGGGAATGCTGATGAACGGCTCTCACTTACAGCCGAGCATGTAATGAAGCTGATTGAGACGATTAAGGTGACTGGCGATTATGACATGGTAGTCGCTGATTTGGATAGCAGGATGGACTCCATGCATGTTGGCGTGTTTGAAGCTAGTCAGCATGTGATATGGCTAGTCTCGCGGCACCCGGTCAGCATACGGAAAATGGAGCTGGCGAAGGAATATGCCAAGCAGAAATACGGAGATGCATTCCGTCAGCTGAAACATAACGTTCACATCGTGCAGGTTGGGAGCGGAGGCGAGCTTCCTTATGTACTAGAGCTGGCTGAAGGCTATGGCGAGGGCTGGCTGGGGTTAGGAGCTGGTACATCGGCGTATCGAGGGGCGGTTGAAGCACTGATGGTACGGCTCGGGATTTCAGGAGGAGGAGAGCGCCGTGGACGAAGCGACAGTACTGCAGCTAAAGGAGCAAATACGCGGCCAGCTTGAGCTTGGCAGTGCAATGACGGATGAGGCATTCAGGAGCCGGATCGAACGGACGGTGTTCCAGTGGTGCCGGGATCATCCGATGGCGGCAGCGGAGAAAGCGGTGCTCGTTCACCGATTATTTCATGCTTTTCGTGGATTGGATTTGCTTCAACCGCTAATGGATGACCCTTCGATCACGGAAATTATGATCAACGGTCACGAGGAGCTGTTCGTGGAGCGGGATGGTCAGCTCAGCCGGCTGCCTTCGGCATTCGAGAGCAAGGAGCGGCTGGAAGATCTCATTCAAACAGTCGTCGCAGCTGTAAACCGCGTCGTGAATGAATCTTCGCCAATCGTTGATGCGCGGCTGAAGGATGGCTCACGGGTACATATCGTGCTGCCGCCGATTGCGCTGAAAGGGCCGACAATGACAATTCGTAAATTTCCCGAGAAGCCGCTGCTGATGGATGATCTGGTTGCGCGAGAAGCTCTGTCGGTGGAATCAGCTGTTCTGCTTGAGGCGCTGGTTAAGGCTAAATACAACATCTTTATAAGCGGTGGAACAGGCTCAGGCAAAACGACCTTTCTTAACGCATTATCGCAGTTTATCCCTGCGGATGAACGAATCGTAACGATTGAGGATGCGGCAGAGCTGCAAATCCGCTCGGTGCCCAATCTCGTCTCTTTGGAAACACGGAACGCGAATACGGAAGGGAAAGGGGCGATCTCAATGAGAGAACTCATTCGAGCGTCTCTTCGGATGCGACCGAACCGGATTATCGTAGGCGAGGTACGGGGAGGGGAGTGCGTCGACATGCTGCAAGCGATGAACACTGGTCATGATGGCAGCTTATCCACCGGCCATAGTAATAGCGCGAGGGATATGACGGCTCGTTTGGAGACAATGGCACTGAGCGGCGCAGACCTGCCAATTGGAGTCATTCGGAAACAGATCAGCTCGGCTATTGATATTATTGTCCATCTGGCAAGGCTGCGTGACCGTTCACGGAGAGTGACTGAGATATGCGAGGTAACCGGTGTAGCTGGCGGCGAGGTCATGATTGAGCCGATCTACTTGTTCGTTGAAGAGGATGAAATCGAGGGACGAGTAATTGGCGAGCTGAGACGAACTGCTCATCGGTTGCAGCGGAGCTGGAAGCTACGGATGGCGGGGCTGGGGATGGTAGCGGAGCGTGAGGGGGCTTGAAGAGAGCGCTCCAGATGCAGGACCGATGGAACGGTTGGTTGCATTGGCTAGGCTGGCCGGGGGATTCGGTGAATGAGCAAAGCTCGAGGGCAGCAGGCGGAAACGGTAAGCTGCCGCATTATGATCAGTATCATTTGACAAGGCGTGAATTTCATATCGCGGCATGCACCGGCTGCTTGATTGTATTTATAGCAGCGTACTTGTTCTATCATTCGATGATTGCTGCTGCCGCGCTTGCAGTAGCGGGCATTATTGCTCCGCGTTCTCACCGCCAATCGTTGCTTGCTCGGCGAAGACTGCGGTTGTCACTGCAATTTAAAGAAGCGCTATATTCTATCGCTTCCTCACTGGCTGCCGGCAGATCTGTCGAGAATGCTTTCGTCACGGCGCTTACGGACCTGAGGCTGTTATACCCGAACCCGCAAACCGACATTCTTATCGAATTCGAAATTATTGAAGCGCGAATGGCATTCGGCGAGTCGCTTGAGCAGGCTTTGCTTGATTTCAGCAAGCGGGCTTGCATGGACGATATTACGCAATTCGCCGATGTGTTTGCGACATGCAAACGGTCTGGAGGAGATTTGGTTGAAGTGATTCGCCGAACTTCGCAGACGATCGGGGAGAAGCTGGACATTCAGCAGGATATTGCCGTTATGATCGCACAGAAGCGATTCGAATCTCGCATTATGATGGCTGTTCCTTTCGTGTTTCTTGCTTTCATGAGCTTTGCAGCTCCTGATTATATGGCTCCGTTGTATGGCGGGATAGGCTATGTTCTGCTCACAGCGGCACTTCTGCTGCTTGGTCTGTGCTACGCACTCATGATTAAAATAATGAATATTCGCATGTAACAAAGCTTCAGTCTGAGGAGGCCAGGATGGTCCTATCAATCGTAATCGGCAGTGTGCTCTCAGTGGCATGGCTAGCGGCTGTAATTTACTGTGAACGGCAAGGTCATAGAGGCGCAGTTCGGGGCGGGCGTTCCAAAGTTCCGATCGACCGCTTGATTAGAGTTCCGTTCCAATTCATGCTGCAACGGTCGGGTATTCTGGACCGGATGGGACCGCTCACGGCAAGTCTACATAGCAAGCTGTTTATCCTAAATGGCGGCAGCTGGTCCGTCCATTCAACGAATAGCTACATCGCTGGAGTGGCAGCTGCCGGTTACGGCGCAGTTTGTGGAGCGGCTTGGCTGAGCGCTCTGAGCGGTGAGCAAGCGCTGCTGTATATCGGGCTGCTGCTCGGGATCGTCATTCCCGCCGCGAAGTGGAGAGATGCCTCGGGAAAAGTCGAGAAGCGCAGACAGGACATGTTGCTGCTGCTGCCAGAGGTGATGAATAAGCTCATGTTGTTGATTGGAGCAGGTGAGAACATTCAGCGGGCACTTCTGCGCTGTGCGGAACGAGGAGATGAGAAGGCGAATCAACCGCTGCTCGTTGAACTGCGCAAGGTGAATGAAGCGGTGCGTAACGGTGAATCATTCGCAGCAGCGCTGGAGCTGCTCAGCAGGCGATGTGCGGTGCAGGAAGTGTCGTTGTTTACGACGACACTACTGCTCAATTACAAGCGTGGCGGAGATAAACTCGCACTCTCCTTGAAGGAGCTGTCGTACTCCATTTGGGAGAAACGCAAAGCGGTGGCAAGAGTTCGCGGGGAAGAAGCATCGTCGAAGCTGGTTTTCCCATTGGTCGGTATTTTCTTTATTCTGATGGCGCTCGTCGCATCGCCGGCGATTCTATTAATAAGGTAATTCATAAGGAGAAGGAGTGACTGCATGATGAACAATGTAGGCCGAGCAATACAACGATTTTGGAAGGAAGAAGAGGGGATTGGCACGTTAGAGATCGTGCTGATAATTGCGGTCATTATTATTTTGGCGCTGCTGTTTAAGGATTGGATTATAGAATTAATGAAGAGCTTGATGGGCGATGCGGATGATAAAGCGAACGAGATCTTCAATTAGGACGTGTGCTTGGCGGGAGCTTCTAAAGAGGGAGGATGGCGGCTTTACACTGGAGGCGAGCATGGTCTTTCCTGCGATTTTTATAGCGCTTCTTGCGTTGCTGCTGCTCAGCATGTACACCTATCAGCATGTCGTCCTTTACAAGAATGCTTCGCTTGCCGCAGAACGGACGGCTTTTCGCTTTGATAACAGCTACCGAGATGCAGGGAGCGGGATGGGAGCGACAGGTCAATATGACGGATTGTACTGGCGGATGGCAGAGAATGGCGCATTGCAATCGCTGTTTAACAGCGGCGGAAGCGGGGCGAGTGAAGGGGATGAAGTGACTGTGCAGATCGGTCCGTCTGTGAAGCCATCTCGAAATGAGGATTATTCAATCCCGCTAACGGAGCGCAAGCTTAAGTCTGGAGCTGGATACGTGAAGGAGCCTCTTGCTGGTGAAATCTCGGTTAGCGGGTTACTGGAGAAGGAAATCGTTGTGAAGCTTCGTCATCCTATGACCATTCCGATACTGGATCTATTGAAAGGGAGCTCAGAGCCTCAAACGGCGAGCAGTGCGGCTGTTGTGGACCCGATAGAGCTTATCAGAAATGTCGATTTGGTTCGGTATTATGCCGATCGATTTGACGGTTCTGAACATGAAGGCGAGAAAGAACAGGCGAGACAGATTCTAGGTGAGCGCGGTCGGTAAATAACCGATTGAACGAAGCATACAGGAGGGCGGTGGCAGCATTGAAATTGAGCGGTTACTTGGTTGCTCGCTTCTGGAGACGGGCAGATGGCGCAGTTAGCCTTTATTTGATAGTCTCGACTGCTGCGATGATGCTGCTCACTTCCTTGCTTATTGATTTTGCGAGAATCGCTGCTTTTGGGAGGCAGAGCGAGCTTGCTGCACAGTCAGGTATTCGTTCCGCATTGTCCGCCTATGATGCTGGGTTGTATGAACAATATGGCTTATTCGGAACTGGTGGATCTGATCGGGGGGAGCTATTCGATCATGCTGTAGAGCATAATTGGACGGCGGAGACAGCAGGCAGCTTCAGATTGCTGGATATGAAGACGGAAGCATCACATGTGGACAGCTATGAAGTGCTTGGCAATCATGCGGTATTTAAACGGCAGGTGCTGGAGGAGATGAAATACAAGGCACCGATCGACTTTACGCTTGAGATCGCATCGAAGTTTGCTCCGATTGCTGGTGCGATGAAAGAAGCATCAAACTCAGTAGAGCTGTTAGAGCAGGTTCAGCAGCTATATGAGGAGAGGGAGAAGCAGCTTGATGATGTGCTTGCCTTACAGAAACAAGCCGCAGCCGCAGCTTCGGAGCGGTTGCCGACTCTGATCTCATCCACGGGGCCATCCATTGTGAACGGCTACGGGATTTACGTGAGCTGGAGGAACGAGGATGCATCGCTGGAGGAGGGTGAGGAACCATCTCACCAAGCGGAGATAGCTGCTTATGTAAACTATGCCGTGGCTGACTCGACCTCTATTGCATCAAGCGGCAGCAAGGCGCTTAGCCGTCATCGCGAGTATGAGCAGCAAGCACAGGCAGCGCTGCTAATGGCGAAGCAGGATAACGCTTCGATACAGGCGGCGGCTGACAGGCTCAGTGAATCGCAAGCAAGCGGTGGATATGACCGAATACACCTGAATGAGATCGCAGGCCGCGAGTCGACTTCAATGACTTCAGCAGATTTGACTAATCTGCAGCAGACAAGATGTGCTGTCTTGGAACTGGTGCTTGAAGAGGATTGGTTCGAAGCTTATGCGGGGGAACTGGAGAAGCAAACAAGAGCTATACAGCGTGTGAGCGACCAAGCGGCGACATTCAAAGCTGCAGTTAGCTCAGCGCTTGCAGGGCAAGGTTCTTCGTCGTCCATGCAACTAGCACTCCAAAGCTTGCAGCGAGCCTATAAAGATTATGAGCAGCTTTATGGAGCGACAGGCTCGATCATCCAGTCAAGGGAGTCGGAGCGCAAGAAGCGCCAAGCGAGCGACAGGGAGCGGAAAGCAAATGAGGCGGCTTCGAGCAGCAAGCTTGGTGAAGTCAAAGGGCTTCTGGAGCGAATGAAGTCTGCTCCCGAACAAGAGGCAAACAGCAGAGCGTTCCAACAAGTGAAGAAGCGGATGGAAGCCAACTTGAAGTTTAATCAAGCTGCTGCGCAGTCTGAAGTACCAAGCAGTGGGTCGCTTGGAGAGGAAGCCGGCGAGACGGTGAGGCAGTCGATGAGCGCGGTGGGGACGATCTATAGCGGCATGGCAAATCTGCTAGAGGATGTCCGTGATCCGCTCTACATCAACGAGTATGTGGCACATCGGTTCCAAGCCTTTGATCCTAAGCAGATCGCATTGAGTGGTGGTCAGCAGGGGAGATTCTCCCAGGCGCTAACACTGGGAAATCAGGAAGTGGAATATATACTTTATGGTTTTCATGAGCCGGCCTCCAATGTAGCGGCTGCTTACGGCGAACTGTTTGCATTAAGGCTTGCCGTGCGAACGATGGAGGGCTTCATCGAATGCCGTGCTCTTGGACATCCGCTGCTTGTATTCTCCGCTGCGGTTCTGTATGGCATCGAAAAAGCGATGGCAGACATGGCTGCTCTTAGCGAGAAAGGAAGCATCCCGTTGTCCAAATACGCTCCGGCAGAGCTTAGCTATTTGGATTATTTGCGGCTATTTCTCATCCTACATGGCGTCAGCGAGGCACGAATTGCAAGAATTATTGCTGTTATTGAACAGAACACAGACACCGACCTGTCGCGGGTTTCTACGGGATTGACTGGCGAGCTTACGGCATCGGTGAATCTCTGGTTTTTGCCGGGGCTGATGAAGAGCTTCACGGTGAGCGGTATTTTGAACGGAAAGGTGAAAGGGAATCGCTATGAAACGACCCGCACAATCGGTTGGTCCTATGGATAAGCGGCTGAGGTGTGAGAGCGGGAGTATAACGCTGGAAGCCTCGCTGATTATGCCGATTGTGCTTATGGTGTTCATTTTCCTCATCTGCTTCATACGGCTCAGTATGGTACAGATGGCGCTTCATGGCGCCGTTTCACAAACGGCGAGAGAAGCCGCGGCGAACATTCGCCCTGTGGAGCTCGCCATGGAGAAGTTTGTTTCAAGCGATGATGCCGAGGGAGAAGTCGAAGCAGAAGCAGAAGCAGAAGCAGAAGCAGAAGAGGAGAGCTCACAATCTTCGACTCTGGCGGAGCTTCCTGGAATAAGTATGGTTGCAGACAAGTTGGAGAGCTGGCTTCCGCCGCCATCCGGACCGCTTCTTGCGGCTGCGCTGCGCGGAGATTGGAAGCCGGTCCAAGATGCAGCTGCAACAGAGATTGGCCGCTCGATCGTCGAGCCACTGTTGATCCGAGCGGCGGATACGGCAGTGCTCAAACCGGAGCGGCTGCATCTCAGCAAGCTGTCACTGCCGGACTTAAAGAGCAAGCAGGACGCCTACATGCTAATCGAAGCTTCCTACAATTTCAAATTGGGATTTCCATTCACCAAGAAAGCAATCGTGCTCAAGGAGCGGGCGGAGGAGCGGGTATGGGTCAGCGATCGGACTCCGTCTTTATCTGGCAATGCTGGCACCGCGGGACTTGCGGATCCAATCCAAATCGTACTCATTGAGCCAACTCCTGCCCGGCCAGGCAATAAAGCAAGAGTTGTAGTAGAGACGACACCAGGCAGAAGCCTGTCCATCGAAGTGCTCTATAAAAGCGGCAGAAGCGTTGCGAAGCATCTGGGAAATACGATTGCGAGCAACGATGGTATGGCGGAGTGGACTTGGCTTGTTTCGGGCAACACGACACCTGGTGTATGGGAAATCGTTGTTACTTCCAGCGACGGTGGCAAAGCAGCAAGACATTTTGTCGTAGAGAAGAAGACAGATTGAGGAATAGAGGGATGGAGCATGGGAGGCGTACTTGTAAGCACGATGGTTGTTCTGCTCGTTGCCGCTGCTTTCGTAAACGATATAAGGTCGATGCGCATTCCAAATGGATTGACCGCTTCGTTCTTTGGAGCAGGTGTGCTGTATCACTTGATCGCCGAAGGGCTCGCTGGAGCTGGCTATTCCCTTGTTGGCGGGCTGGCAGGTATGCTGCCGCTGCTCGTCTTATATGCGCTGCGCGGAATCGGCGCTGGGGACGTGAAGTTTTTTGCAGCTCTAGGAGCGGTAATTGGCGCGGTGGATGTTCTTTATGTCCTGATGAATTCCATTCTATACGGCGGATTGCTCGGCGCGTTGATGCTTGCTTTCAACAAGACGCCAGGGAGAAAGTTGATGTCAGGCATCGTATCCGTGCTCGTTACGAGCAAGACAGAAGGAACGCGGTTTCCATTCATGATCGCGGTCGTGCCTGGTGTAATAACGGCATGGTATTTCATACCGGCTTAGCAATGATAGGAGGGACAAGCAGTGCTGATGGATGAGTTAAAGATTGATTTTGCTATGAAACGCGGCAATGAATTGATTGTTGATCTCGAATCTGGAATAACGAGAGAGCGGCTCGACCAGCTGGAAATTCAAATGCTGCAGAGTCAGCGAGTTCCAATGCTGCTTCCAGTGGAGTGGATGGATATGGATGGTCAAATTACATTCAGATTTCTATTCGCAGGTAAAAGATTATTACTGCATCGGCTTCAGACGCAGCAATTAACTATGCAGCAATTCTATACGCTGCTGCTCGCTATTGTAGAAACGCTCGACGACTGCCGGCATTACATGCTAAGAGCGGACAATTTCCTGTTGCATGAGCAATACATCTTTATTGGCGACAGCTGGGAAAACATTTCACTTGTGTACGTGCCGCTGCGAGGCGAGCGAATGGTCTCATCGGCAGGGGAAGCTGTACTTGCGATGGCCGTTCGTTTTGTCAGCGTTATTGATCTGCCTGACGGAGCGGGACTTCAGCGCGTGTTCCAGCATTTGCGGGATGAATATGTTTCGTGGTCAAGCCTGAGGCAGACGCTGTTATCGCTGCTTGGCGACGGTTATCGGGCTCAGAGAACCGGAGAGCGAGAGGCGATTGAATTTGAGCCGGTTCACGTGCAGGAGCATCACACTGATGAAGAAGCAGAACGGCGTGAGACTCTCCGTCATCGAACGGCCAACCATGCGAGAGCATCGCGAGCCCCAATGGCAGAAGAGCTTGAGCACGAGCTGCCGATGGCTGATCTGCTACCGGGGTCTGAGATAGAAGAAGCGTCCGTCACGCGAACAAAGTGGATTATTGGAGCGATCTTCGTGCTCGTGAATGGCTTGATTTGGCGCTATCTGTATATGGCGGCACCATCTCGTACAAGTCTGCTCATGAGCTGCGGATTGAGTGTACTGGCGATTGCTATTCTGCTAGTCTTTCGTCAAAAGAAGAACAGTCAAGCAACGGACCATGAAGCAGGCTGGACCCAGCAGGGTACATGGGTGGAGGAAGACAGCTTCACGCCGGACTCTCGGCTTCTCGGCAAGCTGACATCTAAATCGTCGCCAATACAGAAACAAAAAACGCCAGCACTGCGGCATTTGGCTAATATGGAAGAGTCAGCAGTAACAGGCGGCGAAGCTCAGCTATTATCTAAGCGATTGTCTTTCACTAAGCAGGCACTTGAGCTGGAGGATAACGTCGCTAATCAACCGGTTTATCAGCAACCAGCATCTCGTGATGCAACAGTGTTGCTCGGCTCTGGGCAAGGTACTCAAGGTACTGAAGTGGGAGCAGCAAGAGCTGATAACAGTTCGTCATGGCTTGAACGCCAATCAGCTGAAGGGGCGGAGCGGATTAAGCTTGCGCAGCTGCATTTTATTATCGGAAGATTGGCAGAAGGCGTCCAATATGCAGACTCCTCGTATGGTATTTCGAGAGCGCATCTTGAGCTTATCAATAGCAAAGGGAGCTGGTCTGCCAAGGATATGGGCTCCCGCAACGGCAGTACGTTAAATGGGAATACGATGATCCCGTACAAACCATACGAGCTGAGCGACAATGATTTGATTCAGCTTGCAGGCGAGAAGGGCCCAAAATATATTTTTCGAGCAGGGTGATACAATTACTGCCAATAGTTGCATGGACGGTGATTACAGCTGCGAGTATAATGAAATGTAATGAATGCGGTTACATTTTGATTGTCACTCACCATGAATACGCGCAAACTTCCTTTAAAGGAATGATGCTATTTTGAACCGTACATGGCTGCGAAGGATGATATGGTCCTACTTGCCAATCTTCTTTATCATGTTCTCCTTCCTCTTCTTCGTCTTCTTCCAGACGCTCGTTGAGCAAAATAACCGCAATACGAAAGAAGCAAATAAGGTCTTTGCAAGCCAGCTGCTCCAAACGGTCGATGTCAGCTTAAAGTCGCTGGACACGATGATGATTCGTGAACTGGTATCCAGCAATCTGCTAAGCGATTTCTTCCTGGCAAACGGCAATGATAACGTGTTTCTAAACTATCAGGTCGTCAATCGAATGCAGAAAATGCAGCATGAGATGTCGATCATTGATTCCTACTATTTGGTGCGCTACAAAGACGGCATCGTCTTCAGCGGGAAGACAACAAAGATGGATGATTTCGAAGACATCGCGTTCATTCGCAGTCAACAGCTCAGCAAGGAAAGCCATACCTCTACGTGGAGCTCGATTCGTCCATATCATGAACTGGTCGCTCAGAAGCCGAAGAGTGTCATTAGTCTCGTTCACCGCGTTTCGGTTGGCAGCGGCGCGGACGGACTTATTGTTGTGAATGTCAGCACGGCATCGCTTCGCGCGATGATTAAAGAGATGTACAACCCGGAGCAAGCGTTCGTTCAGTTGTATGATCGCAGTAAGCAGCAACTTTTCACGCAAGATGAAGCGAGTGCATCAGGTAAGGTTCTGGCGAGTCAGACGTCTCCATATTCTGGCTGGACGGTTGAGAGCGGTGTTGTGAATGGCAAGGTAGTCGCCTTGATTTCGCATTTATCGAGTATATGGCTCGTGCTGGGATTCATTATTTTCTTAGCTGGCAGTGTCTTCATTGTGTATATTACTCGCAAAAACTATAAGCCGATCGAAGAGCTCGTTTTTCGGATTCAAGATCAATTTGGATCGGGAAAGCCGACGCTGGGAAGGCTGGCGGTGGATGAGTTTACGTTCATCGAAACGGCTATCAACAACTTTGCCGAGCAGACCAAGCTGTTTCGAAAAGAAGCAGAAGCTTCGGCTATCAGCAAGCGAAAGACTCTCTTCATGGAATTGCTGCAGTTCGAGAGAGGCGTGCAGGCGGAAGCTCTTGATCGAGCGGCGCTGCCCCAGCACGATAAGCAGCTGGTATTCGTAATCGAAATTGATCAACCGGAGCAAGTATTCAATCAGTATAAGAGCCGCGACCAGTCTTTATTCAAATTCGTAATCAGCAGCGCAACCCATGAATTGTTCACGCAGCACGGCATTCCGATCTGGCTAGAGTGGACATCCACGCTGCAAATGACAGGCATATTGTTTTTGCCGGATTCCTCGAAAGACGAGGCAGAAGTCATATGCGAACGTATTACCACGTGGATCCATCAGCATTTAGCCTTCACGGTATCAATCGGTCTTGGGGAGACTGCTGCAGCTGCTCAGCTGGCGGGAGTGTCCAATAAACAAGCATTGGAGGCGCTGACTTTCAAGGCAGCCCTTGGCCACAACCGGGTCATCCACTACAGCGACACGCAGCAGGTGGCGACGGTGAAAGCAACCAATACGCATCTGCAGTCGATCCACCGGCTTATCCAGCATTTTCGCCTTCACGAAGAGAACTGGCGGGAGAGCTTCGACGCCATGTTTAGCGGTATGCGAAGCTGCTGCTTGCCGAAGAGTGAGATTGCCGAGCTATGCCGTTATTTTGTCGCACATATGGATCTTCAGCTGTCACAGGCTTCTAAGGATTATTATGATGTTTGGATGTCGGAAGCCTCGGTATCCTTACGCCAAATCATAGATGAGTTCGATACGCTAGACGAGCTGCAAAGTCTCTGCTACGCGACGTTGCAATTGTATGCCGAACAGATGGGGCAATTGTACAGTGGGCGCATGCATCATCAGCTCTTGCAGGAAATTAGAGGCTATATCGGTCGACACTTCTCTAATCCAGAGCTATCACTTGATTATCTGGCAGACAAATTCGGCATAAGCGCCAAATATATCAGTCAGCTGTATAAAGAAGAATTTGGCGAAAATTTTCTTGATTACTTATCGCAGCTGCGGATCTCAGAAGCGAAGAAGCGGCTGCTCGAGCAACCGGATTCGATTCAGGAAGTCGGCGAGCATGTCGGCTATGCGAATGCGGCAACGTTTAGACGCGTCTTTCGCAAGGTTGAAGGCATATCACCCGTCGACTTCCGTAAACGTCATGCGATGTAATGAACGTAAGGATCGTACCTCAAGCAGATTAATCGCTGCTTGGAGGCGGTCTTTTTTTTTGTTTACAGGTTAATTGGAAAGTTGAGCGCTTCGTGGAAAGTTGAGCGATAGACGTCGGAATGCCAGTAATGACGCGGCTTTAGAAAATTGAACTTCAGCTGGATTTATGGTTGTTGCCCGCCGTGTCCTACGTCCATTATCGTTGAAAGCAATCGAGGTCAAAACTTCAAATAAGGGATGTGAGTGAAAGCATGTCTTCAACTTCATCGATAGGAGTAGTCGAAAGGGAGAAATCGGAAGCCCGCGTCAGTGGCAGCTTGCTCCTGCTGAAGGATCGGGGCAGACGCATCAAGCGGCATTGGCAGCTCTATCTGCTCGTTCTTCTCCCGCTTGCGTATTTGGTTATTTTCAAATATATCCCGATGTACGGAGCTCAAATCGCCTTTCGGGAATTCAGCCCGGTACGAGGCATCCTTGGAAGCGAATGGGTCGGTTTAGCTAATTTCAACACGTTCTTTAAGTCGCCGAATTTTTGGATGCTGATTAAGAACACGCTTATCATTAGTACTTACTCGCTGCTCATCGGATTTCCAGCACCGATTATTTTGGCACTTGCGCTCAACGAGGTGCGGAGCATGCGCTTCAAAAGGTTCGTTCAAATGGTTACGTTCGCGCCATACTTCATTTCGACGATTGTCATGGTATCCATGATCATTCTGTTCCTATCTCCCAGACTCGGCTTTATCGATCATATCCTGAGCGCATTTGGCATGGAAGCCATTAACTTCATGGGCGTTCCGAGCTACTTTAGCAGCATCTTCGTGTGGTCGAATATATGGCAAGGCATCGGTTATGGCGCGGTCATCTATTTGGCTGCTCTGTCCGGCATTAATACCGATTTATATGAAGCAGCTAGGGTAGACGGGGCTTCACGCATCCAGAAGGTATGGCATATCGATATTCCCGGCATCATGCCTGCTGCGACGATTTTGCTCATCCTGAACGTTGGACAGATCATGAACGTCGGCTTTGAAAAGATATATTTGATGCAAAATCCGCTTAACACAAGCACTTCGGAGGTTATCTCGACCTACGTGTATAAGATCGGTCTGCTTGGCGCGAACTTCAGCTTTTCTGCTGCAGTCGATTTATTCAATTCGGTCATCAATCTCATTCTGCTGCTCAGCGTCAATTATTTTGCTAGGCGCGTGTCGGAAAGCAGCTTATGGTAGGGGGCGTATAGGGTGGCGCGTACAAACGCAATTCGAGAATCGTTTGGAGATAAGCTGTTTTTGATAGTGGTCTATGCTTTCTTGTCGATTATCCTGCTTGCTGTGCTGTATCCGTTAATCTATATTCTGAGCTCATCCTTTAGCTCGCCTCAAGCGGTAATCAGCGGAAGAGTGTGGCTATTGCCGGTGGACTTTAGCTTAGCTGGCTACAAGGCGATCTTCTCTAACCCGCAAATCATGACGGGGTACGGCAATTCGCTCTTCTATACGGTGTTCGGGGTCATGATCAACGTATGCTTGACCATTATGCTAGCCTACCCGATCTCCAAATCTACCTTCTATGGCCGACATATCATCATGGTCATCCTAGTCATTACGATGATGTTCAGCGGCGGTCTAATTCCATACTATTTGACGGTGAAAAATCTTGGCATTTTGGATACGAGATGGGCCATGCTGCTCCCAGGCGCAATGGCGGTCTGGCAGGTCATTATCGCCCGTACCTTCTTTCAGTCCAGCATTCCGAAGGAGCTAGGGGAAGCCGCGGAGCTCGACGGTTGCACGGACATTGGCTTCTTATGGCGGGTCGTCTTGCCGTTGTCGAAACCGATTCTGGCCGTATTGGTGCTCATGTATGCGGTCGGGCATTGGAATGCCTACTTTGAAGCACTTATTTTCTTGAAGTCACAGGGGCTGTTCCCGCTTCAAATCGTACTGCGTAACATTCTCATTCTTAATTCCATTGACTCCAGCATGATGGTGGACGCCAACAAAATGGCCGCGATGCAAGGTCTGCGTGATTTGCTTAAATTCTCGCTTATCGTAGTTGCTACAGTGCCGATACTCGCAATCTATCCTTTTGTTCAGAAATATTTTGTACAAGGCATTCTGATCGGTTCTCTGAAAGGATAAGCAAGCTTACTCGATTATGGAGGTGAGGAAAGCTCAATTACCTATAACGGATCATGTGCGAGAAGGATGAAGCGTGTTAAGATGAATATCATTGAGGAGGCGTCTGCTTTGAAGATGACAAAAAGTTCGAAAATGCTAGCTTTACTAGTCATGATCGCTTTACTCATCACTGCAACAGCATGCGGAAGCAATGGCGACAATGAAAGCAATACTAGCAATAGCGGCAATACGGGATCAAACAATGGTTCGGGTAATAAGGTAGATACCGGTAAGACCGTCACGCTAAATACATTCATCAGCGTTTCTCCTAAGATCGAGGACATTACTACGAATGAAGTAACGAAGTTTACGGAGAACAAGCTTAATATCAAGTTCAAGTTTGATGCAACGCCAAGCGCCAATGCAGCGGATAAGAAGAAGCTGATTCTGGCGAGCGGTGATTATCCGGCAGTCTTTCTCTCGGGTGACTTCACGCAGGCGGAGCAGATCGACTACGGCAAACAGGGCATTCTAAGACCGCTCAACGATCTAATCGACAAGTATGGCGATGAAATCAAGCGTGCGTTCACGGAGGATAAGGATCTGAAGGATGCGATTACGGCGCCGGACGGCAACATTTATTCTCTTCCGCATATTAATGACTGCTTCCACTGCTGGTATTCGCAGAAGCTATGGATTAACAAGACGTGGCTGGATAAGCTGGGTCTCAAAATGCCGACGACGACGGATGAATATTTCGAAGTGCTGAAAGCATTCAAGACACAGGATCCGAACGGAAACGGCAAAGCAGATGAAATTCCGCTGACCGGCGCATTTAATACGTGGCATGCGATTCCTTCCAATTTCTTAATGAACGGCTTTATATATGATAATGACGAAGACTTCTTCTACTTGAAGGACGGCAAAGTGCAGCTGTCGGCTAATCAGCCGGAGTGGCGCGACGGTCTGACTTACATTAACAAGCTCTTCAGCGAGGGCTTGATCGATAAAGAAGCATTCACGCAAAATATCGACCAAATGGCGCAAGTGGGCAACAAAGAAGGCGACAATATCGTCGGCAGCGTAACGGCTGGTCATATTGGCATGGCCTTCAGCTTGGCAGACGGGCAGACTCGCCATAAGGATTATGTAACAGTACCGCCGCTTAAAGGTCCGGGCGGAGTCGCATATTCCGGCTATTATAAAGCTTACGGTAACGGGCAGTTCGCCATCACGAATAAGGCTTCGGAGGAAGAAGCCATTGCAGCGATCAAAATGGCCGATTACATGTATTCCGAAGAGTATGCCGTCATGAACGAATATGGACTGGAAGGGAACTACTGGGAGAAGGCACCGGAGGGCGAGAAGGATGTTCACGGCAACCCGGCAAAATATAGCCTGAAGCCAAAATATTGGGACTCGACGGAGACGACGTTCAACGATACTTGGGATCAAATGGGCATTACAAGACGGACGCGCGCGATTCGTGAATCTTGGACGGCTCCAGCTGATATGTTCTCCCAACAAGGTTATGAGTTCCGACTCTTCACCGAAACGGCGAATAATTACGAGAACAAGCAGCCGGAAGAGACGTTCCCGCTTACCATCTTCATGGATGAGAACGACGCGAAGGAAACGATTATGCTGCGTACTCAGATCAATGAATATGTTCGCTCCAATATGGCGCAGTTCGTTACAGGCTCCAAGAAGCTGAACGATGCGGAATGGGACAGTTACGTGAAGGGCTTTGATGGCTTGAATCTGACACACTATCTGGACATCTATCAAAAAGCATACGACAGTAAGAAGAAGTAATGAGATAACAACAGCAACAGCCATGCGACAAGGAGAAAGCAACTTATCTCCCTGCTACATGGCTGTTCTTTTGCTTCGAATTAATGTCTTCTAAACAACTGCTCAAAGGCTATCTCGACGGTGGGATAGTCAAAGACGAAGCCATTATCCTGTGCTTTGCGCGGCACAGCTCGTGTGCCTTCCAGCAGCAGCATAGATAGCTCGCCAAGCGCAGCTTTCAGCGGGAATGCGGGAACGGGGAACCAGTGCGGTTTGCCTGCCGCTTTACCGATGGCGCGGCCGAAAGCGTCATTCATGAGCGGCTCTGGAGAGCAAGCATTGACGGGTCCAGTCATATCATCATTATCGAGGCAGAATAGAATGAGGCGAGTCATGTCTACCTCATGAATCCAAGGGACCCACTGCTTGCCGCTGCCCATACGGCCGCCGATGCCAAGCCGGTAAGGAAGCGCCATCTTGGGGAAGGCGCCGCCTTCCATGCCGAGCACAAGTCCGATTCGCAGCTTAACGAGCCGCTCCACTGGAATAAGGTCCGCTGCGGCTTCCCATTTCTCGACAACCGAGGCAAGAAAATCTGCGATGCGTGCCGGGCTCGACTCATCGGCTGCAGCCTCGTCAGGCGCGCTGTTGCCGTAGATGGAGATGCCTGATGCGTTCACGACGACGCGAGGCTTAACATCAACTGCAGCGACGAATTTCTCGATTGCTTTTGCTGCATCGAGCCTCGACTGCAGGATGGCGTGCTTGCCCTCCTTGGTCCATCTGCGACTGATCGACTCGCCTGCCAAATTCACGATGGCATCGACACCTTCGAGCTTCTTAGGGTTGTCTGCAAGCTCTTTCCAGCTCATGTGATGCAGTCCTGGCTTAGCTGACTGGTTGCTGCTCGACCGAGATATGATCCAGACTTCATCGCCCCTTTCAAGAAGCGCCTTCACTACATGACTTCCTACATAACCAGTACCGCCTGTCACAGCAATCTTCATCCGTGTTCTCCTCCTTTGTTTCCACGCAAATAAGCCGCTATGTACAGCAAAAGCCGCCAAGCTGGCGGCTTTATTTATTGAGCAAATGCCGATACGGAGTATAGTCGATCTGTTCCTTCTCAAGGAACGTAATCAAGCTGCGGTAATCCCGTTTCGGTGTTGCTCGAATATATCCTTCAATGCAATGGCTGCGCGACACTTCGTTCGACCCGCCTTCAACTGCTACCTGTGCGATCTTCGCTGCGATAGAATGTCTTGCAATGTCGCGGAACGCGCTTGGAACCGGAGAAACAAGCTGGTCCAAGAAGCTCTTCGCGTCATCTGTCCACATGCCGCGGCTGCGCTCCACCCAATAGTTCTGCCAATCGAGCTTGGACTTACCGTCGCGCATCGGCAGCACTTTAAGAAATTTACGGAACATGAAATAACCGCCGATGGACATAAAGCCAATCATGACGAATGCCCAGAACATAATAAAATACATAAACCAATTCGGTGCCATCTGCTGTCTTCACCTCTGACCGCTACAATAAAATCGCTTTAATTATAAGCTAATTCTTCCCGCGCCCGCAACAAGGGGGCATTTCTTAAACCTAGATTTATTTGAATATTCCTTGTAAAATAGGAAGGACAAGCATTTATGATTCATATAGAATATATAAGTTTCACTCTTATCCATTTCTATATGATCGCCGCAAAGAACCGTTTTGCCTTCATAAGGACGGCAAATTCCGTTTTTGCTTGCGAGATTCATTGTTTTAATGCATGTGATTTTTGCTGAAACTGATAGAGAAGCAAAAAACACTAAAGGAGCGGACTAGTCCATGTTAAAAATCGGTTCACACGTTTCATTTTCTGATAAAGGCTTGCTAACTGCAACGAACGAGGCTGTTTCCTATGGCTCAAACACTTTCATGATTTATACGGGAGCTCCGCAGAATACGCGCCGCAAACCGATTGAAGATTTATATATTCCAGACGGCAAGGTGGCAATGGGCGAGGCAGGCATCGACGAAATCGTCGTTCATGCCCCTTACATTGTTAATCTCGGTTCGTATAAAGACGACACGTTTGAACTGGCGGTTCGCTTCCTGCAAGAGGAAATTCGCCGCACAGACGCGATTGGCGTACGGAATATCGTGCTTCACCCAGGTGCTTACACAGACAAAGACGCTGAGTACGGCATCGCTCGTATCGCGGAAGGTCTGAACGAAGTGCTGAACGGCACGAAAGAGACGAACGTCAACATTGCCCTCGAGACGATGGCGGGCAAAGGCACGGAGATCGGACGCAGCTTCGATGAGATCGCAGCGATCATTGATAAAGTAAGCGCCAATGAGCGCCTTACCGTATGTATGGACACATGCCATATGCATGATGCCGGCTATGATCTCGTCGATGATCTCGACGGCGTGCTGAAGCAGTTCGACAGCATCGTTGGCCTTGACCGTGTAGCCGTCGTCCACGTGAACGACAGCAAGAACCCGCGCGGCGCTGGGAAAGACCGCCATGCACCAATCGGCGCCGGCTGGATCGGTCATGATGCCATCCGTAATATCGTTCATCATGAAGCGCTCAAGGGTCGTCCGTTTATTCTGGAGACGCCTTGGATCGGCCAGAACGACAAGACGCAGCGTCCTATGTACGAAGCGGAAATCGCTTTGCTTCGCGGCGATGCACATACGCGCTTTGGCGGCGAGTTCATGGAGGACGTGGAGCGTCTGCACCACTTCTTCAACAAACAGGACATCAGCCACCGCGACTACGTGCTTGCGGTATGGGACGTGCTGAAGAACGATGCGAAAGCGAAGAAGGCAGATCCTCGCGAGCCGATGGATCGTCTCTATGAACTTGTTGCTGAGCACCGCGTTCTGCCGGAGATTTCTGAAGAAGGAATCAATCAGCGTATTACGGCATGGTTTGCGGGCAAAACATTGCTCGTTAATGCATAAAACAAGCGCACCACCACTTATTCGTCGATGGAAGGAAGACTAACTCTCTATGCAAAATATTCATCAGCCTGGGCAATCCGCACAGCGGCCGGATAAGCGCCATCGTGCGAGAATGCTCATCTCCTGCCCCGACCGTCCGGGAATTGTAGCGGCCGTATCCCATTTCCTTTATGAGCATGGCGCTAACATTGTACAATCCGATCAGTATTCGATGGATCCTGGCGGCGGCATGTTCTTCATCCGTTTTGAATTTGATCTGAACGATCTCGACAAAGAGCTGCCTGTGCTGCAAGAGGACTTTGCGCGCGTAGCAGACCGCTTCGAGATGAAGTGGCTTACGTTCCGCGCAAGCCGCAAGAAGCGCCTTGCCATCTTTGTTTCCAAAGAAGATCACTGCCTGCTGGAGCTGCTCTGGCAGTGGCAGGCAGGTGATCTGGACGCAGAGATTGCGATGGTCATCAGCAACCATGCGGACATGCAGCGCCTTGTCGAGTCATTCGGCATTCCGTTCCATCACATTCCGGTAACGCCTGACACGAAGGCGATCGCGGAGAAGCAGCAGCTTGAAGTTGTATCGGACAAAGCAGATTTGATCGTACTCGCGCGTTATATGCAAATTATTTCGCCGAAGTTCATCGAACAATTCCCGAACCGAATTATTAACATCCATCATTCCTTCTTGCCAGCCTTCGTCGGCGGCAAACCGTATGCGCAAGCGTACAACCGCGGTGTCAAAATCATCGGAGCGACAGCTCACTACGTTACGGAAGAGCTCGACGGCGGCCCGATTATCGAGCAGGACGTACAGCGTGTCAGCCACCGCGACGATGTTGATAACCTGAAGCGGATTGGCCGGACAATTGAACGTGTCGTGCTTGCCCGTGCGGTCAAATGGCATGTGGAAGACCGGCTGCTCGTTCATCAGAACAAGACGGTTGTTTTCAACTAGCATATAGATAATACGGCGTGTCTGCCCGGAGTTGTCCGGCGGGCACGCTATTTTTAATACAGCCAGCTTGATATTGTCGAATTTTAGTACGCTTGCCATTCAAGGATGGAAAAGCCGCATTGGTAATGGTACAATGTTTCAAAGCAAGTAGGGGCTAAACAGCCTATTTTAAAGAGATATTGACATCAAAAGTTATGGAAGCAAGCTTATTCGGATTTAGGAGGAGTTTACGTAATGACAGTTACACAGAAGTCCATCGACCAGCTTTCCATCGACACGATCCGCACGCTTGCGATTGATTCGATCGAGAAAGCCAATTCCGGACACCCGGGCATGCCAATGGGTGCTGCGCCGATGGGGTACCAATTGTTTGCGAAAACAATGAAGCACAATCCGTCCAACCCAACATGGATCAACCGCGACCGTTTCGTTCTATCGGCAGGTCATGGTTCCATGCTGCTGTACAGCCTGCTTCACTTGTCGGGATATGATCTTCCAATCGAAGAGCTGCAAAACTTCCGTCAATGGGGCTCCAAAACACCGGGTCACCCGGAGTTCGGCCACACAGCTGGTGTAGATGCAACGACTGGTCCGCTTGGACAAGGTATTGCAATGGCTGTCGGTATGGCTATGGCTGAAGCTCAGCTTGGCGCGACGTACAATAAACAAGATCTGAACGTGATTGATCACTATACATTTGCGATTTGCGGCGACGGCGACTTGATGGAAGGCGTAGCAAGCGAAGCAGCTTCCCTTGCAGCTCACTTGAAGCTCGGCAAGCTGGTCGTGCTTTATGATTCCAACGACATCTCGCTCGACGGCGAGCTGAGCCTGTCGTTCTCCGAGAACGTACAAGGCCGCTTCGAAGCATACGGCTGGCAAGTGCTGCGCGTAGAAGACGGCAACGATGTGAACGCGCTTGGCCAAGCAGTAGCTGCTGCTCAAGCAGATCTAAGCAGACCGACATTGATTGAAGTGAAAACGACAATCGGCTACGGCAGCCCGAACAAAGGCGGCAAAGGCGGTCACCTTGGTACGCACGGCAGCCCGCTCGGCGCTGACGAAACTGTACTGACGAAGGAATTCTACGGCTGGGAGCACGGGGCATTCACCGTTCCGGCAGAAGTGCGTTCGCACTTTGCAGGGGTGAAAGAGAGCGGCGAGAAAGCAAATGGAGCATGGGATGCACTGTTCGCTTCTTACAAAGCGGCATACCCAGAGCTTGCAGCTCAATTCGAAACGGCAATCAGCGGCAACCTGCCTGAGGGCTGGGACGCGGATCTGCCTGCATACGCACCAACAGACAAAGCGCTGTCGACGCGTGTTGCTTCCGGTAACGCACTGAACGGTCTTGCGAAGAACATTCCGAACCTGATCGGCGGTTCCGCTGACCTTGAGAGCTCCACAATGACTCACCTGAAAGGCTTGCCAGTGTTCAAGCCAGGCAGCTACGAAGGCCGCAATATCTACTTCGGCGTTCGTGAGTTCGCAATGGCTGCAGCAATTAACGGCATGAGCCTGCATGGCGGAGTTAAAGTATATGGCGCAACGTTCTTCGTATTCACAGACTACCTGCGTCCAGCAGTTCGTTTGTCGGCGCTGATGAAGCAGCCGGTCGTATACGTGCTGACGCATGACAGTATCGCTGTCGGCGAAGACGGTCCAACGCATGAGCCGATCGAACAGCTTGCATCCCTGCGTATCATCCCGCAATTGACGGTTCTTCGTCCTGCGGATGCGAACGAAACTTCGGCAGCATGGGCATATGCATTAGCTGATGCGGATCAGCCGGTAGCGCTCGTTCTGACACGTCAAAACCTGCCAATCCTTGAAGGTACGGCTGAGCAAGCACGCGCCGGCATTGCGAAAGGTGCATATGTAGTCTCCGAAGCTGCGAATGGCACGCCGCAAGCACAGCTGATCGCGACTGGCTCCGAAGTACAGCTTGCAGTAGCAGCGCAGAAGGCACTTGCAGCAGAAGGCATCAACGTACGTGTCATCAGCATGCCGAGCTTCGACCTGTTTGAGCGTCAATCCAAAGAATACAAAGATTCGGTTATTCTTCCGGATGTGAAAGCGCGTCTTGCAATCGAAATGGCTTCGCCATTCGGTTGGGAGCGTTATGTTGGCGATCAAGGCGCTGTTCTTGGCATCAATACGTTCGGCGCATCTGCTAAAGGCGACCGTGTCATTGCAGAATACGGCTTCACAGTCGAGAACGTAGTAAGCAAAGTCAAAGGCCTGCTGTAAGAGCTAGACTCGCGCAGCGCCCGGAACCTGTTTCTTCGATTAACAGTGCGGGGTTTTCGCAAGGCAAGCTGCTTCAAGATTCATGATGCAGCTGCTGCAAGCCCCGCTTTTTTTCCACCTAATACCTAATACCTGCTAAGGAGCGAATAACGAATGTCCCAATACGCTAACGTAACAGTAGTCAAGAAAGCAAACGTTTATTTCGATGGTAAGGTAACAAGCCGTACAGTGCTGTTTGAGGATGGAACGAAGAAGACACTCGGCATTATGATGCCGGGTGAATATGAATTCGGTACAGATGTGAAAGAAATCATGGAGATTCTTGCAGGGGATCTGAAAGTATTGCTTCCAGGCGAATCCGAGTGGATCAGCATTTCGGGCGAAGGTGAGTTTACAGTTCCGGCGAACGCGAAGTTCAAGCTTCAAGTAGCGACTGTGACAGACTACGCTTGCTCTTATATTCAGGAATAATACGTATCTAGAAATAAAGAAGGCTGCTCCGCATCATCGCGGGCAGCCTTTTTGCATGCTTGCATTCTTGTTAGATTAGTCAGCAATAATGTGCTGCTTATTGATATAAGCCTCCAGCTGCAGGCGCTGGTACGGAGCAAGTCCAGCAAGCAGACAGCCGTAACGGAACCGGCTTGCCGTCGTTTCGATGCGGATAATGCGCCCGATCATCGGAGGCAGCTCGGAATCTTGCGGGTAATGGACGACCACGAACATGTCCAGCTCAAGCGGAGCCGTTGTCGACAACTGGATGCCATTGTCCGAGATGTCGCAGAGCGTGCTGTCGATGAGCTGACCGGAGAAAGCACCTTCCTGCTCCCATTGGTAAACGGACAGCTTGAGCGGCACATTCAGCGTCAAGCGCTCGCTGCGTCTGCGGTTCGCACCTGCTGCATCTTCAGCCTGTGCCTCTAATACTGCCGCCGTCTGCTCAGTCGCGGAAGCTGCTGCTACCGTATCCTCCACATCGCTGTGGTTCGTAATCCGTCTATTAATCCATTGCTCGTAGTTGTGAGCGAGCGCCGACAGGTCGAGGTCGGCGAGTCCCATCGCATCGCCCATTTGGTAAAGGCTCTTCACCGTTTCGAGAATTGGCGTCGGCGTCTTCAGCTCATCCGAGAGCGTAGATGCAAGGCGCAGGTCTTTCAGCATTAGGCCAAGCGAGAACTGTACGCTGAAATCGCGGTCAAGCAGCTTCGGAGCTTTCAGGTCCGCCATCTTGCTAGCAGCGCCGCCTGCTTGAACGAGCTCCAGGAAGTTCTTCGCGTCGATATCGCCGCTTGCAGCGATTGCCATGCCCTCGAGGAGCGCCGCCACGTTAGCGCCGACAATCGTATTGTGCGCAAGCTTCGCAATCGAGCCGTTGCCGCCTGGACCCATCGGAATGACTTTGCGGCCCATTGTCTCGAGCACATCCTGCACTTTATGAATGACCTCGATATCGCCGCCGACCATGAAGACGAGCGATCCGCTCTCAGCCGCAGGCTTGCTGCCTGTAACCGGAGCATCAAGGAAATCGCCGAACTTAGCTGTAATATCGCGGTGCAGCTGACGGGAGAGCGCAGGCGAAATCGTGCTGCTATCGATAACGATCGCGCCAGGCGCGAGCGAGCCAAGCAGGCCGTTCTCGCCATAATACACTTCACGAATCGAATCGTCGTTGCTGATCATCGTAACGATCACTTCCGACACACGCGCTACGGCAGCTGGCGTTGCCGCTTCGTCTGCGCCAAGTTCAAGGAGCTTGTCCGCTTTGCCGGGCGTACGGTTGTATACAGTAACAGAGTAGCCTTTACGAATTAAGTTAGCAGCCATTGGCTCGCCCATAACGCCGAGACCTATAAAGCCGATTTTGAACATCAAATTCATCTCCTTGGAACCGGAATTTAGCTGTTTTCATTTTATCATAAAATAGAGACGTGTTGTATGGAGCGAACGCAATCCCTTGTTTTTACCTAGCAAATCCTTTATCCTAATGCTAACGAAAAAGGAGGTTTTACCGGAATGAGTAAAGCAGTTCAGTTTGATTACAGCAAAGCGCTGACTTTTATCGGACAGCATGAAATTGACAATTTGGCGGCGCAGGTACGCACTGCACATGATCAGCTTCACAATGGAACAGGTGCAGGCTCAGACTACTTAGGCTGGATTGACTTGCCGAATAGCTACGATAAAGAAGAGTTCTCCCGCATTCAGAAAGCGGCTGCGAAGATCCAGTCGGATTCCGAGGTGCTGATTGTTATCGGCATCGGCGGCTCCTACCTTGGCGCACGCGCTGCTATCGAGATGTTATCGCACTCTTTCTATAACTTGCTCCCAGGCGAGCAGCGCAAGACGCCTCAAGTGCTCTTCGCGGGTAACAATATCAGCTCTACATATGTAACGCATCTGCTTCAATTGCTTGAAGGCCGCGACTGGTCGATCAACGTGATCTCGAAGTCCGGTACAACAACAGAGCCGGCGATCGCGTTCCGCGTATTCCGTGCAGCGCTTGAAGAGAAGTACGGCAAGGCTGAAGCGCGCAAACGGATCTATGCAACGACTGACCGTGAGAAAGGCGCACTGAAGAAGCTTGCATCAGAGGAAGGCTACGAGTCTTTCATTATCCCTGACGATGTAGGCGGCCGTTACTCTGTACTGACAGCGGTTGGCTTGCTGCCAATTGCAGCAGCTGGCATCAACATTGAAGAGATGATGCAGGGCGCAGCAGACGCATCGCAAGCATACAGCAACCCAGAGCTTTCGGAGAACGAAGCTTACCAATATGCTGCAGCGCGTAACGCACTGTACCGCAAAGGCAAAACGACTGAAATTCTCGTAAACTACGAGCCTGCGCTTCACTTCGTATCGGAGTGGTGGAAGCAGCTGTACGGCGAGAGCGAAGGCAAAGACTACAAAGGAATTTTCCCGGCGGCTGTAGATTTCTCGACGGATCTGCACTCCATGGGCCAATTCATTCAAGAAGGCAACCGGAACATCTTCGAAACGGTTATTCAAGTGAACAATGTCGCTGAACAAATTACAATCGCGCATGACGAGAGTGATTTGGACGGGCTGAACTTCCTAACCGGCAAGACGATGGACTTCGTTAATAAGAAAGCGTTCGAAGGTACGCTGCTTGCGCATACAGACGGCCAAGTGCCTAACTTTGTCGTGAACATTGCAGACATGAAGCCGTACACATTCGGCTACCTCGTGTACTTCTTCGAGATCGCATGCGGCATCAGCGGCTACCTGCTTGGCGTGAATCCGTTCGACCAACCGGGCGTTGAAGCGTATAAGAAGAACATGTTTGCGCTGCTTGGCAAGCCTGGCTATGAGAAAGAAAAGGCTGAGCTCGAAGCTCGGTTATAATCGGCTGTCATGCTAGCTAAGTTTAAGACGTTCCGCCAGCAGGCGAGCGGCGAAATTATTATTAAGAAATCCCGGTTCATCGGCTATGGCAAGCCGGTCACGTCGGAAGCGGAAGCGATCGCCTTCATCGAGGAGCTGAAGAAGCAGCACTGGAATGCGAATCATAATTGCTCGGCGTACGTCATTGGCGAGCGGGACGAGATCCAGAAGCAGTCGGATGACGGCGAGCCAAGCGGCACGGCGGGCAAACCGATTCTCGAAGTGATCAAGCACCATGGTCTCAAAAATGTCGTCATCGTCGTAACCCGTTATTTTGGCGGAATTATGCTTGGTGCTGGCGGTCTTATCCGTGCGTACACGGACGGTGCGGTATCGGCCATTGAAGCAGCGGAGACGATCACCAATGTGCTGCACCGGGAGGTCATTGTCGATGTTGACTATACGTGGTATGGCAAGCTCGAGAACGAGTTCCATGCCCGCGGCGTGCGCATCGGCGGGACGGACTTTACGGACCGTGTCATCATTACTTGCTTGCCGGAAGTCGCGGATGCAGAGCGGTTCAGCAATTGGATCACCGATTTGACGCAAGGACAAGCCAAGCTGACGATCGGCGAGGACAACTATTATATCGAGGGCGAGTAGTCCTCGCAATCAGAAACTCCCTAGCGATGATGCTCTAGGGAGTTTCTTTTGCTAGGGAAGCCGCAGCTGATCACAATAATAACAATTGACTAGATCCGCTTCTGTCTGCTACATTTAATACCAAGTAGTTTGATGGGGATTAAAAGTGATTCAAGATTTATGAAAAACGTATCCGCGATTCCTCAAGGAAAGCGTCAGGAGGTAAGTCAGCTTGAATATCATAATGAGCAACCGCTGGTGGAGCTTCGGTTTTCGCAGCACCATTATGCTCTATTTCGTGCTTTTGATCGTACTGCCGATTATTGGGATTTATTCGCAATCGCTTCACTTGGGCTGGACGCCTTTCTGGGAAAGCATTATAGACCCGCTTGCATGGAAAGCGGTGCTGCTTACGATCAAATTGTCTGTCATCGCTGCACTTATTAATGTTGTTCTCGGAACGATGATAGGCTGGGTGCTCATTCGCTACCGATTCCCCGGACGCCGCATCTTGAACAGCCTTGTTGATTTGCCTTTTGCGCTGCCGACCGCAGTCGGCGGCTTGATGATATTGCTGCTGCTAGGGCCGAATAGCTTCGTTGGCAATCTAGCAGATAAGCTCGGATTTGAAATTGTGTTTCATGAGCCGGCGATTATTATCGCCATGGTGTTCGTCACATTCCCCTTCGTCATCCGCGGCGTGCAGCCACTGCTCGAAGAGCTGGATAAATCGGAGGAAGAGGCGTCCTATACGCTAGGCGCTTCGAGGGCAAGAACGTTCTTTCAGGTGATTTTCCCATCTATGCTGCCTGGCATTATTAGCGGCGCAATGCTGGCATTCTCTCGCGCGCTTGCCGAATTCGGCGCTGTCGTGCTCGTTGCGGGCAACATACCAGGCAAGACGCTCATCGCTTCGGTTTATATTTTCGGAGAGATTGAGAGCGATAACGCGCAAGGAGCAGCAGCTGTGTCCGTCCTGCTGCTGACGCTGTCCTTCCTCATACTAGGCGCAGTCAACTATGTGCAGTCGAGGAGGCATGGCAAATGAGAAGGCTGTGGATCACGCTAACTTATGCGGTATTTCTCGTTCTACTGATAGTGCCGCTTGGAAAGATTTTTACCGGCTCATGGGGAGATGGCTGGAGCGGCTTCGCAGATGCGCTTACCCGTCCGGAATCGCTGCATGCGCTTATGATGACCGGCATGATCGTCGTAGTCGTCACCTTGCTCAATACGCTGTTCGGCGTTATGTTAGCGCTCTATCTCGTTCGCGGGACCTGGCTCGGCAGGCGTCTTAAAGCTTTTATGAACAGCATCGTCGATCTGCCGTTCGCGGTATCTCCTGTTATCGGCGGTTTGATGATTGTGCTTATGCTCGGACCGAGCTCGGTGCTTGGTACGTTCTTCGAGGATATCGGATTTAAAGTGGTGTATGCGCTGCCAGGGATGATTCTTGCGACATTGTTCGTTACATTCCCTCTCATGGTGCGCGAAGTAATGCCGGTGCTGCAGGAGATTGGGGCTCAGCAGGAAGAGGCGGCCTCGACGCTCGGCGCGTACTCGTGGTACACGTTCTGGAAAGTAACATGGCCGTCTATCCGTTGGGGCGTCATCTATGGCGTCGTGCTTACGGTTGCGAGATCGCTTGGGGAGTTCGGCGCTGTGCTCGTCGTCTCCGGCAATATTATGAATAAGACGCAGACGGCGACAACGCTCGTCTATCAGGATGTAGAGAATTTCAATGTAGCGGCGGCGAGCAGCGTAGCGCTTGTGCTTGCGGCTTTCTCCGTCGGACTGCTGCTGCTTATGGAATGGGCCAAGAAGAGAAAGGAAGTGCATTAAGCGATGCATATCGAGGTGCGCGGTTTAAATAAACAGTTCGGTGATTTTCATGCGGTTCGCGATGTCAGCTTCGACATTGCCAAAGGACAATTGATCGGCCTACTGGGCCCAAGCGGCGGCGGCAAAACGTCGATTCTCCGCATGCTGGCGGGTCTCGAGTCGCCGACTTCCGGCGATATTGTGTTTCACGGCAAGCGAGTGAATGATCTGCCTCCTCAGGAGCGCGGGATCGGATTTGTTTTTCAGAACTACGCGTTGTTCAAGCATATGACGGTCTACGACAACGTTGCATTCGGACTAAAGGTGAAGAAGGCAGCGAAGGATGTTATTCGTGAGCGAGTCATGTCATTGCTGGAGCTTACGGGGCTAAAAGGCTTCGAGCATCGTTATCCGCACCAGCTCTCTGGCGGACAACGGCAGCGGGTTGCTTTTGCAAGGGCGCTTGCTCCTCAGCCTCAACTGTTGCTGCTTGATGAGCCTTTTGCTGCGATTGATGCGAAGATCCGTACGGAGCTGCGCACTTGGCTGAAAGAAATGATCGAGCGTCTCGGCATTACGTCGATCTTCGTTACGCATGACCAAGACGAAGCGATTGAAGTAGCTGACGAAATTATGATCATTAACAAAGGGCGCCTGGAGCAGAAGGGTACGCCTTGGGATATTTATAAGAGCCCGCAAACTCAGTTCGTGGCGAGCTTCATCGGCGAGTCGACGATTGTGGATCAGGTGGAGCTGCTCAAGGGCTTCGAGGAAGCGGCCAATTGGCCGGGAACAAAAGCGCTTATTCGTCCGGAATATATTGAGATCGGCAAGCGCCACGAGTTCCGTCTCCCTTCGGCAACGGTTCCGGGGACAGTGAAACATCTTCACTTCCGCGGAAGTGAATGGATGGTTGAAGTGGTGGTCGGCGACATTAAGCTGATTACTTATCGTTCCCTGGAGAAGGATGTTTTGCAGCCGGGAGAAGAGATCAACGTACTCATCCACCGTGCATACCTCTTCAACGACGATGACACGTGGATTATGGAGAACAAGCTGAAAGAAGACCCAATGCCGATGCATATCTAATTGCGGCCACAGCCGACTTGATACTTGATAGAAAGCGTTGTGTAAACGATGAAACCTACCCTAACAAAAGGATGGCGCATGGCTGGATTGGCACTTGTCTCAATTGCGCTGCTGCTGACGGCTGCTTGCGGTAATAGTGGTGAGGCCAAGCCGGCAAGCGGCGGAGATGGTACTGCTGCTGCTGCTGCTGTGAAAAAAGGCGATGTCACGCTCGTTATCGGCGCTTATTCGGTCGCGAGAGATGCATTCAGCAAGCTGCTGCCGCAATTTGCGAAGGAATGGAAAGCGAAGACGGGGCAGACGGTTACTTTCCAAGAGTCGTATGAAGCGTCAGGTACGCAGGCACGCGCCATAGCCGGCGGATTCGAAGCGGATATTGCCGCTCTCGCGATGGAGAGCGATATTGATAAAATTGCAAAAGCAGGCTTTATTACGAGCGATTGGCGCTCCGCCCCTAATCGCGGCATGATTACGCGCTCGATTGCAGTCATGGGTACGCGCGAGGGCAATCCGAAGGGCATTCATGACTGGGATGATTTGACCCGCAAAGGCGTGAAGGTGCTTTACCCGAACCCGAAAACATCCGGGGGAGCGCAGTGGGACATTAATGCGATGTACGGCGCGGGGCTGAAGGAGTCTGAAGCGAAGACGGGGAAGAAGGATCCGGCGTATGCGAAAGATTTCCTGAAGCGGATCCACAAGAACGTGGAATCGCTGGACAAAAGCGGCCGTGCCTCGATGGCGGCCTTCGAGTACGGAGTTGGCGATGTCATAGTGACGTATGAGAACGAGCTGCGTTCTCGTATCAAGAGCGGCGTGCCTTATGAGATTGTTGTGCCGAAGTCAACGATTCTCATTGAGAATCCAGCGGCGATTGTCGATAAGAACGTCGACAAGCACGGCACGCGCAAAGTGGCGGAGGCGTTCCTGAGCTATATGTTCACTCCGGAAGCACAACAGGTGTTCGCCGATTACGGCTTCCGTCCGATCGATCCGGCTGTGATGGAGAAGATGAAGGACAGCTATAAAGTACCTGAGGATCTGTTCGATATTAGCTACCTTGGCGGGTGGGATGAAGTTCGCAAAAACCTTTATTCGCCGAAAGGTGTATGGTACCAGGTGCTTGCGGGGATATAGAAGATGGAGTTAGTAAGGTAAGGCATGGTAGGGGCAGGGCAGGGGGGAACCCTTCCCTGTTTTTTTTTTTTTGGATCCATTACGGCGGCCATGGTATTGAAGCAAATACTTTGGACCAATTGGCTGCGACTTTCGGCGTGACGAATGAGTCTTTCGCATGGCTTGTGTACGGTATAGGGTCTCTTCCGGCGATCCACAAACGAGTTCGATAGTTGTCCGAGCGCCAAGCTGCCAACAAACCCCCAGTCTCAGAACCCTCCCGTCCACTGCGCCAATAGCGGATTTTTCCTCTCTCAGCGCCGCGATCACGTTATTTTCTTTAAATTTTTGCTCGGAGAGAGGTTTTTCCCTCTCTCAGCGCGGAATCGCGCGCGAAAAGTAGTCTGCGCGTATCTGAGAGAGCATATACGTGCTCTCGGAGGCAAAATCGTGCAAAAATGAAGCTGAGAGATCATATACGTTCTCTTAGTGCGTAATCGCGCACGAAAGTAGTCTGCGCGGAGCTGAGAGAGCAAATACGATCTCTCGGAGGCAAAATCACGTGAAAATGAAGCTGAGAGAACAAATACGTTCTCTCAGCGCGGAATCGCGCGCGAAAAGTAGTCTGCGCGTATCTGAGAGAGCATATACGTGCTCTCGGAGGCAAAATCACGTGAAAATGAAGCTGAGAGAACAAATACGTTCTCTCGGAGGCAAAATCGCGCGAAAATGAAGCTGAGAGATCATATACGTTCTCTCAGCGCGTAATCGCGCGCGAAAAGTAGTCTGCGCGTATCTGAGAGAGCATATACGTGCTCTCAGCATGGATTCGCGCAGAAAAAGAAGCTGAGAGAACAAATACGTTCTCTCAGTGCGTAATCGCGCGCGAAAAGCGGATTGCGCGGAGCTGAGAGAGCAAATACGATCTCTCGGAGGCGAAATCGCGAGAAAATGAAGCTGAGAGATCATATACGTTCTCTTAGTGCGTAATCGCGCGCGAAAAGCAGTCTGCGCGTATCTGAGAGAGCATATACGTGCTCTCAGAGGCAAAATCGCGCGAAAATGGAGCTGAGAGAACAAATACGTTCTCTCAGCTTCTTTTTTCTTACTTCGCGGCCTCCGCAATCGTAACCGATTCCTGGCCATAAGCCACTTGCGCCTTCAGCACTTGCGAGAAGAACGTGAGCGGCACATAGATCGACTTGTCGTTCACAACCGGCGCGGTGCCGAGCGTGAATGGAGCCATCCGAGCGTAGGTGTAACGGTCTTTGCCGACCTGGAGCGATGTCCACTGTGCGCCTTTTGTAAGCTCCACGCTTTGCGTCTTCGCATTCCAGCCAATTGTGTAGCCAAGCTGCACGGCAATCGGGCGAAGCGACGCCATAGCGACGCCTTGCTTGTTCACATACAGCTTCGCAGCAGCGGCCTTCGTACCATTGACAACGACAGGGAGTGATGCCAGATTGCTTGGCGCTGGGATGTTCACAGCTACCTCAGGCATGCCGACTGCATATGGCGCGATCTCGTACTGCTGAAAGATGAAATAAACCTTATTGTCCTTCACGTAGAAGGCTTGATTATCTGAAATGCCTTTGAACGAATCAGCGAAAATATAGTCTGGATTGGCTGTAATTTCAGCCTTAACTGTTTTATTGATGATTGCTTTATAGTTGCTGCCGAACAGATCCTTCAGCTTGAGCTGGGAAGCGGTTGCCGCGTTGCGTACGTTATAGGTTTGAGCAATTGTAGCGCCGTGAGCACCGCCAGTGAACGTATATGTGAGCACTTTGAATGACAGAATATTGCCCGCTGCCTCGCTGCCGTCCGAGATGAGTTCAAAGCTTACATAAACGGAGTATGGGCGGAATTCGTAGTCTCCTTGCGCCGCAGCGGCGTCATCCTTCGCTTGCTTATGAAGCTCATTCGCAACGGCCATCGCGCGAGCAGTAATATTAGCATTTAGCGCTTGCTGGTATTTTGCATCCTTCATACCGCTAATGAGCGGCAGATGAAGCTCATAATCAAAGACCTCGTCCTTAAAGGTCAGCTTATTCTCCTGAATCTTTACGGCGCCTGAAGCAGGAAGCTGAGCGCTGATCGGTACCGCTGTGACGGTGCCGGTATTGGTCGTTGCAGTTGGTGGGGCTTCATCCGCAAAGGCCAGCGGGGCAGAAACGGCGATGACGAGTGTGCCAAGTGCGCCGAGTGTAAGTTGTTTTAGTGGATGTTTAAAGCGATTGCCGAACATAAGGATCCCTCCGCGTTGTAGGTGTTTACTCTATCATTATAGACGGTTGTTCAACGAGTAAAGTTACAAAAAGGTAACGGGCATCCGCTGCTCACAAGGCTGCGATTAATGAATAACGATAACATAACAATTGTTTATTTATTTTATCATTATGATTGATTTCTCTTATAAGGCAGCGCCACGTATAATGGGAACCATCTTATTCGATCGTCCAGGAGGTGGCAATCCGCTATGGCAGCAATCCAACATACGAATACCGTGAAGCCGCTTGCCTCCGTGCAAGTACATCAAGCACCGTCCGTATCCGCGCTCCAGCAGAGACTGCCCGGTATCGGTTTTACCTTTCTCATTGCCGCAGCAGGGTTCGGCATCTCACGCTTGCCCGGTTTCCACTACGCTGGGCAGATGGCCTGTGCCATTATGCTGGCCGTTCTATACCGGCACTTCTGCGGATATCCGCAGGACACTCTGCGATCCGGTATCACCTTCTCAGGCAAAAGCTTGCTTCGACTCGCTATCATCCTCTATGGGTTGAAATTGAATATTGCGCAGGTATTCCAAGAAGGGCTCGGCCTTCTCGGGCGCGATGCACTGGCTGCGGTCTTCGCGATTGGCTGCACGCTGCTGCTGGCGAAATGGCTCAAGGCCGACATGAAGCTGTCGCTGCTGCTTGGCATCGGCACTGGCATCTGCGGTGCGGCTGCGATTGCCGCCGTATCGCCGATTCTCCAGGCCAAGGAAGAAGAGACCGCGCTCAGCGCAGGGCTAATCGCCCTCATCGGCACGATCTTCGCAGTCGGCTACACGCTGCTGCGGCCAATTCTCGGACTCACTGGGCTGCAATACGGCGTCTGGTCTGGGACCAGCCTGCACGAAATTGCCCATGTCGCGCTGGCAGCAGCGCCGGCGGGGCAAGATGCGCTGGCGCTCGCACTGCTCGCGAAGCTAGGGCGCGTCTTCCTGCTCGTGCCGCTGTGCCTAGTGCTTGTAGCAGTCATGAAGCGCATTCGCAGCGCACGTGCACAAGGCAATAGGCAAGCTGATGCCGCTGGTGCCCAACCAATCGCAATGCCGTGGTTTCTGCTCGGCTTCATGCTCATGAGCCTGCTCGGCAGCAGCGGTTCCGGCCAAGCAATTCTGCAATCCTCGCCTGCTCTGACGAATGGGCTGACGATGTTAACCACATTTTTGCTCACGATGGCGATGGTCGCTCTTGGGCTAAACGTGAACCTGCGGGGAGATGGCCAGCGAGCATCGGTGGTGAAGCCGTTAATCGCAATGCTCGTGACATCGCTGCTGCTCACCTTATGGACATACTTCACCGTTGCGTCATCCTAATCAAAAAGAGCTGCGCCCGCAGGCACAGCTCTCTCCATTACAACTTATACCGTCTCCGGCTGCAAAATAAACTTCTCAATGACATGGCGTACGCCTTCTTCATTGTTTGTTTTCGTAATATACTGCGCGATGTCTTTCAGCTTCTGAACCGCATTGCCCATCGCCACGCCGAGTCCAGCTACCTCGATCATTTCGTGATCGTTCCAGGAATCGCCGATCGCAATGACTTCGTCCATCGTGCAGCCGATGTGCTGCGCCATGAACGAAATCGCATGGCCCTTGGTGCCTTCCTTATGCGTCACTTCGAGGAAGTGCGGCTTAGATTTAGTAATATGCGTGTTCGCGCCAATCAGATCTCTCAAGTCAGCAGCCACTTCGTCGAGGCGAGCAGGGTCGTCGATCATGAGCATTTTGGCAGTCGGACGCTTGATTAGCGATTTGAAATCCGGCTCAACGACGAACGGGAGGTTCGCCAGCTTCGAGTAGTCTCTCGCGTGCTGGTTGTCTTCTCTAACATAAATGATATCGTCGGTATACAGCTGGAGATGGACGTTGTTCTCCTCGCAATAGTTCATCAGCAGCTCCGCCGCATCCTGCGGCACGTAACGCTCGTAGAGCACTTGCTCGTCAAGCAAGGTTTTGACGCTAGAGCCTTGATACGTGATGATCGGAACGTTCAATTCGATCTGATTGGCAATCTTCCGCGCGGAAGGGAACATGCGGCCGGTTGCCAGCGTGACGAAAACGCCTCTCTCCATCGCAGCGATTAGCGCTTCCTTCGTTCCCGGCGTTACCGTACATTCATCCGTCAGCAAGGTGTCGTCAATATCGATAGCAATCAATTTATACATAAGTTCTCCTACTCCTTTATCTCTCTATTTCGTGCCTATTTTCATTGATTGTAGCCCAAATCGGGGGTATGAACAAGCGACTGCATATAAAATTGCTGGCGGTAAGCGGTCGGCGTCATATTCTCGCTTTCCTGAAAACGCTTATTGAAATAGCTGTGGTGCATGTAGCCGGACAATCGCGCAATCTCCTGTACGCTTAAGCTTTGCCGTTCGACGAGCAACTGCTTCGCGCGCTGAATGCGGCACATAGTCACGAACTCCAGAGGCGTTTGGCCTGCCGCGCGGCGAAACCATCGGCAGAAGGCATATCGGTTCGTTCCCGCACGAGCCGCCCATTCGTCGAGATCGAACGGTTCGGTGGCCGCCGCTTGCAGTTCTGGCAGCAGCTTCAGCATACGTTCAATGGCGGATGCGCCAGCGCCCGGTGCGGAAACCGGCTCAGCCTGCTCGATGAACTCGGCGATAATGCCGTACATCAGCATTGAGATACGGCTCGGATGAAGCATTTTATGCTGGTCCATCTCTAGAAGCAGCTCGTCGATCAGACTCTCCAGCACGGAGGATGAGCGTATTCGCCAGCCGATCGAGCGGTGGAAGCCTCGCTCGGTCAGATCGGCGAGGATGCCGCTGCCGTAGAAATGGATCCATTTGAAGTCCCACGGACGTTCTTTATCGGCGTAATACACTTGTTTATCGCCCGGGAAATATAGAAAGGCATCGCCGGCCGTAAGCTCGTAGCGCTGCTGTTCCAGCTCGACATAGCCGACGCCTGCTGTTACGAGATGCAGATTGAATTCCTGCAGCATACCTGCGGCGCGGCGCACCTCATGGCCCTGATAATGCCGGTAGTAGCCGGCGGACTCGGGAAAGCAGTAGAACCGATTATTCCGCTGAAGCGGAAGCGTCAAATGCTGCAGCTGGACCATTGGCGTAATCTCTCCCTGTAGAATCAATATCGTTGTATCCCTATGCAATATATTTCGATTTTTAAAAGCAAAATCCTCTACTATAATGAGCAATATAACGATATGAAGGAGTGCAGAACCGATGAAACGAATTGCCGTAGCAGGCATCGAACAGGGCGTTACCCAGTTGGTGCATGGCTCTATGATGCTGGATAAGAATCGGATGGACTACTCTTCCGGACTGCTTGACGCTTTTATCGCAGTCGGAGGCAACGCGATCGATACGGGACATATTTACGGCGAAAGCTCCGCTCGCGCGATTGGACTATGGATGGAAGCGCGTGGCAATCGCAGCGATATCGTCATCATCGGCAAAGGAGCGCATCCGTACGAGCAATCGCGGATGACGAAAACATGCATTGAAAGCGATTTAGTCGAATCGCTCGATCGGCTCATGACGGATTATATGGATATGTACATGCTTCATCGCGACGATCCGAACGTTAATGTCGGCTATATTTTGGAAGGGCTGAACGAACAGATCGCCGCAGGGCGCTGCCGTTCGATTGGCGCATCCAACTGGAGCGTCGCACGGATTCAGGAAGCCAATGCTTACGCGGCGAAGCATGGCATGACGGGCTTCGCATGCAGCAGCCCGAACCTGGCGCTGGCAAGGCCGAACGAAGCGCGCTGGGCTGGCTGCGTATCGACGACTGCCGAGGACGAAGCTTGGCATGAGAAATCGCAGCTGCCGATTTTCTCCTGGTCATCGCAATCCGGCGGCTTCTTCACGAACCGTTATTCCCCGGAGAACCGTGAGGATGCAGAAATGGTTCGTGTCAATTACAGCGAGGAGAACTGGGAGCGTAAACGCAGAGCGTCGGTGCTGGCCGAGAAGTACGGCGTAACCGCGAATCATATTGCGCTCGCTTATGTGCTGAATCAGCCGTTCCCGGTCGCTGCGATCGTCGGACCGCAGCAGCCGTCCGAGCTGGAAGACAGTCTCAAAGCTTTGCCTGTCATCCTCTCGGATGCGGAACGCGCTTGGCTCAATCTTCAGACGGAGACTATCGCACTCTAGAAGAAGTCAATAACTAAACTTTAATGAAAGGCGTTCCGGCTACACGGGCGCCTTTTTCCTTTGGTACATGAACTTGCGACGGTTGCCTGAATGCGATAGAGTGAGTTACAGGTTCATTTTGGAAGAGGTGTTGGCATGAGTGTTTATGGTGAGCAAGCAGTTAAGCAGCGCCGGAGGATAACGTTAGCCATCGTTCTCGTTATCGCAGTTACGGCAGGGTTTGCAGGAGGAAGAATCAGTATGCTGATTCAGTATCCCGTGATGAAAGAGGCGGCGTTTAAGAACTTATCTTACGCGTACAACGAAATTATGAGTCAATACTTGAACGGCGCAGAAGCGAAGTCGCTTGTAGACGGCGCGGCCGAAGGGATGGTCGCCTCGCTCGGTGATCCGTATTCCGTCTATATGACCGGCGAGAAGGGCGAGCAGTTCGTTCAGTCGTATGAGGATCATTTTGTCGGAATCGGCGTGGAAATTCGTGAAGAAGACGGCGAGTTTATTATTGATAAAATCATTAAAGGAACGCCAGCGGACAAGTCCCAGCTGAAAGCTGGCGATACGTTCGTTACCATTGAGGGCAAGCGGACGAGCGGGATCGAGCTTGCCGGTCTGAAGGCTCTGCTGCAAGGTGAAGAGGGCACGAAGGTGAAGGTCTCCGTCCGACGGGAAGGGACGAACGGGACAATCGATATGACGATACCTCGCGGCGCTGTTCCGATGCTGACCGTAGCTTACGAGATGAAGCAAGGCGGTATTGGCGAGATTACGATCAGCCGTTTCGCAGAGAAGACGGCGGAGGAGTTCGCAGCGGCGATCGAAGCGCTGCAGAAGAAAGGCATGAAGTCGCTGCTGCTTGATCTGCGCGGCAACCCGGGCGGTCTGCTTGATCCGACGATTACAATTGCGAACCGGTTTGTGCCGAAAGGGCAAACAATCGTTCAAGTCGTCTATAAAGACGAGAAGCATGTCATTACCCATACCTCAAGCCAGAAAGAACCGTGGAAGCTGCCGATTGCCATTCTCGTCGATGCACACACGGCAAGCTCCGCAGAGGTGCTGACGGCAGCGCTCAAAGAGGATGCAGGCGCGCAGGTGGTTGGCGAGAAGACTTTTGGCAAAGGCATAGTTCAGAACTTCCGCCAGTTGAAGGATGGCTCCGTGCTGAAGCTAACCGAAGCGCAGTGGCGTACGCCTAAGGGGAGCTGGATTCATAAAAAGGGCATCGATCCAACGGCCTTGGTGGCCGCTCCGGATTATACGATGCTTCCGAGACTGCCGGTTGGCCTCAAGCTGAAAGCCGGCGATTACGGAGATCAAGTGGTAACCGTGCAAAAGATGCTCCAAGTGCTCAGCTACAATGTTGGCACGAGCATTGGTATTTTTAACGCAGATACTGAGAATGCAGTGCGCGCGTTCCAATCGAATGAGAAGCTAGCTGTGACCGGCGTAGTGAACGATAGGACGGCTTACCATATGGTTAGCCGGCTCTCGGATAAATTTAACGTGGATGATCCGCAACGGAACAAAGCGATAACGCTCTTGAATACGGCAATGAAGTAAAAGTAGAAAAAGGTGCATTGCTTGTTTTTATACGCTGTGATATGCTTGTAAAAATTTATCAACGTGAATCGATCGGAGGCGTATGTTTTGGCACACTATTACATGGAACCATCCCGCACCTTTAGTGAATTTCTGCTGGTGCCGAATTTAACGACGAAGGCGTGCAATCCTTCCAACGTCACGCTTAAAACCCCGATTGTCAAATTCAAGAAAGGCGAGAAGCCGGCGTATTCGCTCAATATCCCGTTCTCATCGGCAGTCATGCAGGCCGTATCTGATGATCGGATGGCGGTTGCGCTCGCGCGCAGCGGCGGTATTTCGTTCATCTTCGGCTCCCAGAGTGTAGAGGGCCAAGCGGCAATGGTGCGCAAGGCGAAGAGCTATAAGGCAGGTTTCGTTGTCAGCCGCTCGAACTTGACGCCAAGCCATACGCTAAGTGACGTGCTGGAGCTTAAGGAACGGACAGGCCACTCGACTGTAGCCATTACAAGCGACGGTACAGCGAATGGCAAGCTGCTCGGCATCGTCACAGGCCGTGACTACCGGCTCAGCCGGGATTCGCTCTCGAAGCTGGTAAGTGATTTCATGACGCCGTTCGAGAAGCTCATTTATGGGAAGTCCGGCATTACGCTGTCGGAAGCAAATGACCTCATCTGGGATCATAAGCTGAATTGTCTGCCTGTTGTGGATGCAGCGAATAACCTCGATTATCTCGTATTCCGCAAAGACTATGACGAGCACAAAGAGAATCCGTCTGAGCTGCTCGATTCCAACAAGAGCTACGTCGTTGGCGCGGGTATTAACACGAAGGACTATGAAGAGCGCGTACCGGCGCTTGTTGCGGCAGGAGCAGACGTGCTTGTCATTGATTCTTCGGACGGCTATTCGGAGTGGCAGCAGAGTACGATTCAATATGTGAAATCGAACTTTGATGTGAAGATCGGCGCAGGTAACGTCGTTGACCGCGAAGGCTTCCTTTATCTGGTCGAGGCAGGCGCGGACTTCATCAAAGTAGGCATCGGCGGCGGCTCAATCTGTATTACGCGGGAACAGAAGGGTATCGGCCGCGGACAAGCATCGGCGCTTATCGAAGTTGCGGCTGCGCGTGACGAATACTTCGAACAGACGGGCATTTACGTTCCAATTTGTTCGGACGGCGGTATCGTTCACGATTACCACATCACGCTTGCGCTGGCAATGGGCGCGGACTTCGTTATGATGGGCAGATATTTCGCGCGGTTCGACGAGAGCCCGACGCGGAAGCTGAAGGTGGGCAACAATTTCGTGAAAGAGTTCTGGGGCGAAGGCTCGAACCGTGCGCGAAATTGGGAGCGGTATGACACTGGCGGCAAGGCGGGTCTGATGTTCGAGGAAGGCGTAGACTCCTACGTGCCATACGCGGGAAGCCTGCAAGAGAACCTCGGCAAGACGATCCACAAGATCAAATCGACGATGTGCAACTGCGGCTCGCTGACAATTGCGGAGCTGCAGAAGAATGCCCGCATCACGCTTGTATCGGCGACAAGCATCGTTGAAGGCGGCGCTCATGACGTTATCTTGAAGGAAAACAGCGTTACGAACGAGTAACATATCAAAAAGGGCTGCCCCGATCGGGTTCGAGAGAATCCGGATTGTGGGGCGGCCCTTGTTTGTTTAGAGAAAGTATTGCCGTTCCACGCGGCTAATTCGCACGCCGTATGCCGCATACCAGTCCGTCTGTCCTTTGCGCTGAGCACCGAGATGGAGCGGATTCTCTTTCCAGCTCTTGATCGCTTCGAGTGAATCCCAGTAAGAGACGGTGATGCCGACGCCGCTGCTATCCCGCGCGCTCTCCACGCCGAGGAAGCCCGGTTGACCGCTGGCAAGCTCAACCATGCGATCCGCCATCGCGCCGTAGCCGTTATCGCCATCTGTACGCTCAGAGGTGAAAATGACGGCATAGTAAGGTGGTTCAGGTGTTTTTGCAATACTCGAGGTCGAATGGCTCATTGTGATCGGTGCCTCCATTTCATTTGGCTTAAGATAATGTCTCCCAGCGTTCCCACATTTCAAGCGGATTCCGTTCATAGACCTCTTGTTCACGATACAAGTAAGCGTGCATGATGAATTCCCGGCGAATCGTCGCGAAGTCGGCATGGTACTGCTGAATGAACGCGTTCAGTTCTTTCTCCGTATATTTGCGGCCTTCCTGCAGCTGCTCCGCAAGATGCTCCAGCACGATTCTTTTCTTCTTCAACTGCGCCGGAATATGCTTCAGCTTGCCGTCTGCCGTCATAAAATTGCGCAGGACGGACTGCTTCAGCCGCTCGTTCTTCTCATCCATCGTTTCTAGCTCCTTTGCTTCGGTCGTATTTTCGCTTGGCTTCGCCAGAATAGACTGGAGAGAGCCTTCATATTGCTTCAAAAAATAGCGGTCCAGCGAGAAATAGATCGCGTTCTTGTCGCGCCGTTCATGAATTAAGCTGACAGCACGCAGCTTGGCGGCGTGATGGGTAATCGTAGCGGGAGAGAGGCAGAGCTTCTCTGCTAATGTTTGCCCGGTCAGCTCGCCCTCCGACAGCAGAATCAAAATCCGAACTCGGGTGGGATCAGCCAGTGCCTTGTGGTAATTGACAATTTTGTCGAGCTGCATCATAGCAGAGACCTGCCTTTCATCTCGTTAATCGGACTATAATTTAATGTTTATCTAATTAGATGATAATCAAATTCAGTTCTCGTGTCAAACCCAAAAAAACCGGAGCCTGGGCACCGGTTCTTCTCTATACAGGGCATAGGGCGGAATGATTTATTCAGAGAGAAGGGAGGTGAATGAGTCTCAGAGTCGTAAGTAACAGCGTAATGCTGTGGTCGGCTAGATAAGTGGTGGTGATGGGGAAGAAGAAACAGATCGGGGGCATCGGTGCTTGCAAGAAAACAGTATAATAGGGATCCCGCTTGTCTAAGACAACCGAAATCCCTATCGATACTCACTATTACTATTCAATTGTAACCTGCACTCCATTCACTTCAAACAACTGCCGTTGCTTTACATTTTCGTATTTGTTGTTACCTTACATTTTCGGGTGTTGCTTTGCATTATCGCGATGTAACCTAGCGATCCGAATATATCCGTCGTCTTTGTCCTTAATCATGATCCCGCATGTCCCAGAATCACTAAACCGGATACTCCTTTCCGAATTAATAGGGGACATACTTCGCTAACCTATTTCAATGGACTATCCCCTCTCTGTTAGAACTGGTTTAAGCTGGTTGATCATTAGAGCCCCTCGCTCGTTTGCCGGTTTCCTTGGTTTCCCTCAGTTTGAGTAGCGAGTGCGTCTTGTTTGATCTGACCTTAGTGTACAGGCAATTCGCCTATTAAGTAAATATTCAGAAAAATCAAAATATAGTGAAAACGAGAAGGTTTTACCTTGTTTTCTCTCGTTTTCTCACGCTTCTTTACAATTTCTTCATTTATCGAAATTTGTCGGATCTTGATAATAAACGAGCAGTTTTGTCATTAGCTCGATCAGATGCTCGCGGAGCATTGGCGGCTCCTGTACTTGAATGCGCATACCGTAGCCGAGCAGATGGTGGGGGATATAAGTTAGCAGCGATTTCTCATCCATCATAAAATGTGCCTCATCACTCATGCGCTCAATCAAAGAATCATTGAACAGCCAATGCTCTGTCAGTGCTTCCAATGCGCGCGGGTGTCCTTTAATGACAACACGTACGAGCGGCTCGTCGCTTGTCAGCCATGGCTTCATGTTCTGCCTGAGGTAGTCGCGTGCCGAGAAGTCGACAGGGCGCTCGTAGCGATCATCCGACCCGGTGATTGTCTGAATGCGGTCAACTCGAAAGCTGCGGAGGTCTTCGCGGAGATGGCAGAAGGCAATCATGTACCATTTGCCCCGCCAGTGGATGAGACCGTATGGATTAATGCGGCGCTGCTCAACATCCATACCGAAGCCTTTCTGGTAGGCAATGAGCTGTGTACTGCAGCTTGCGACGGCTTGTTCCAGCTGCTTTAGGAGAGGTTCGATGCTGATGCTTGTGTGTGCTTCTGCGTTTATGACCTCAAAGCCGGATAGATGTCGGTCGAGCTCGCTGCGCTGTTCCTCATTCGTGTAGCGTTTCAGCTTCGTTATGGCTCGCTTGAGCACATCCGTGTAGGGATAACCCGCTTCCTCCGCGAAAAGCGCAGCTTGAACGAGCGCTTTCTGCTCATCGAGGTCGAAGAAAAGCGGGGATTCCTTAAAGTGCTCAAGCAGGCTGTAGCCGCCGTTATGTCCCGCATCGGCGACTATCGGAACGCCGCTCGCGCACAGCGCATCAATGTAGCGATATACGGTGCGGATGTGCATTTCGAGCGCTTCAGCCAGCTGCTTGGCGGTCATGCGTTTATTCGTTTTGAGCAGCCATAGAATGGCCAGCATGTTGTCTGCTTTGGACATGCCCAAGCTGCCTCCTTGTTATTTTCGAGTAAAGCCTTCTTTGAAGGGCTGGAAGAACGCACGCGGAATGTCAGACTCGAAGCGGACCAGCTTGCCGGTTGTCGGATGCACGAATGCAAGCACACGGGCATGCAGGCCAAGGCGGTTCAGCGCTTTGGATCGGGAGCTGTACTTCTTGTCGCCGACGATCGGATGACCGATGTCTTCCATATGCACGCGGATTTGATTCTTTCGTCCGGTTTCGAGAGACACCTCAAGCAGTGAAAAATGGCTGTTTTGCTCCAATACCTTATAATGCGTGACAGCGTGCTGGGCGTCAGGCTGGTTCGAAGTGGAGTACATTTTGAGCGTCTTGCTTTCTTTGAGGTAAGAGGAGATCGTGTCTTCTTGCTTCCTTACTTTACCCTCGACGAGCGCAATGTAGGTGCGTTCCTTGACCGTATCTTGCCATGTCGTCTGCAGCTGCTGCTGTACGCTCTCGCTCTTGGCGAACATCATGACACCTGAAGTATCACGGTCTAGACGGTGAACGACGAAGATACGTCCACTTGGATTGCTGGCACGAACGTGTGCCGTCAGCTGCCGATAGGCGGTGAGCTCGGGCTCCTGATCGGTAGCGATGGACAAGAGGCCGGCTTCTTTAATGACGACGATGACATCGGCATCCTCATAGAGGATCGTGAGACCGATGAGCGGTGGAGTCTCAATAATACGCTCCTTCGACACCGTCACTGTTTGCCCCGGCTGCAGCAAGTAATTGTACACTTTCTGCGGTGTGCCGCTCACGGCAATCTGCCCGCGGCTCAGCATCGCTTTGATTGCGTTGCGTCCTTCGCCCTTCACCTCTTGCAGCAGGAAGGTGAGCAGCTCCATCTGCTCCTGCACTTCATAGCTTTTGCTTGGCGCTGACGCTGCCGGTCGTTGGGTTGGAGCAGGGCGTCGTGCAGACTTGGCGTTGCCTTGCGGCTGAGCTGCGGCTGGTCGCCGGTTGCCCGGACCTGCGGCCGCGGATTTGCCGTATTGACGGGGCGCTTGCGCGGCTGTCCGCTGCGTTTGCCCTTGCGCGCGTCCGCTGCTTTGCTGCGGCTGTGCCGGCGCTGCAGGCACACTCCGCGAAGCGCTTCCCGCACGTGGGGACTGCTGCTGTTTCGGCGGTCTTGCTGAATGTTTCTTATTCATCTATCTACGCTCCTAGTACGATCCGAATTGGTTATCGCATCTACTATACCGAAAGAAGCGATTGCGCACAAATGGCGGGGGCTAAAAACCGCGGAAAATCGCCCGAGAGAGCCTATATGATCTCTCAGCGTCGAAAGAGAAAGACTAACTGGCTTGTGTGGTGGCGCTCATTTTACAATTTCGCTGAGAGAGGATAAAGCCTCTTTCAATGTATGAAATGATGGGAATGGTGATCCGAGAGAGGAAATAGCCTCTATTGGCGCAGGAGACTGGGAGAGGTGGTAGCTGAGAGTCGGGAAGACAGGTACTAGACAAAACAAAAAGCCGCGCATTCCGCGCGGCTCTGAGCACAATCCAACAACCTATACCTGAACCCCTTGCTTCCGGTACACCTCTGGAAAATGATCGCCAACGAGCAGCTCGCCCGGCTTAACGTTGACATACGAGAGCATGACGTGCTCGCCGATCGGCTCGTAGCGAGTGTGGCCCGGCATGTAGTGAACAGCGATGGCGCGGCGCTTCATCTCGGAGCGGTTGTGCGGGCTGCCGTGCCAAGTCAGGCAGTGGTGGTAGCCCACTTGGCCTTTTTTGATCTCGAACGGCACAGCTTCCACGTTCGCGTTGTTCGGCAGCATTTCCGGCTGCTTGTGGAACGGCTTGAACTCCTTCGTGCTGGACAGGTAGCGCTGGTGGTTGCCCCACTTATGGCTGCCGGGCACCATCCACATGCAGCCGTTCTCGATGACGGCATCATCAAGCGCGACCCATGCGCTGACGAGGTCGGCAGGCTGGATGATCGGCCACAGAGGGTGATCCTGATGCCATGCCGTTGGTCCGCCAGTAATCGGCGGTTTATATTGAATTTGATCATGCCAGATGCGCAGCGAGTTGGAATGGCACAGCTGAGCCACTTCTTCGCAGATAGTCGGATGTCCTGCATGCTGCAGGAACCGGTCGCTGGCTAGCCATATATTAACGATTTGGACGACTTTCGCGCTTGCGACCATTTTCATATTGTCATAAGGGGAATCAGAGCCCAGCATATTATGGTTCAGCACAGGCTTCTTCACTGTTTCACCGTTCATTACTTTATCGAGCTCTTCGCGAAGCTCCTCGACTTCGGCGTCGCTCAGTACGACATCACCTTTTAAAAAACCGTTGTTTTCAAACTCTGCAATTTGTGCTTGACTTAGCATAGAAACCATTCCCCCTATAATTAAGTAGATTGCTTGCGAATTGCGTATTGCCCATTGCGTTTTAACGTGTTATCGTTTGTACCTTGCCTTATGCCTTCAACTCCATGTGCTAAGCATAACGTAGATTGTAAGCGGTGTATTTACAGATACGAAACAGGGCTTTGCACTTTTCAAATATCCTGCTTTTTCAAATATCCTGCTAATTGAGGTGGTTCAGCCGTATGCCCCAAGAGCCTCCGTATCCATATCCAGATATCGTGCTAGGCGCCATGGATGACCTGCAGCCGACAGTGAATTTTGCGAGCCATGCGGAAGTGCCTGCCGCTGAGCAGTGGGGGCCGCGCATCATTCCGGACTACCAGTTGTTCTGCTTATTATCCGGCGAGGCCGAAGTGCGCATCGGTCAAGAGCAATACACGCTTCATGCTGGAGATAGCGCGCTGTATGGACCGCATTGTCCGCACAAAATCACAGTCAAGAGCGATGCGGTTTTCATCGGCATTCATTTTGCCTACATCCAGGAGTCGCTGGCGTCAGTTCACCCTGCTTATTCAATAGAAGCATGCAGCGAGGAAGCGCTTCAAGCGAGCACCCGCGCTAGCTACAAGCTTGAGATCGATAACAATGAACGGCTAGAGCTGCCGCCTTTCTTCACGCTGCCCGGTCTCGAGCCGATTCTCATGCGCATCGTCAACGAATATTTGAACGAACAGCCCGGCTTCAGGGTTGTCCTTCGCGCACTCATGACGGAGCTGCTCGCTGCCATTGTCCGCAACCAGCTGACGAAGCGCCCAAGGTCGCTGGAGCAGAGCAAGATTGATCCCGCCTTGTCGGCGATCAACAAACAGCCAGAGAAGAACTGGACCGTGAATGAGCTCGCAGCGCTGTGCGGCTATCACGTGATCTATTTCTCATCGCTTTTTCGAAAATGCACCGGCGAAAGTCCGAAGCAGTATCTCATCTCCGAACGCATCCGCAAAGCCAAATATTACTTGCTGAGCGGCGAGAAGATGGAAGTGATCGCAGAACGCCTCGGCTATGCCAGCGTTCATTACTTTTCGCGTAATTTCAAAGAAGAAACAGGTCTGACTCCTACCGAATTTAAGCAGCAGTAGAGCCCTTTTTCTATTATTTTCTTCACATGCATTTCATAGACAAAGAAGATTGCGAGTGTTACGATTACGAGAGAGAGATGTAAGATTTGGGAGATTATTGGAGGAACCTACAGCGTGAAATGGACAAATAAATGGAAGAGCAACCTATTGCTATCCGTAATATCCGCAGGTCTTATTCTATCACCGTTTATCGGGGCATCTGGCACGGCTTCAGCTGCAACTGCAACGACTAAAGCAACGACTGCGGTCGCAAAAGCTCAATCGACTACATATACAGTCGTCCTGGACGGCAAGAAGCTCGCCCTTAACCCGGCAGCTCAACAGATCAATGGGACAACGTTTGTCCCGATGCGTTCGGTTTTTGGCAGCCTTCAGGCAAGCGTGACATGGGAAGCAACGACGAAGACGATCTTCATTGTGAAAGGTCGTACGACGATCTCTCTACAGCTAGGTTCGAAGAAAGCAGTGCAGAACGGGAAGACGATCACGCTTGCACAGGCTCCGCAGCAGATCGGTGGCGCCACAATGGTCCCGCTTCGTTTCGTAGCGGAGGCGCTTGGTGCAGACGTTCAGCTGGCAGCAAACCGTTCCATTCGTATTACTTCGATTGAAGCGATTACGAAGAAAGCGCAGGAAGCTGCCGAGCAGAAGGAGCAGGAGAAAGCGCCTGTCGTTCTGACAACGAAGCAGATCGTCGCGAAGAATGACAGCAAAGTCGTCATGATTAATACCGATATTGCCCAAGGCAGCGGCGTGGTTGTCGGTGAGAACGAGATCCTCACGAATTACCACGTGATGCAAGGCGCATCGGAAGGCAGTATTACTACATTGAATGGCAAAGATATAGATATTCAGGGCCTTGTTGGCTACGACAAAGTTTCCGATTTAGCTATTATTCAAACAAAGACGCCGATTGGCATTGCTCCAGTTGAGATCGGCTTCTCCGCTTATAAAGGCGACCATGTCGTCGCAATCGGCAGCCCGCTTGGCTTTCAAAATACGGTGTCGGACGGTGTGATCAGCAACATCATCTTTGACTCGGCACAGCTCTACCAGATCAGTGCGCCGATCGACCACGGCAGCTCGGGTGGCGGCTTGTTCAACGATTATGGACAGCTGATCGGCATCACATCGTCCGGTATTGATGCGACGCAAGCGGATCTGAACTTTGCAATCTCATCGCTGAACATTCAGATGCTGCTGTATGATTTGGAAGACAGCCCACCGGCAAAGATCGAGTTTCTGCCGCAGGAGCTGCCCGCTTCGCTTGCAGGCGCTTCGACCGACAAGATTCGCGAGCTGATGGAGGATCAATTCTCTGCTATCCAGACGTCGCAAGGCACGACAGAGCTGAAGCAGTTCGACGTGAAGCGCGATGCGGAAGGCTGGCTCGTTATTAATTCGGTTATTGAGCCTAGCTTCTATATGGTATATGGTGATGAATCGAGTCAGGATTTCCGCCTCTGGGCGATTAATACCGGCTATGAGCTTCGCCGTATGCTTCCGGATGATAAAATCCAGCTGACGGTCTACTACGACCAAGTGTTCAGCTTCGAGCCGCGCGGCTTTGCTGCAGGCGAAGTTACGAATGAGGGCAACGGCAAGTGGCGAGTGCGTTTCCCGGTTATTGAGTTCCAAGGCAAAGAGAAAGTGTTCGTGAAAGTACGCGCGTAAAGACGGAAGAGTAGCTGATTCCCACGTGGGAACGGAGCTGCTCTTCTTTTTTGCCATCAAGTTCGTTACAATATAGGAATGGTTTCTATCTAAGATTGGTGAAGGAATGACGAATATGAAAGTCGTATTGGCGACGCTTAACGCTAAATTTATTCATACCTCGCTTGCTTTGCGCTGCTTGAAGGCGTACAGCGAGAAAGATTTTGATATCGATATTGCAGAATATACGATCAAGGATCCAGCGATGAACATCGTCGCGGATTTGTATGCGAGAAATGCCGATGTGGTCGGCTTCTCCTGTTACATCTGGAACATTGAAGAGACGATCACGGTCATCGACATGCTCCGCAAAATAAAGCCAGGCATCAAAATCGTGCTCGGCGGTCCAGAAGTGAGCTACGACACGCCGTTCTGGCTGGAGCGGCTGCCGCAGGTCGATTATATCGTCGTCGGCGAAGGGGAAGAGACGTTCCACCATCTGCTGACAGAGCTGTCCAGCACATGCAAGTTCCATCTCGTCTTTGGGCTTGCGTACCGCAAGGAGCATCAGGACGGACGAATCGAGATCATAGTGAATCCGCCGCGTCCGAAGCTGGATCTGGCGACATTGCCGTCACCGCATCGGTTCGCGGAGGATGTGCCGCGTCTCGCTAGCCGTGTCGTCTACTTCGAGACGAGCCGAGGCTGCCCGTTCAGCTGCCAGTTCTGTCTCTCCAGCATCGAGGTTGGCGTCCGTTATTTCGATATGGAGCGGACGAAGTCGGATATTCTCTACTTAATTGATGCCGGTGCGAAGCTGATTAAGTTCGTGGACCGGACGTTTAATATTAAGCGTGACTACGCGCTTGAGATCTTCCAGTTCCTTATCGAGAATCATCGCGGCTGCGTATTCCAGTTCGAGATTACGGCGGACATTATGCGCCCAGAGGTGCTGGATTATTTGGCAGAGCATGCGCCTCCTGGCATCTTCCGATTCGAGATTGGCGTGCAATCGACCAATGACTTGACGAACGAAGCGGTGCAACGCCGCCAGAACTTCACGAAGCTGACGCGTACCGTTATGAAGGTCAAGGAGAGCGGCAAGATCGATCAGCATCTGGACTTAATCGCGGGTCTTCCGCATGAGAATTACGACTCCTTCCGCAAGACGTTCAATGACGTGTTCGAGCTTCGCCCTGAAGAGCTGCAGCTTGGCTTTTTGAAGATGCTTCGCGGCACAGGGATGCGTTTGGATGCGGAGAAGCACGGCTATATCTATATGGACCGCGCGCCTTACGAAATTCTTGGCAATGACATCATGCCGTTCTCGGACATCGTGCGCATCAAGCGAGTCGAGGACGTGCTGGAGAAATACTGGAATGCGCACAGGATGGACCATGCGCTGCTCTACCTTGTGGAGCGGGCATTCCCTTCGGCGTTCGATTTCTTCCAGCAGTTCGGCGACTTCTGGGAAGGGCGCGGCTGGCAAAAGATCGGTCATCAGCTGGAGGATCTGTTCTCGCGGCTGTGGTCGTTCCTATCCGAAGAGCATAACCGTATACAAGCCGCAGAAGATGGCAAAGAGTGGACACTCGACGTCGTGCTTGGACTCATGAAGCTCGATTACTTCCTTCAGCATAATTACAAGCCGCGCAAGGTGTGGTGGGACTTCACGATGGACAAGCAGGTACTCGGCAGCTGGATGCAGCGCCTCGCCGAGCGTCCGCAGGATGTATCGGAGCAGTTCGCAGCGCTTGGCCTGACCGAGAAGGAGCTGCAAAAGCATGCGGTTATTGAGCAGCTGCCGTTCAATCTGAAGAAGTACCTCGCAGAAGGCGTAGTGTCGACGGAGGAAGAGACGCTGCTTATCGTCATTTACAGCGGCGGCGGCAAAAGCGATGTGCGAGCGGCACAATTTTATACGCTCCCTCTCATTCCGGCAAGACAAGCTTGAGCAGCCTTGTAAATTGTTGTAAGCTTTAATAGGTTTCCTACAAGTACACTCAATAGAGGAGCGATAGTAGATGGTATATGCGGCAAATAATGAACGTTACGGGTCGATGAAATACAATCGTGTTGGGCGTTCCGGCCTGAAGCTTCCGGCCATTTCCCTAGGACTGTGGCATAATTTCGGCGGCGTGGATACGTATGAGAACGGTCGCGCGATGCTGACGCGGGCTTTCGACCTTGGCATTACGCATTTTGACCTGGCGAACAATTACGGCCCTCCAGCAGGCTCGGCAGAAGAAATGTTCGGCCGGATCATGCAGACGGACTTTAAACCATACCGCGACGAGATGATCATCTCCTCGAAAGCAGGTTATTACATGTGGCCGGGGCCATACGGCGAGTGGGGCTCGCGCAAGTACCTGATCGCAAGCCTTGAGCAAAGCTTGAAACGGATGAACCTCGAGTACGTTGATATTTTCTATTCGCACCGTCCAGACCCGGAGACGCCGCTTGAAGAAACGATGGGCGCGCTCGACCATATGGTTCGCTCCGGCAAGGCGCTCTATGTCGGTATCTCCAGCTACAGCGCTGAGCAATCGGCGGAAGCGATCAAGATAATGAAGCAGCTTGGCACGCCGCTGCTGATTCACCAGCCGAGCTACAACATGTTCGATCGCTGGATCGAGAACGGCCTGCAGGATGTGCTGGAAGAGAACGGCGTAGGCAGCATCGCTTTCTGTCCGCTGGCACAAGGGCTTCTGACGAACAAATATTTGACAGGCAGCATTCCGACGGATTCGCGTGCAGCAAGCAAAACCGGCTTCCTGCAAGAGAGCGCGGTTAACGCTCAGCGAGTGGCGCAGCTGAACAAGCTGAACGCGATTGCGGCAGAACGCGGTCAATCGCTGGCGCAGATGGCGCTTGCATGGGTGCTACGCGGCGGACGCGTGACATCCGCGTTGATCGGCGCAAGCCGTGTCAGCCAGATCGAAGACAACGTGGCGGCGCTGAACAATCTGTCGTTCACAAGCGAAGAGCTAGCAAGCATCGAAGACATCATTCGCGCATAATAAAGAAGCCTTGGAGGGATTGGTCCTCCAAGGCTTTTGTTTTGTTGTATGGGTATGTATCGCTTACGAAACAAGGGCGCCAAAACGTATGGCTAAAAATACAAAGAACTCACTCAACATCATAACATCCGGTTTCGAAACAGTCTATATTTCGTGCGGGTTTTTCGGTATGTTTGTTCTTGCGAGGGAGCAACTAACAAAGGAGTTGTGATGGCATGCAGGAGAGGGAAAGCTGGGACTGCAAGGTTCAGCTGGACGATCTGACAAGTGAGCTGCGGCAGGCGTTTGGAAACGATTATTCGGTGGCAGAAGCTACGAATATGCATGGTGGCGCCCAGAAGATCGTCTATCGCGTACGAACGTCGAATGGGTTTACGCTGATGCTCTATATTTGGGACATCACGAACAATTATTTTCAAGAGGAGATCGAAGAAGCGAGGGCAGAGGGGAATGAGGGGCAGCGCTTTTTTGATGTAGAGCTCTTCCTCCGTAATAATCGCTTCATGCGCGAGCATGGCATAAGGACACCTGCGATCTATGCGATGAACAGATCGCGAGAGCGGTATCCGTTCGATTACGCTTTGGTGGAGTATGTCGGTGGCGGTGATTTACAGCCCTATATGGAGCATCCATCTACAGCGATTCGGGACAAAGTATTCGGCGGCTGCCGAGATCTGCTTGGCAAGCTGCATCAGATTCGCCACACGAGCTGGGGGCAGCTTACGCTCGATGGGAAGCCGGACAGGTGCCGGGCTGCCGACTGCGAAGACGGCATCCATGACAATGCGAAGCGGAATCTCGCATCTCTCACGCAGGAAGCGAAGCTGTCTCAGCAGCAGCAGGGGAAGCTGGACGAGCTGCTCGCCAAAATCCGCGAAAGCATTGTCCCTCGTACCGAATACCGCTTTATCCATAGCGAGCTTGGACCAGATCACATTTTACTGAATGAGCAGCTTGATCCTTATTTGATCGACATCGAAGGGGCGGAGTTTTTCGATCTGGAGCACGAGCACAGCTTCCTGCAATTCCGATTCGCGAACTATGAACACTACTTGGCACGAACGGATCTCGATGAGGTCAGGATGCGGTTCTACAAGCTATGCCTTCATATCTCCTGCGCGGATGGTGGACTGAAGCTGCTGCAGCGCGGATTCCCGAACAGAGCGCTGGCGCACGATATCATGTCTTCCAACCTCTCTCAAACATTGTCTTACCTCTAGGCGAGGTCTATAATGGAGATACAAGAGAGAAGGAGTGAGCTGAAACGTGATGAAAGTTGAAATTTGGTCGGACATTATGTGTCCGTTCTGCTATATTGGCAAACGCCGCTTTGAAGCGGGCCTAGCACAATTTGCCCATCAAGATGAGGTTGAAGTTGTATACCGCAGCTTCCAGCTTGACCCGAATGCTTCGAAGGACCCGGATCACGATGTGTACGGCCTTGTCGCGAGCAAATACGGCGTTAGCCGCGAACAATCCATCCAGATGCACGCGGGTCTTGTGCAGCAGGCGGCGGAGCTTGGCCTCGAGTACAACTTCGAGCACGCCATTCCGGCGAATTCGTTCGATGCGCATCGTCTCATTCATTTTGGGGCGGCGCATGGCAAACGGACGGAAGTGGCGGAGCTGCTGTTCAAGGCTTACTTTACCGATTCGAAGCATATTGCGAAGATGGAGACGCTGAAGGGCATCGCGGCTGATGCCGGTCTTGATCCAGAAGCGCTTGAAGCGGCGCTGAACAGCGGTGCTTACAAGCAGGAAGTGCTTGCAGAGTGTGCGGAAGCAAATCAGCTAGGCGCGAACGGCGTGCCGTTCTTCGTCGTTAATCGTAAATATGCCGTGTCCGGCGCGCAGCAAAGCGATGTGTTCCTCGACGTGCTGAACAAGAGCTGGGAGGAAGAGAAGCCGCTTATTATTCTCGATCCTTCGTCGTCAGGCAAGGATGGTCAAGTGTGCACGGATGATGCTTGCGGCATCGGCGAAGCTGAGTAATGTGGAAAGAGATTAAGTGCAAATATCCACTTAGGCCTGGCTTAATCCCGAGTAATCGTCCATTCAGCCGAAAATAAATGGTTTTTCGCACTTATTAGCGTGCATTCAGAGAAATCGCCCTCACTAAGTGGATATTTCCATTTATTGAGGCTTTCGTTGGAACCACGACCTGCCAGTCATAGCAAAAGCACGGCAATATGCCGTGCTTTTTTCATTTTAAGCATATTTTCCAGACAGACCAATACATGCGACTCCTGCCAGAATGAGCAGGCAGCCGACGATCTTCAGAGCCGACAGAGACTCCCCGAAGAAGTAGTACGCTCCGAAGATCGAGATGATGTATGCGAGGCTTTGAATGGGATAAGCAAGGCTGAGGTCAACGCGGGATACGATGAACAGCCAGAGCACCGTCGCGCAGCCATAGATAAACAAACCGCCGATGATGTAAGGGGAGAAGAGCAGTTCGAGAATGGTACGAATCGACTCGAACGGTTTCTCGCGCTGCATCAGCCCGTATTTCCATAAGAATTGCCCGGTTACGAGCATAAGCGTGTTCGCCAGAATGAGCAGGAAGGAAGACGAGTTCATATGGAGTCACGTCCTTCCACAGACTTCTGCAGCTCGAGCAGCTTCTTCTCCAAGACGGCGAATTCCTGCGTGAGCCTCTTCATCTTCTCCGATTGATTCGATAAGCTCATCGTCTGTCTCACTAAGAGCGCCAGGATGAAAATAATCGTAACGAGGAAGACGAAGGTCGGCATGTACCCAATGCCCAGCCATAGTGCGAACCTGTTGAGCAGCGGGATGCAAGCCGCAGAGAGTACGCCGGCGATGGCAGTGATGAGCCATAGGAAGGCGTAGCGATCCTTCAATTTATGCGTCACCGTGAACGAGATGGTGAGGCCGAGGAAAAATAGCGTAATCAGGATGGCGACAAGCTGATTCATAGATTAGGGAACCTTTTCCTTTCCGTGCGATTCGTATGTATCGTTTTACTTTCTTTCGATTAAGAGAAGCTCTTGCGAATAACCGAGAACATCGTAACCTTCATCATATAGTAGATCGACTTGGACCAGTTAATGGAGGACGAGCCGCCTTGGCGATTTCGCATCTCGACGCTAATTTCTTTCAATTTGAACCCACGCTTGGATAGGCTGACGAGCACTTCAACCTCCGGGTAATCGGTCGGGTACGTACGCGAGAACAGCTCAATCGCTTTACGCCCGACGATGCGAAAGCCGCTAGTTGGATCATAGACGCGAACGCCTGTCAGCAGGCGAATGAGCCAGTAGAAGTATAGAATGCCGGCGCGGCGGGAGAAGCTGCCCCGATAGCTGCTGTGCTCGACGAATCGCGAGCCGATGACCATGTCATAGCCGCTAGACTGGATTTCTTCCACGAGCTTCGCAATGTCGGCAGGACGGTGCTGGCCGTCGGCATCGAGCTGAATCGCATATTTATAGCCGTTCTGGTCGGCATAGCGGTAGCCGCTTTGCATCGAACCGCCGATTCCAAGGTTGACGGCATGCCGGAGCGAGGGGAAGCCTTCCTCACGAATAATATCTGGCGTACGGTCCTTGGAGCCGTCGTCGATGATAATAAAGTCATACGGCGTATGCCGTTGCAGCTCTTGGACTGTCTTCGCTAGCGTATCTTCCTCGTTGTAAGCTGGAATAATGACTAGAATATCACTGCTGCGGTGCTGGAAACTCATAACGTATACCTTCCTTCTTCCTAGCTATCTAGCAGTTAAGCTAGCTTTCATGCATCAGGGTTGCACTTAACATTAGTGAATTTATAAGTTTCACTTTTACAAATTTTTATAATCTCTCCGCGAAACGTAAGCTTTTGCCGAAAGGACGGCGTCAGCCGTTTGCACTTATCCAAATCTTATATAGTATAATAGAAATCGTCGCTTTAATAAAATACCAGTAAATTGGAAAGGGAGTTTTACGGTGTTTTCCTTAACTAACGAGTCATCACGCATGCGAAAGTTTGTATGGATCATGATGGCCGTCGTTTTCCTCGTTCATGTGACCGTCGTGCTGACGCTTGGCGATCACTTCCTGCTCGGCTCCTACGATAAGCGTAACAATGACGATGTCAAATACGTCTATGCTGCGAAGGTGCTGCTGGAGCATCATACGCTGGTTTATAACAGCGGCATGAATCCGACCAACTATATCATGCCTGTGATACCCGTCGTGCTAAGCGGCTTCATGTCGTTTCTAGATCGCGATGCGGCCGTCATGGGTTTCCGCCTGCTGCAATGTCTCATGCAGACCGTGTCGCTGTATCTCATCTTTGCCATCGCTCGCGAGCTGCTTGGCAGGCGCGTCGCAGTTGTTGCCGTTATTCTCGACGCCATCTACGTGCCGAACTTGTTCGCATCAGGTGCGATTCTAACAGAATCGACGTTTAAGCTGCTCTTTTTGTTGCTGATTTGCAGCATCATTCACGCGGTTAAGCGCAAGACGGCGGGCGCTTATGCGATAGCTGGCGTCATGCTCGGCATCGCCTGCTACGTGAAGCCGCAATGTGCGCTGCTGCCCATCTGCTTCCTAGTCATCTGGCTTGTGCAGCGTTACAGCCTGAAGGATATGGTGAAGTATACGGCGATTATCGGCGTATGCAGCATGCTGATGCTGACCCCTTGGTGGATTCGCAATTACTCGGCGTTCCATGAGTTTATTCCTTTTACCAAATCAACTGGCAATCCGATGCTGCTAGGTGCATTGATCGAACGTGCCATGCCGCCAAAAGGGTTCTTCGAGCAATATCCGGAGTACAAGGAGAAGCTGTTCACTGGCAGCGACAGCTCCGAGAAGCTCGCTGCGCAGCGGATCATCAAGTACGGCTTCACGCATGAGCCGGTCGATTATGCATACTGGTTTACGGTAGGCAAATCGATTCAGCTATTCGAGAATCCGTTCTACTCGAAGCCGGTTCCAGGCTTGCCGAGGCCGGCAATCAACGTGGTGCACTGGATTTATGTGCTGCTCGGCTTCAGTGGCATCGTCGTGCTGGGTCTTCAGCGACGCTACAAGTACGTGCTGCCTCTCCTGCTCCCGTTTCTCTATTATTGGTTCATACATCTACCATTTATTACCTTCGGACGCTACGGTTATCCGCTCGTCTGTCTATTAACCATATTTGGCGCTGTCACAATCGTCGCTTTGCTCGAGCGAAGAGGCGTTTGGAAGCAGCGGGAACAAGCCGCCGGTTAACGACCGCGCGGCTTTTTTTCATAAGGCAGTAGTTGAGAAGCGAGTTGGCATAGTACAATGGAGTGTAAGCGCTAACAGGATATGATGCACCTTAATTAGGAGGGACTTTGATGAATGCTTCTGCTGCACCGGTAGCTGTATCAACCGCGTCACGAACAGTCAGAGTGACGACGGGCAAGGATTACTTGACGATTCTATTTGGGATGTGGCTCATCGGCGGTATATTCGTGGATGGGTTTGCTCACAATCACGGGGTTGTGGAGACGTTCTTCACGCCGTGGCATGCCATTCTGTATTCCGGCTTCATGGCATCGGCGCTGTGGATGGCTTGGCTGCTGTATCGCTCGAAGCAAGCGACAGGGGCTCCCTGGGTGAAAGCGGCTCCCGTTGGCTATGGCCTAGGTTTGGTCGGCGTCGCTATTTTCCTACTGGGCGGACTATTCGATATGTATTGGCATATTGTGTTTGGCATTGAGAAGAATCTCGCAGCCTTGCTCAGTCCATCGCATCTGATGCTGCTGATCGGCGGCGTGCTTATCGCATCGAGCCCGTATCGTGCAGGATGGCATAATGAGCGGATGATAAAGCCCGGCTGGGGCGAGTTCGCACCTGCGTTTCTGTCGCTAGTTATTACGACTGGAGCGGTCGGCTTCTTCCTTATGTATGCGTGGATGTTCCGCTATAATTTGCCATCTGCTTCTACTGTTGATTGGTATTTAAGCAGCTTCGGATCAGGGATGATCGTCGAGAACAACGAGGTGCGAGGGGTCTGTTATATCCTCGTCAATACGCTAGTATATATGGTGCCGGTCTTTCTGTTCATGAAACGCTGGACGCTGCCAATTGGCGTCATGACAGCACACTTTACGTTAATTACGGCGCTGATGAACGTACTGGACGGATTTGAGAACTACCAGTCGATTATTATCGCATTCGGAGCGGGCCTGCTCGGCGATGTTTGCTATCGTGTGCTGAAGGCTGATAAGCCTGACCGCGAATGGGCGAGAAGAATCGTCGGCGCTGTGCTGCCGATTGCACTATGGAGCTTCTACTTCGCATGGATGCATATAACGGACGGAATCGGCTGGGAGACAGAGCTGTGGACAGGCGCAATCGTTGAAGCGACGCTGCTGTCACTTGGCGTGCAGCTGCTGGCAGCTCCGCGTCCCTCGGTCAAAGGATCGTAGACGATGGTGATGCTGCGAAAACTAGTTTCTACGGCGGCGACTATGCTGCTCATCGTTCTTGCTTTAAGCAGCTGCGCAGGCAAGCCGATGACCAATGTCGAGATACACCCCCCTTCCAAGGGACTCATCCATTACTTGCAGCAGGATCAGATGGCGAATGTATCGGATCATGGCTATCGAGCGCCGGTTGATACGACAAGTGCCCGCAAGCTGCAAAGCAATGAGGAAGCCTCCATCGAGCTGCAGGTGCTGGACCCTTCCGGGCAGCCGGTTCAACATTTCAAAGAAGATATGACGAAGCTGATGCATCTGATCGTGGTCAGCAGTGATCTATCGACCTTTCAGCATATTCATCCCGATTACGTCGGCAATGGGTGGTTTCATGCGAAGGTGAATTTTCCGCATGGGGGACAATTCCTGCTCATCTCGGAATTTATGCCGGACAGCGCAGGCTTGACCGTATTTAAACAGTGGGTGACGGTAGATGGGGAGAAGGCTGCTTCGAAGAAGCTTGAGCCGGATAAGCAGCTAACGCAAACCGTTGATGGGCTGCAAATCACCTTATCTGCAATGCCGGATGCAGCAGAAGTGCGTGCAGGTGATATGGCGATGCTGAACTTCACGCTGAAGGACGCTGCCACAGGCAAGTTCATTCAACTTGAACCCTATCTCGGCACTGCGGGGCATTGCGTCATTCTCGACGAGAAGGCGAAGCAGTATCTGCACGTCCATGCTACGACGGATATGAGCTCCGCTTCGAACGTCATGTTCCATACACAATTCCCGAAGGCAGGTATCTATAAGCTGTGGGGTCAATTTCAATACAAAGGGAAAGTGATCGTTGCACCGTTCGTTATTGAGGTGAAATAACGCCATGCAGGTTGGAGATGGCGTTGATGAGCTCCAGCACTATACAAAAGCGTAACTTCCAATTAAAATATATATTATAGAATATAAATTATATTATAAAGGGAGGTGCTTTTGATGCTGGAGTTGTCCATCGACGCACCGGACGAGCTGGTGAAGGTCACACATGCCCTATCCTCACATACAAGATTGAAGATTATTAAGCTTCTGCTGGCTCATAACAACATGAATATTAATGAAATCGGCGAGAAGCTGGGAATCCCGGTATCAACGGTTGGCGTTAATATAAAGGTGCTGGAAGAGGCCGGTCTCATCCTAACGGAGATACTGCCTGCAAGCCGAGGCGCGATGAAAGTGTGCAAGCGGAATTTCGATGACGTAAGACTGATTCTGAATCCGATTAAAGGCTATAAGAACAAGACGCAGCTGTATGAGATCGAGATGCCGATCGGTCATTTTGTCGATGTAGATGTGCAGCCGACTTGCGGCATAGCCAATTCGCAATCGATGATTATTACGGAGGACGATCCGTCGAGCTTCTATATTCCAGAATGCAAAACAGCTGAGATTATATGGCTGCGGCAAGGCTGGCTCGAATACCGCTTCCCTCGGTCGATGCCGCGGAACATTGATCTGAGAGCAATTGAGTTCTCGCTGGAGCTCTGCTCAGAAGCTCCGAATTTCAATAATGATTGGCCATCGGATATTACGGTATGGATTAATAACGTGGAGGTCGGTACGTGGACTTCGCCTGGCGATTTCGGTGACCGCAGAGGCAAGAATAATCCCGAATGGTGGCATGACAGCAGCACGCAATATGGACTCTTGAAGACGTTCCGCGTGGACCAGCACCGAAGCACGGTGGACAATACGAGGATATCCAACATCACGCTGCAGGATCTGCAGCTGGACAAGCTCCCGTATATTCGCTTCAAAGTCGGTGTGAAACCGGACGCCGTTAATAAAGGCGGGATGAATTTATTCGGACGTGGATTCGGCAATTACGAGCAAGATATCATCATGAAAGTGCATTATGAGTCGCTCGCAGAAGAGTAAAACATAATAGTTATTATAAAAGGCGCAATAGCGCTTTTTATTTTGTTTTATAAAATAATATTTATGTTTGAAAGCGTTGACAAGAGATGGGAACGAACATATAATTTGATTTGCAACATGAATATTGTTTATTAAAAGAAGGTTTTGGTCATATGGCAAGGGGTTCCCGAGATTGTTAGCCTACTTTGGAGGTGAGAAGCGCAAGTTTCTTCGCAATTGGCAGGATGATCCGATATTTAAAACAAGAAGTTGGTTTTAAATTAACGACAAAGGGGCTAAAAAGAATGAATCAATGGACGAAACGGGTTGGAGCCTTAGCGGCAATGACGGTATTAATCGGCAGTACGGTGGCATGCGGAAGCAGCGACAACAGTGGGAATAACAATACCGCTAATACTAGTAACACATCGACTGCAACGGATAATACGGCATCGGACTCATCCAATACGAATAACAGTGCAAATACGAGCGCAAACCAGCCGGCTGCTGAGCCTGTAAAGATTCGTTTTGCTGGCTGGGGAGATCCTTCCGAGAAGGAAGTGTTCACGAAGCTGCTCAAGAGCTTTGAAGAGAAGAATCCGAACATTAAAGTTGAATATCTACATATCCCGGACGATTACGTCGGCAAGATGAATACGATCCTGGCTGGCGGCGACGCTCCTGACGTCTTCTACGTGCCAGACGGCGACTTCGGCAGATGGGTTAGCCAAGATTTGCTTCTGCCGATCGACGAGTACATGAGCACAAGCAACATCGATACTGCCGACATGTGGGAGTCCTCGCTTCTTCGTTACCGTTATGACGGTGCTGTAACTGGCAAAGGTAATCTGTACGCGCTGCCGAAGGATATCGGCCCGACGGTCCTCTATTATAATAAAGATCTTTTTACAAAGATGGGCGTTCCATTCCCAAGCGCGGAGAACCCTATGACATTCGACGAGCTCCTCGACACGGCGCAGAAGTTGACTGTTAAGAATGGCGATAAAGTAACCCAATACGGTATGGGCCCGATCTGGTGGGAAGGCTTCGTGTTTGGCAACGGCGGCCAGTTCCTCAGCGAAGATAAAAAAGAATTTTTGCTGAATAGCAAGGAAGCTTCGGATGCGCTGCAGTTTGCGGTTGATCTCGCGCACAAACATAACGTGGTACCGGATAGCAGAGCGCTGAAAGCAATGAATGACGGTCAAATGTTCGAAACAGGCAAGCTGGCGATGATGATTCAAGGCCGCTGGATGGTGCCGACTTATCGTAAGCTGAAGTTCGATTGGGACGTTGCGCCACTTCCAGCGAATGGCAAATGGGCAGGCTGGAGCGGTTCTGTAGGTCTAGGTGTTTACAGTAAGACGAAGCAGAAGGATGCAGCCTACAAGCTTGTTGAGTTCTTGGGCGGACCGGAAGGACAGAAGGAACAATCGCTGATGGGCTTTGCAATTCCGAGCTTCAAGTCGATGGCGAATACTGATGTGTTCCTGCAGCCTGGTCAGAAGCCTGAGCACGCAGAAGTGTTCATCAAGGCGGCACAGAACGAAGTTCCAGGTCCATGGACGAACCTGCCGAATGCCAAATGGTGGGATATGCTGAACCAAAACCTTGGACCAATGTGGGAAGGGAAGCGTCCGGCAGCGGATCTCCTGAATGAGCTGAAACCGAAGATTGATGCGGCGATCAAGGAAGGTAATCCGGCGATCTTTAAGTAAAATGATGCAAAAGAGCGTAAGGGGGAGCTCGGCTAGAGCTCCTACTATGCTCTTGAGGTAAGGAGGAGGGTAGATTTGAGCAACAAACGGAAAATGTATTTGTGGGCCTATGCCTTCATCTCTGCCCCTATATTGGGCTTTCTGCTGTTTGCCATGATTCCGATCTGTTTCTCGGTCTATGTCAGCTTTACGAAGTACAGCGGCTACCATGCTCCTGAGCTGACTGGTGCGGACAACTATGCCCGGCTGCTCGCTCGCGATCCGCTCTTCTGGAAGACGCTCAAGAACACCTTGTACTCTGCGCTCTCCATTCCCTTCGGGATGATACTGTCGCTTACGATTGCAATCGCGCTGAATCAGAAGATTGCAGGCATCCGGTTGTTCCGGACCGCTTTCTTCCTGCCAACCATTAGTTCTGTTGTTGCGATGACATTACTGTGGAAGTGGATCTTCAATGCTGATTATGGCCTCCTCAATATCTTCCTCGGCTGGTTCGGCATCACTGGACCTGCATGGCTCAGCAGTGAGGATTGGGCGATGCCGGCGATGATTCTGCAAGGGATATGGTCGGGCCTTGGATTTAATATGGTACTGTACTTGGCGGCGCTTCAAGGAGTTCCGCGAAGCTTGTACGAAGCGGCGGAGATCGATGGCGCGAATGCATGGCAGCGATTCGTAAAAGTGACTATTCCGTGTATTTCGCCTACGACGCTATACATTCTGATTACGTCGATTATCGGAGCGATGCAGGATTTCCCAAGATTCCAAATTATGACCGAAGGCGGACCCAATTACTCGACGACCACGATTGTGTATTACCTATTCCAGAACGCGTTCCGCTACATGGAGATGGGCTATGCATCAGCTATGGCGTGGATGCTCGGCCTCTTGCTGATGGCCATTACGCTTCTTAACTTCTGGTTGTCTCGCCGCTGGGTGCATTACGAATAGGAGGTAAGTTCAATGTCCGATGTTGCAATCGGCGTCAGATCTTCAAAGAAGCGTGCTGCCGAGCAAATGCGGAAAGCTGTTGCTTACCTGTTTTTGCTTGCGGGCTCAGTGGTCATGGCTGTTCCTTTTCTATGGATGCTGTCAACTTCTCTCAAAGAAGAAGGCGCTGTGTTTGAACTGCCGCCGAAGTGGATTCCAACACATATCGAATGGAGCAATTATTCGTTTGTCCTAGGAGAAGCCAATCTCTTGCATGGCTTTATGAATACACTTATTATCGTCATTCCGACGACCTTAATCGGTTTATTTACGAGTGCACTGGCAGCATATGCGTTTGCTAGAATTCAATTTCCGGCTCGTAACACCTTGTTTGTTATGCTGCTTGCGACGATGATGATTCCCGGAGTTGTCACGATGATTCCGACCTTTATTTTGTACAAAAACGTAGGATGGGTGGATAGCTGGCTGCCTCTCATGGTTCCGGGAATGTTCGGCGCGGCTGCGGCGGTGTTCTTCCTCCGCCAATTCTTTATGTCAATTCCTTCTGAGCTTGAAGATGCAGCGATGATGGATGGGCTGAATCCGATTCAAATTTTTATCAAAATCATACTGCCTTTATCGAAGCCTGCTCTGATGGCGCAAGGGATATTCGGGTTCTTAGGCGGCTACAACGATTTTCTTGGACCGTTGATCTACATTAACACTCCGGAGAAATTTACACTTCAGCTCGTACTCGCATCCTTTCAGGGGATGTATACGTCGAATTGGACTTATATTATGGCAGGTTCGATACTCGCATTGATTCCAACGGCGCTGCTGTTCTTCTTTGCACAGCGTTATTTCGTTGAAGGTGTCACTTTGACGGGAATGAAAGGATAGTCAGGAGGGACTAAATTGACACTTACGACGAATAAAACTTTTCGCAATCCGATTATGGAAAGCGGAGCAGATCCGTGGATGTATCGGCATACCGACGGCTGCTACTACTATATGGTGACATGCGGCGATCGGCTGGATTTGTACAGGTCCACAACTATGAGCGGGGTTGCCGGAGCACCGAAGACGACGGTTTGGCTGCCGCCGCAAGAAGGTGCGGGCTGCTGTGACTTATGGGCGCCTGAAATTCATTTCATCGGGGAGAAGTGGTACATCTACTTCACGGCGAGTGACGGAAGCGGGGATGCCGGCCGCAAAATCTATGTGCTCGAGAATGAAAACGACGATCCGACGCTGGGAGAGTGGACCGAGAAAGGCGCGATCAAGACAGCGCTGCCGGGACTTGACGGTACGGTGCTCCAGCATGACGGCAAGCTGTATTTCATGTATGCCGGATATGGCAACTATCCAGATTACGGCTCCGCTATCTATGCGGTTGCAATGGACAATCCATGGACTGTTGCCGGTGCCGAGGTGCTGCTGACGAAACCGGAATACGACTGGGAAAAGCAAGGCGGAATGGCGATTAATGAAGGCCCATGCTTCCTTATCCGTTACGGGAAAGTATTCATGATCTACTCGGCCAGCACGACTTGGTCGGATGATTACGGTTTAGGAATGCTGACGTCGGATGCGGACAGCGACCTTCTTGATCCGGCTTCATGGACGAAGAGCGATCATCCTGTATTCGTCAAATGTGTGGAGAATGGCGTGTATGCACCTGGGCATAACAGCTTCACAGTATCGCCGGACGGCACCGAAGACTGGATCGTCTATCATGCGATTCCGACGTCTGAGGGAGGCATGGAGAACCGTCAGCCGCGGATGCAGAAGTTTAGTTGGACGGCGCAAGGGGAACCGGATTTCGGCAAGCCGGTATCGACGGAGACCGATTGTCCCGTACCAGCCGGTGAATGATTGTGAGCTTGCCAAATGCGTTTTGTAAAAGAAAGAGTACGGTAATTGCCGTTCTCGTGCTTATCCTGGCCGCGTTGTCTTACGCGGCTTGTTTCTTTATTAGTACCGATAAAGGACGGCCGGTCGTGAAGACGGCGTTCACGAATCCCGTCTACAATCATGACGCGCCGGACCCTACAGTCATTAAAGCGGAGGACGGTTATTATTACGCGATTACTACGCAAAGCCAGTATGACGGGAATCTCGTACCGCTGCCGATTCTCCAGTCGAAGGATCTCGTGCATTGGGAGATGAAGGGTACCGTATTCACAATCGATGAAGTGCCGTCTTGGGCGACATTCGATTACATGTGGGCGCCTCATCTGACCTATCACAAAGGGAAGTACTACGTGTACTATTCGACCAAAGTGAATGACGGCGACCCGTTCAAAGGGATGGGCATTGGCGTAGCGGTCGCGGATAACCCGCTTGGACCCTATAAAGATCAAGGCGGTCCGGTTGTCTGGGGCACAGGGTTTGAGAAGATTGACCCGTTCGTGCTGGATGTTGAGGATGGCGAGCGGTACTTGTATTGGGGCTCTGATAAACAGCCGATCTATGCTGCCCAGCTGTCCGAGGACGGACTGAGCGTAGTCGGGGAAGAGAAGGCCGTTATTTACCCCGGGGCGCAAAGCAGAGAAGGCTACGATGCACTAGTCGAAGGACCATGGGTTGTGAAGCGAAACGACTACTATTACATGTTCTACTCCGGCGATTATTGCTGCCAAGATAACAGTGGCCAAGACGCCCATTATGCAGTAATGGCTGCGCGGAGCAAGTCGTGGGCTGGCCCGTTTGAGCCGTTCCCGGACAATCCGGTGCTCGAGAAGAATGACACATTCCTCGCGCCGGGCCATAACGCTGTCATTCAAGATGAGGCAGGAACCGATTGGATGCTGTACCATGCCTACAATCTCAAAGATATTTCCTCTTCAGGGCGCGTGATGATGCTTGATAGGATCGAATGGAAGGACGGATGGCCGGTCATCGCAGGCGGCATGGGGCCAAGCCCGGCGCTGCAGCAGGACGGGCCGGTGACGAATAAACCATAATGCCTTAGGAGGAACAGTAATGAACAAGAGGAAACGATTCTTTCTGGTATCGCTTGCGCTTCTGTTACTGCTTCAATTGTTTGCCATTGCACCTGCGAATGCAGCCGCTTCCGGTTCGGTCGTTTATAGCAATTCTGCGGAGCCTGAGCCTTATTACGCAAGAGCGGCGAAATTGGGCAATGGCAATATCCTGGCTACCTTTACGAGAAAATTCCCTGTCAATACGAGCTGGGTGGGCATGCAGCCGTTCAACTTCTATCAGAGCGCGGACAACGGCAAGAGCTGGTCGTATCTCTCTCAGATCGACCCGAACAGCTACGGCTTGAACCGCGATCAGCAAGCGATGACGACGCTGTATGTGCTGCCGCAGCAGCTTGGCAGCTATCCGGCTGGCACGTTGCTCTTCGCATCGAGCGATTGGGGCGCTAGCGCGACCTACACGATTCATATTTGGCGCAGTACTGACAATGGCGCGACATGGCAATTGCACAGCAATTTGGCTGCGCAAGGCGGCTCCGGCACGCATCATACATGGGAGCCGGAGTTCGCTGTCTCAAGCGATGGTCGTCTGATCTGCTACTATTCCGATGAGCGGCAAGCGGGTTACAACCAGGCCATTGCGCGCGAAATTTCATCGGACGGCGGCGTGACGTGGGGCAACTACAGCATCATCATCGGCGATAGCTCGAACTCTGGCGCAAGGCCAGGCATGCCTCGCGTCGTTCGCCATAAGAACGGCACTTATTATATGTTCTATGAATATTTTGGAGCGCCGCCAGAAGCAGCGGTTCGGTTCAAAACATCCTCAGATGGCATCAACTGGGGAACGCCATCTGGACTTGGGGCTGTTGTTGGCTCCGGTATTTACCGCGCCTCCCAAGCTCCGGAAGTCGCATATGTGGACGACGGCACGACGAATGGCAGATTCTATGCGCGCGGCATGACCGACGTTGTGCCTGATCATAACAAAATGTTCACGAGTTCGGATAACGGCGCCACTTGGCAGCTGATTGATGCGCCGCTCGCTGTGGTGGGCAGCAATCAGAACACGCCTGCCGCTTGGAGCGGAACGCTGCTCCCGCTTGCGAATAACATGCTTCTTGAAATCAATACCGTCAAAGCCGGCAGCATAAACGAAATTCGTTCTAATGTGGCGCAAATGAACGGCGGCTCGTCGATTGTCTCCGGTGCGACATACAAATTCGTCAATCAGAACAACGGGCTCGTCATTGATAACGCAGGCGGAGGCTCTCCTGCGGGAACTCGTCTGATCGAGTATAACGACCTCGGCGCGAATACCCAATGGTTCAAGGTAGATTATCAGAGCAACGGCTTCTTCCGCGTGATGAACCTAAATAACAGTCTCGTTTGGGATGATCCGAACGGCGCGACGACACCGGGCACACAAATCAACCAATGGACGGACAACTTCCTCGATACGCAGCGCTGGAAGTTCACGTACTCGGGCAGCGGAAGCTTCTATACCATCATGAATGAACACAGCGGTCTGATGGTTGATAACGCTGGAGGCGGAGCGCCTGCGGGAACGAAGATTATCCAATATACGGCGAACGGTCTGGATACGCAGCGTTGGAAAGCCGTCCGTGTCGATACCGAAACGCCGATTAATCAGTTCGAGACCTACAACTTCCCAGGCAGCTTCATTCGCCATGAGAGCGGCAGAGGTAAGACGAATGGAAGCCAGTATATCGCGGACGCGCAATGGAAGATCGTGCCGGGGTTGGCGGATTCTACAGCAATATCCATCGAATCCGTCAACTTCCCAGGCCGCTTCTTGCGTCATAAGAATGGCGAAGTGTGGATGGATGTGAACGACGGCACGACGCTCTTCAAGAACGACGCAACGTGGAGGCTTCGCACTGGCTTCGCGAATGGACTCGCAGCGTCGTTCGAATCGTATAACATTGCGGGACAATATATAAGACATATGAACGGACTGTTGTACATTTCTTCCATTACGACGAGTGCGGATCAGCAAGACGCAACGTTCTTTGTCAAATAGTTCTGAGTAGTGCCATGCTGGGCCTCCTGATTGGGAGGCTCTACTTTTTTTATTAGATCGAAGGTATGGCGGAGGACTTCCGCGAACTATGTAAACGAAGCAAACGAAAGTGAACATAAGGAGAGATAACAATGGATCGTTACAAACCGAAGTATCACTTTACACCGCCTCGCAATTGGATGAACGACCCGAACGGGCCTTTTCAGCTGAACGGCGAATATCATTTGTTTTACCAGCATAACCCTGATGCGCCAGAGTGGGGCCAGATTCATTGGGGTCACGCGAAGAGTCTCGATTTGGTGAACTGGGAGCAGCTGCCGATTGCGCTGGCGCCTTCCCGCGATCTCGGAGAGCAGCACTGCTACTCGGGCTGCGCGGTTGTCGATGGACAAGATGTCCGCTTGTTCTATACGAGCATTGGCGAAGGGGAGCGAAATGCGACTAGCGGTGCGCAGCAGTGGACTGTTAAGCGTGACAGCGAAGATTTGCTCTCGTGGCATAAGCCGGAGTTCAACCCTGTGCTCACCAATGAACTTCACGGTGATCTGCAATTTACGGAGTGGCGCGATCCGTACGTTTGGAAAGAGCAGGACGGATGGAAAATGCTCACTGGCGGCATTCATGAGAATAAAGGCGTTGCGCTCATCTATCGCTCCGACAATTTGGAAGAGTGGAGCTTCGAGCGGATTTACTATAAAGGCGAAGAGGGGATTTTTGAATGTCCGCACATTTTCCGTTTCGGAGATAAAGCGGTTCTGTTCTATTCCCCAAGCGCACCCGTGCAATATGTGACTGGCCCGTGGAGCGCTGAAGGACTGACGGAAGTGGAAGGACGCGGAACCGTTGATACTGGCGGATGGGATGGTTATTACGCATCGACGGGCTTCGTTGACGAAGCGGGCCGCCGCATTCTGCTCGGCTGGATGCCGGAGTGCAGGGGAGAAGACTTCCCGCTGCGGCTGGACTGGAACGGGGCGCTGGCGCTGCCGCGGGTTGTCGACCTGAAGCCGTCTGGCCGTATTTCGATGAAACCGGTTCCAGAGCTGGTGTCGCTGCGGGGCGAGCATGTTGCTTTTGCGGATGTGCGAATTGGTGAGGGACAGCCATTCGATACGGGTATATCCTCGACTACCTTCGAAGGTGCGTTTGAAATCAAGAAGCCAGCTGCTGATGCTCCTCAAGTGTTTACAATCTCTGTTCTGGCTTCGCCTGACGGTCGGGAGCATACAGATGTGCGGATTGATTTTGCGGCAGGGACGATTACGTTGGACCGTTCTAACTCGAGCTTGTTCAGCGGAGTACGCAAAGCCGATATGGTATCCGAGCTGAACCTGCAAGAAGGAGAGGAATCGGTGCAGCTGCGTCTGTTCGTCGATCAGTCTGTTGTTGAGCTGTTCGCAGGCGATGAAATCTGTATGACCGCGCGCGTCTATCCTTCCTTGGAAGCTAGCAATCGCATTCATCTGCAATCCAGCGGGGAAGTCGATATCGCAAGCTTGGAGATTTGGGAGATGCGAGCAGCGAACATCAGCTAGACATAGGAGGCCGTGATGGAAACAGCGGAACCAGTAGCTTTGCGCGGACCACAGTTTCATTTTGCAGCGGGGGCTCAAGGCGGGATTGGCGAACTGATCGATTTCTATTATGAGGATAAGCAGGGCCTGTGGTGCTTCGAATACAGCTATGCGGATGGGTCAGGAGCGGGAGCTGCGGTTAGCCGGGATCTCGTTCATTGGCATGAGGCATCTGTGCAGACGATGCGGGAGCGGGCTGGGGGTAAGGATAAACTGGCTTCTCCTTGTCTCGTCGAGCTGCCGATTGTGAACAACCCTAATCTGACAAAATGGCTCCGGCTTCACGAGAATGACACCTACGATATCGGGGAGTGGGACGGCGAGTCTTTCTTTACAGATGGCGAGCCTGCTGCCTTGTGGCATGACGTGGATTCGGGACGGCTGGCTTGTGGGAAGGGGCGCTTCATCCTTGCGGGGCTTGGTCTTGCGAGCAGCGGCCGGCTGCTCGTGCTTGCGGAGCTGAGTCTGCGAAGGACGGCGCAGGGCAGCGTCCAGCTTCATGCTGCGCCTGTTGGCGAACTGCACAACCTGCGTGTATGGCAGCGTGAATGGACGGTCGCTGATCTGAACGAACAGCAACCATTCAACGAAAGCTTGCAGTTTCGCATCGCTCCTGGCGAATGGCCGGATATTCGCATTATGCCTGCGGAGGATGGCGAGCCGGATGCGATTAAGTCCGATCTGCTGGACGTTCAGCTGGATATTAACGCGGCAGCTCAAAGCTATTTGCTCGAGATCGAGCTCTATGGGGTCAAGATTGTTGTGGAGATGAGCGAGAGTGCAGCAACTATTAGCTGCAATGGGACGGCGACAACGTTGGCGAAGCGCGAAGTCAGCCTCAAGCTGCGCTTGTTGCTGGACCAAGCTTTCATGGATATATTCGCAGGCGACGGCGAGGCGGTCCTGTCCATTCCGATAGCGCCAGACTACGAGCAGCAGCGGGATCTCAAGCTGCATTGTCAGAGCGGAACGATACCATCGGTAGCGGTAGATGTGTATGGCCTGCGCAGCACAGAGCCGAGTCCGCCCGAGCGCCTGCTCATCGAAACGGCTCATCCGGCAGAGGACCATGTTATCTATCAATCGGAGAGCTATTCAGTCTACAGCCATCGTGTTGAAGACACCGTTTATGGCGAGCCGCCTGCATACGTGCCTGACCGCAATACCATTCTATCGCCGACCCGTGCCGTCGAAGAGTTCGCGTGGCGCAAGAACTGGGCGAATGATATGACTCGCGTCATTGATCGCGGCAACGTTTGGCATCCGCAGGCTGAGATTGCGATGCTGCCGGATCTCCGCACTGGCCATGCGACGATAGATGCTGCATACCGTCTCGCAGCGGACGTCTTCTATCGGTGCGGCTCACCAGAATTTGCCCGGCCGGGCGAGGAAGGGATGTGGACCGCGGGACAATTCCAAGGTCCGGGGGAAGGCTTCGGTGTCTGGGTGCGGGATACGACGCATATCGCAATACGCTCTGGGAATCTGCTGGACCCGGCAGGAGCTAGGGCATCGCTGCTCTTCACGACGAAGGATGGCTTCGACAATGGCGTGGACGGAACGGCGATGCCGATCGTCGGCATATGGGACTACTATTTGGCGACTGGCGATCTCACTCTCGTTCAGCAAACATGGCCGAATCTGAAGAATCGGATTGCGAAGCTGGAAGAGGGCTTCGATCTAGAGCAAGGCTTGGTCCCGGCTGATCAGTCGACCTCCAATGATGCGTTTCCTGAACCCGAGGCTGGCGGATTCTGCTTGGCGACGGAAACCTATTTCATGGAATCGTTCCGTGCGATGTCGCGCATGGGTGTTCTCATGGGGGAGCCGGAAGAACAGGCAAGGAGCTGGGCGGAGATCGGTGAACGCCTGCTTCAGGGTATTCAGCACCAATATTGGAACGAAGAAGCAGGCTATTTCACCAGCGGGCCGATCGGCAGCGAGAGCTATCGTGAAGGCTACTGGGAATCCGCCGGACAGGAGATGGCGATGTGGCCTAGGTACGGCATCGCCACGCCGGAGCAGCGTCAGCGTATCTTGAATCGGCTGCCAGAGGTGGCGATGAACGAGTTCGGTGTGAACGTCTTCCCTTATCGTGAGGAGACGAATCACTTCGCGGGTGCGGCTTGGGTCGTCTGGACGAGTGGGATGGCTGCGGCTGCGGGGCGTGAGGGGAGACTTGATCTGCTCATGACGCTCATTGCGCAGCAAGTCCGCAATAGTGTAATGACGAAGACGTTCTATGAGGTCATTGAATATAAAACGGGCAAGGCGTGGCGTTGGCCTGGTCAGCTCTGGCATGCCGCTGGCTTCATCTCTTACTTCTATTTTGGAGTCCTTGGAATTGAGTATGACGAACAGGGAATGACGATGAAGCCTGCCGTTCCAGAGACGCTTCGCGATCTCCGGCTAGACAATTTGCGCTATCGGGAGGCTGTGCTCGATATTGCCGTACATGGCTTCGGAACGAAATTCCGGATGACATGCGATGGCGAACAGCTTGATGTCGTTCCGACTAGCTTGAAAGGCAAGCATTTTATTGAATTGTGGTCTGTGGAGTAAAGAAGGACCCCTTCGCATGAATGCGAAGGGGTTCTGTTTTTAAGATGCAATGCCCCTGCCCCGCGCTACCCTCCGCCAACTTTGCGCTAACGAATCGTATAGCGCTTATTTCGCCAATATCGGCTGGTTAAAACGACTAACGAACTGGGGGCACGCCTATTGCTCCGATTCAGCCACTAAAATGGCTCAAATGCGCGGAATAACGTTACTTGAGTTCGTTAGAGGGCCGTATAGCTGGGTGTGCATCGGCTACACATCCAAATCACGAAGGCTTCATTCATGCGAACTGGGGTTTTCTAACTTTAAGTTAAAGCCCCCTCCGCTATTAACGCGAAGAGGGCTCTACTATGTTCACGTATTAAGGCGTTACGCTGCGAAGCACGGTCATATGACCGTCCAGCTCATAGCCGCCGAGGCTGGCAGGAAGCAGGAAGCATTCGCCTGCTTTGACGTCTTGCTTGCCTCCGTCCCAGCTAAGTTGGCCAGTTCCTTCGGCAATAACCAGAATGACGAAGGATTCCGGAGTCGTAGATAGCTTCCACGGTGCGCGAACGACACCTTTATCTACAACGAAGTACGGGGATTCTGCGATGCACAGCCATTCATTGTCGCCGATTGCATCGGTCTTCATGCGGCTTGCGCCCGCGCCTTCATATGCCGTTACGTTGAGAGAATCTTCAACGTGAAGCTCGCGGAGCTTGCCGTCGAGTCCCGGACGGTTATAGTCGAACACGCGGTAAGTGGTGTCGGAGTTCTGCTGAATTTCAGCGACAACAACGCCAGCGCACAGCGCGTGAACCGTTCCGGCTGGTATGTAGAACGCATCGCCGGCTTCGACGGAAACCTCTTGCAGGCAGTCCATCACGCGGCCTTCTTCGATTGCGGAAGCGAGCGCAGCGCGGTCAACGCCATCTTTTAACCCATAGATGATCTTGGCTCCTGGTTCGGCAGCGAGAATGTACCACATTTCGGTTTTGCCAAGCTCGCCCTTCGGCAGCCCTTCGTACGAATCCGTCGGATGCACTTGGATCGACAGATCGTCATTGCAATCCAGCAGCTTGATAAGCAGCGGGAAGCGGCCTTCCTCGGCGTAGCCTTTCGTGCCGAAGTACTCTCGTCCGAATTGCTCGCGAATCTCGTCCAGTCCTAGCCCGGCGAGTGCGCCGTTCATTACTTTCGTTGTGCCGTTCGGGTGGTCGCCGATCATCCAGCCTTCCCCGATTGCGCCGTCCGGCAGCTCTAGGCCGAATTGCTCCAGCGCGCGGCCTCCCCAAATTCGTTCCTTCATCTCAGCTTTAAATTGCAGCGGATAAACTTGCGTCACAGTATATCTCTCCCCACTTCGTAGTTGCCGATATCTTAGGCTTTGCTTGCAGGCTGGAACATTTCAAGGTATTCGCGGTCCGGGCCGTAGAAGAAGAAGTAGCGCGCGCCGTTAGGCAGCGTCGTAATCTCGGTTTCTTTGAGCGGAACGCCAAGGCCTTTGATTCGTTCCAATTCTGCTTCCACATCATCCACTGTAAAAGCAAGATGGTGCGTGCGGCCTTCTTCGGAGAGCTCGCCAGGGTAGCCTTCGATCAGCTCAACTTCGGACTCTTGGCCGTCCGCGCCTGCGAGGAAGCCAAGACGAATAACGCCATTGTTGTGCGTCAGCGTGTACAGATACTTGAGTCCAACCACTTCCGTATAGAATTTAATCGAATCTTCCAAATTGCTAACCATAACGCCAACATGCTCCAATTTACGAACTGCCATGAATAAAGACCTCCTTGGGATAATGGTTTTTACCGCTTCTCAATCGCTAACAAATAAGGTGCTTCTGCTTTCTGCGCCATCCGGTACAGTACGGCCTGCGCAAGGTGCTGCGGCAGCTCGGAAGCGAAGCGGGTAACCGCATCCGCTTCTTCGGCACCGCCAGGATGACCGGGGTAGAGTACGACAGTCAGGATGCCGCCTTTGCGCAGCAGGGTGATCGCGGCAACAAGCGCGGCAATCGTCGCATCTGTTGTTGTGATGATGCTCTGATCAGCTCCAGGCAAGTACCCAAGGTTGAACATAACCGCAGCGACTTTGCCATGAGCATCAGCCGCAACATGCTTGTCCATCTCGGCATGGCTGGCATGCACCAGCTGCAGCTTCGCCATGCGATCCGATTCACGGTTTGGCTCCCGGTTTGCCTCGCGGTTTGCCTCGGGGTTTGCCTCATGATCCGCTTCACGGTCAGCCGTCGGCACATCCGCCTCAGTCTTGCTGTCACCTGACAGTCGCTGCCGCGTACGCTCAAGCGCCTCCGCTTGAATATCGAAGGCGTAGACAGTGCCGCGAGGCCCGACAAGCTCGCATAGAAACTGCGTATCGACGCCGTTGCCGCATGTGGCGTCAATGACGGTATCGCCGCTCGATGCGCGCTCCTTCACCAGCTTATGCGCCATGCTAAGCACGCTGAGAAAGCCCATCTTACTGCGCCTCCCACAACCGGCCTTGCCATGTCTCGCGCCGAGCCAGCTCATGGTCGATGCTGTTAAGCACTTCCCATTTCTTCAGGCTCCACATCGGGCCGATAAGCAGATCACGCGGCGCATCGCCGGTAAGCCTATGCACAATCATCTCCGGCGGCATCAGCTCCAGCGTATCGACGATCAGCTTCACATACTCGTCCTGATCGAGGAACCGGAGCAAGCCTGCTTCGTACTGCTTCACCATCGGCGTCTTGCGCATGAGATGGAGCAGGTGGATCTTGATGCCCTGTACATCCATCGCAGCAACCGCTTTGCCTGTATCCAGCATCATTTCATGCGTCTCTTGCGGCAAGCCATAGATAATATGCGCGCATACTCGAATGCCGCGGGCACGAAGCCGCTTGACGGCATCCTCGTAGCAGGCGGTATCATGCGCACGGTTGATGAGCTCCGACGTCGATTCGTGAATCGTCTGCAGGCCCATCTCTATCCACAAATATGTGCGCTCGTTCAGCTCAGCCAAGTAATCGACGACATCATCCGGCAGGCAATCCGGCCGAGTTGCAATCGACAGGCCGACTACGCCGGGCTGAACGAGAATGGCTTCATAATATTCCCGCAGCTCCTCTACAGGCGCATACGTATTCGTATAAGCCTGGAAATAGCCGATATATTGCGCTTCCGGCCATTTCTGATGCTGCAGGTCTCGTATGGTATTAAACTGGGTCACCAGATCATCCCGCCGACTTCCGGCGAAATCGCCTGAGCCGCGCGCGCTGCAGAACGTGCAGCCGCCTTTTGCGATTGAGCCGTCGCGGTTTGGACAGGTGAACCCGGCATCTAGCATCACTTTAAACACTTTACCGCCGAATTGCTCTCGCATTTCGTAATTCCATGTATGAAACCGTTTGTCGTTCCATAGCCTAGGCGTAGCGGTAACGGCAGTAGTTTCGGTATGAACCTTCATCTTAGTAGCTCCTCTTGCTTGTAGTTCGCGAAATTGACTAAGTACAATCATAACGAAATTCCGAGCAAAACGCCATCTTTAAGGTCTGGACAAGCTGGAAGAAAGGGCGGAAAAAACGCAGATTTATTTGTGAAAAGGGCTTGCTATACCTAACATGAAGTGTTATATTAAAAGAGCGACAGATCAACAAAAACGACAAAATTCAAGCCCTCTTCATAACACTTTTCATGTAAGGTTTATATCTGGAAATTCGTTTTTGAAAAAACCAGTTGAGGTGATGAGGAATGAATAATCAAGTGAAGATCCCTAATGGCGATGAGAAGGTAACTGTTGAACTAACGAGAAAAGAGCTCATGTCGCTTGCCGGCATCCGTTTCTACGATAACCATAAAGTTGAAGTTTCCGCACGTAAGAAGCTGCATGACCTGCTGGAGTCGCAAGAAGGCACTGCACGGCAGCTGTTGAATTAATCCGATATAATTTGAAGCCGAGCGGCGTCCATGGCGCCCTCGGCTTTTTTGTTTTTTCTAGACGATGGCAGGGGCGTACTTTACAAGCAGCACGGAATTCGGGCACAATAAGGACTAGTTAACGCGGTAATTTGCGATCAATACGTGGAGGAATCAATTCATATGCGTCTTAGAGGAAGAAAAGGAATTTTGGAAAGTTTGGAAGCACAGCCGGAGCTTGTCGTTCTGGATGCAGCACCGCATAAGGGCCGCTGGAAGGAATTTTTCGGCAACGACAATCCCATTTATATCGAGCTTGGTATGGGGAAGGGTCGCTTCATCAGCGACATGAGCGTGCGCAATCCGCATATTAACTTTATCGGCGTCGACATGTACGATGAGCTTATCCGCCGCGCCAGCGACAAAGCAAGATTAGCATGGGAAGATAAAGGCGTGGACAGCCCGCCGAACCTTGCGCTGCTGCGAGCGAACATTGAAGGCATTGAGAACATGTTCGCACCAGGCGAAATTCAGCGTATTCACTTGAACTTCAGCGATCCATGGCCGAAGGCTAAGCATGCTCGCAGAAGACTCACGCATCCTCGCTTCGTGGCCAAATATATGGAGATTCTAAACGAGTACGGGGAGATTCATTTTAAGACAGACTCGCAGTCGCTGTTTGAATTCTCGCTGAACAGCTTTGCGGATATGGAGCTTCATATGCGTAACATCGCGCTTCACCTTCACAAAGAAACGCTGCGTGATGACCTCGTGCTGACCGAATATGAATCGAAGTTCGTGGAGCGTGGCAACAACATTCACCGCGTCGAAGTCGTTATCGGCGAGAAAGCCATTGCGGCACATAAAGAAGCGAAGCTCGCTGCTCAGAAGATTGACCAAGAAGCAGATATTAATAATGAAGTAGACGAGCCAAGTATAGCGCCGACAGCGACGTCGGAAGGATAATGCAGCCCGAGATACATGCGCGACCAGCCTACGGAAACGCCTAACAGAATGGCGACCGGCAGCAGAAGCGGAAGCAGCGCTGCATCAACTAGCAGCCATGGCATAAGCCAAGCAAATATAGCCGTTGTGTGACCCGATGGAAAAGAGGAGTCGCATAGCGGCTTTTTGCATGCATTGATGCTTGCGAGCGCTTGGTAGGGGCGCAGCCGGCTAAATTTGCGTTTGACGATTGCGACGGGAATGTGGCTGATTGCGGTAGCGGCGAGGCATTGCCAGCCCGCAGTGCTCCAGGAGCCTGATCCAAGCAGGGCGATCAGCAAAGCAGTCGCGAGCGTAAACGAAGCTCCGCCTATGTGCGTGATCGTACCGAGCCATCTGCTTAACCATACGTTTAGTCCTCGATGCGACGGCCTGCGGTTTGCCCACATTAATAAGCGCTGATCATGTGTAAGGACCCAGAACATCATATTGACCATTCCTTTTCCCTCCCAAGTTGTAATCGGCCCCTCGTCATCCAACGGTTTGGTACCAGTGTAACGGGCAATTGTTTGCGCCATATCAACGGTTTAATAAGCGATTATGAATTCTTAACGATCCCTTCATGAACAATTGATATGGCGGTAATACACCCTCCATATACTGGTAGTATAAGCTGGCTGCGCAAATCGCGGCATAAGCAATTGGAGGCGATTGGATATGCGTCTTGCCTTGTTTACGGACACTTATGCACCCGATGTCAACGGAGTGGCTCGAACACTTGAGAAGTGGGAACATTTCCTAAGGAAGCGCGATATTCCTTGCCTTGTATTTGCCCCGAATCCAGCCGCTGCCGCCCAGCGGGAGTCTTCGCCGTTCGTGGAGCGTTTCATGAGCATGCCCTTCGTCCTCTATCCGGAATGCCGCCTAGCGCTACCGAATCCCATTCATATGCGCCGTGCGCTGGAACAGTTCCAGCCGACCTTGATCCACGTCGCAACGCCGTTCAACATGGGCCTTTGCGGCGTTCACTATGCCCGAAAACACAATATTCCGCTCGTTGCTTCATATCATACACATTTTGACCGTTATTTGGCGTTTTACAATATCCATTGGATGGTTAAGATGTTATGGAGGTACCTTGAATGGTTCCATCAGGACTGCAGGCGCATCTTCGTGCCTTCCGCCTCGACTTTGCATGGTCTTGCAGAGCGCGGCTGGGATGAGGAGCGTCTCACCGTATGGACGCGCGGCATCGAAACGAAGCATTTTCATCCGAACGTTGATCGTGCTGCACTGCTTGCGGAGCAAGAGATTGCAGAGAATCAGTTTGTCGTTCTCTATGTTGGCAGAATGGCCCCGGAGAAAAATGTGGATACAGCCGTAGCTGCTTTCGCAAAGTTCCAGAGCGAAGTGAGTAAAGATGCCGTTTTTGCGCTGGCTGGGGACGGTCCGCAGATGCAGCAGCTGAAGCAGCAGGCGGCGCGCGAGGGTATTAACACGCGGTTTCTCGGCTTTACAAGCATGCCGAAGCTTCAGCAGTGGTATGCAGCAGCAGATGTACTGCTGTTCCCATCGCCAACGGAGACGTTCGGCAACGTCGTGCTCGAGGCAATGGCATGCGGTACACCGGTCATCTGTGCAGACAGCGGCGGTGTCGTCGATACGGTCAATCATGAGTGGAACGGACTGCTCTGCGAGCCGGGTAATGCCGATGCGTTCTGCGAGGCGCTTGAGAGAATCTATCTGGATGAGGAACTGAGAAAAAGGCTGGTCGCAAGAGGTCTGGCACACAGCATGAGACAGTCTTGGGAGGGCATATTCGAAGAATTGCTATCGAGTATGGAACAGGCGGCGCAGCAGCCGGCTGTGAGTTCATCAATTCGTCACATTGGCAGGTGACATGGGCGAAACTTTACTGCTTTCAACAACGTTTATTGAGAGTGAGTGCCTTCGATTAATCGTAAATGTATGAAATACGGGTGAAACGGCAGTAAACAGGCTTTACCTTCCGTTAAAATCCCAATGCAAGCGCTTTTCTCCGATTTCTTGGCGTTTGGAAGGCAATTTCTACTTTTGACAAACAGACGAATTGTGTGGAGAATCATTAAGGTTGCGATATAAATATAAAAATACAAGACGCAGCCGCAGTCACCATGAATAAAGAACGTATAAAGAAACTAGAGAGAAGATAAAAATGGGGTCTCAAGGGGGCAGTACAAGTTAATGTTCAACACGATTATTATTATGTTTCAAGTCTTTTTGGCGTTTGTCGGCGTGTATCAGTTTGTTATTTCCTTGTTCGGTATTGTAAGGAAACGGAAGGAAACGAAGCATGATCCGCAGAAGTCGTTCGCGGTTCTCGTTGCAGCTCACAATGAAGCTCAAGTGGTTGGGGCGCTGATCGAGAATTTGAAGAACCTCGACTACCCGAAAGAGCTTTACGATATCTTTGTTATTTGCGATAACTGCACGGATAATACGGCAGACATTGCACGCAGCATGGGCGTCCATGCGATGGAGCGCAAAAATCCGCATCTGCGCGGTAAAGGCCACGCCATTGAATGGATGCTGAAGGAATTATGGGCGATGCCTCGCCAATACGACGGCATTGTCATGTTTGACGCAGATAACCTGGTCGGCAACGACTTCCTGACGCATATGAACAACGACCTGTGCGAAGGCCGCAAGGTCATCCAAGGTTACTTGGACACGAAGAACCCTACAGATTCATGGGTTACCGCTTCGTATGCGATCACCTACTGGTACTGCAACAGACTGTGGCAGTTGTCCCGCAGAAACTTGAACATGGCGAACTACCTCGGCGGTACGGGCATGTGCTTCGAATCCGAACTGCTTAAGGAAATGGGCTGGGGCGCGACGAGCCTTGTCGAGGACTTGGAGTTCTCGATGCGCTGCGTGAAGCGCGGCATTCATCCTGTTCTGAATTACGATGCGAAAGTATATGATGAGAAGCCGCTAAGCTTCAAGGCTTCGTCCAGACAGCGTCTGCGCTGGATGCAAGGCCATTTCACTGTAGCTCGCAGCTATTTCTTCCCGCTGCTATGGGCGAGTATTAAAGAACGCAGCTTCGTGAAGTTCGACGCGGCTCTGTACTCGATCTCGGTTTACAATACGTTCCTTGGATTTATCGTAACCGCTATGCTCTGGATGGATAACATCATTCCGGCAGACAATATATTTACATCGATTTATTATTACGCGCCATTCTGGCTTGCGCCGATGGCGATCTTCCTGGCGGCGGTTATGTTCCCGCTCGTTATGGCACTTGAAGGCATCAAGTCCGGAAAAATGTATGCGCACCTGTTCTCCATGGTGTTCTTCCAGCTTTCGTGGCTGCCGATCACATGCTACGCATTCTTCACGCAGAACAACAAGCAATGGAGCCATACGCAGCATACGCGCGTGCTTCGATTGGATGAAGTGCAGAGCAAGCAAGTTTAGTCAAAGGGTTGACTACAGTTGTTGCATCATGATATAGTATTTCAGTAACATCTCTTGAACACTTCATAAGATGTGTACGCACAAGCAGAAGCACCCGCTTCTCACCTACTCGGCTAATGGCTGAATGGTATGCGATCGATGATTGTAACTGGCAGCAACATTACGTTGCTTTTGAGAGCCTACGATCTTGGTTAATGGAATGCGGGTCCTATGCGGATCCGCATTTTTTGTTTTTGCTTGATGCTTTGCTTGATTCATAATTTTTGGAGGTGGCAGGTTATTAGCAGGGAACATCAAATCAACGATGAAATTCGGGCCAGAGAAGTGCGCGTCGTCGGTGCAGAAGGCGAGCAGCTTGGTATTAAGCCTTTCCGCGAGGCACTGCAATTGGCAATCGATTTGAACATGGACCTGGTGAACGTTGCACCGACAGCGAAACCGCCGGTGTGCAGAGTCATGGACTATGGCAAATTCCGTTATGAGCAGCAAAAGAAAGATAAAGAAGCTCGCAAGAATCAGAAAATTGTAGACACGAAGGAAGTTTGGTTCCGTGCTAACATTGACGAGAACGACTACCAAACGAAATTCCGGAATGTCGTAAAGTTTCTGGGTGAAGGCGATAAAGTGAAATGTTCTGTTCGTTTCCGCGGACGTGAAATTACACATGCATCCGTCGGTCAGAAGATTCTGGATCGGCTTGCGGCAGAAGTTGCTGATTTGTGCGTTATGGAGCGTGTACCGAAGCTTGAGGGCCGCAGCATGATCATGATTCTAGCACCGAAAGCGACTTAATAATCAATCATTGAGGAGGATCATCCAAATGCCTAAAATGAAAACTCACAGCAGTCTTAAAGACCGCTTCAAAATCACAGGTACTGGTAAAGTAATTCGTTACAAAGCGTACAAGAATCACCTTCTTTCCGGCAAATCGTCCCGTCAGAAGCGTGTATTGAACACTCAACCAAACCTGGCTAAAGGCGATTTCAAACGTCTGCAACAAGGCCTTGCAAACATCAAAGGTTAATTAGATCGATCTAATATCGTATAAATATACTCGGGAGGTTTCTACTCATGGCAAGAGTTAAAGGCGGATTCGTCCGCGCACGTCGTCGTAAAAGAATTTTGAAGCTGGCAAAAGGTTATTTCGGTTCAAAGCATCGCCTGTTTAAAACAGCAAAAGAGCAAGTAATGAAATCCTTGCTTTACGCATACCGTGACCGTCGTCAACACAAACGTGACATCCGCAAACTGTGGATCGTTCGTATCAATGCTGCAGCTCGCCAAAACGGCCTGTCCTACAGCAAATTCATGTACGGTTTGAAGCTTGCGGGCGTTGAAGTAAACCGCAAAATGCTTGCTGACCTTGCAGTGAACGACATCAACTCGTTCAACACTTTTGCAAGCCTTGCAAAACAAAAAGTAAACGCGTAGGCCTACCGCTTACACGTTTCATGATAGAGAGCGCCTTTCTGCTACGCAGAGGGGCGCTCTTTTTTGTTTGTCGTATTGGTTTGTTGTCATAGGGACAACGGTACAAGCGCGAAGAGCTGCTAGCGAATAGAGTATAGGACAACGACATTTACACTCTCGAGACAGATGACAGTAATGGTCAATTGCCGTAGAAGGTCATTGCAGCATGGTAGTCTAAATGTTGAGAGGAGGGATATTATGCAACGTCAACGTCAACGTGTTACGCAGCAGCAATTGCAGCAGCTCGTCGGTAAAACGATCTACGCAGTACGCAAAGACGGCTCTGTCGTAACAGGCAAGCTCGTTCATGCTCACAATAGCAAGCTTCTGATCAGCCCGCTCGATGCTGATAAGAAAGCAGGGACAAGGGCGATCATCCCACTCGTTCTGTTCGATCTGCTCGTTATCGGCTTATTCGCAGGCGGCGGTTGGGGCGGTGGCTGGGGAGGCGGCTGGGGAGGCGGCTGCGGCGGCGGCTGCGGCGGCGGTTACCCTGGAGGAGGGTTTCCAGGCGGCTCAGGCGGATTCCCAGGAGGTTACCCAGGCGGGATAGGCGGTATTGGACCAGGACCCGGTTATGATGGCTCGCAATTTGGCGGCTATAACAATACGCCTTTCTATTAATCCAGGCGCTTGAACATTTCGTAACAGCGAAGATCAGGATAAGCTCGAACAGTCTGAAAGCCCAGCCGCGAATAGAGCCGCTGGGCTCTTGGATTTGAGTAATCGACGAACAAGGTAGCTGAGCTGCAGCCTGCTTTGCGTGCATGTACTTCGGCATTGTTCAATAGCCCTGTACCGAGCTGTCTGCCTCGGTGCTGTGGATGAACGACGAGCATATCGAGCAGCAGCCGGTCGCCGCGTATATAGAAATGGATGAAGCCTTGCGGCAAGCTGGACTTTGATCGGGAACTGACAAGTGTCACGCCATCGCTAAGCCGCCGGGGCAGCTCGCGTATCGTTTGTGCGTCCCGTGGAGAGGCTGTGTGTGAGAGCGGTATGAGTTCGCACTTAATGAGACGGATGATCTCATCGTCATCTATACGAGCGCGTCTGGCTCGAATCATGGGTCGGGAACCTTCTTTCTGGCCTTTAGGATTGTATATTCTATGCGGATGGTGTAAGCCTCGCGATTAGGTGGGATATGCGGGTACATAACTTTTTCAAAGAAGTAGAAGCTAAGTTTTGAAATATCAGAAAGTAATAAATTTTTGTTCACTGTTTTGCTTGACGAATGGTACCCAGACGCATATAATAAGCGATAAGCTAATAATTGAACGGCTATGAAGAGGACGAAGTGTTAAGGGCTCTTTTGCTCCAGAGAGCGTTCGGAATTGCTGAAACCGACGCCAAAACCCCTTTCCAACGAGCTCACCTCGGAGCTGTTTCCCTGAAAAGGATCGCGATGCGAACCGCATTAGGGGAAATCGTAAGGCACACGTTAATGTGCCAAGGTAGAACGAACTCTCGTTCTAACCTTATGAGGTTATGCGCTGTGAGGCGTATAACATATTTGGGTGGTACCACGGAAGCTAAACCTTTCGTCCCTAGGCGATATGCTCGCTCTAGGAACGAAAGGTTTTTTTGTTTTTATAAACTTAAGCTTTTGCCGTCAGAAGTCGGCGACAGCCGTTTACACTTGGAAGGGAGGACGACTTAATGGACGCTCAACATGCAACGTTAAGGTCAAAAGAAGAAATTAAAGAAAACCTGAAGAAACCGGAGGTCATTTCCGGCTCAGAAATTTTGCTTCGCAGCTTGGTGCTGGAGGATGTGGAGTGCGTCTTCGGTTACCCAGGCGGCGCAGTATTGTACATCTACGATGCCATGCACGGATTCTCGGACTTCCACCATCTGCTGACCCGTCACGAGCAAGGCGCCATTCATGCGGCCGACGGCTATGCGCGGGCTAGCGGTAAAGTTGGCGTATGTATAGCAACATCGGGACCGGGAGCTACAAACCTTGTCACAGGGATCGCGACTGCGTTTATGGACTCGGTACCGCTTGTCGTCATTACCGGCAACGTTGCGACTACGCTGATCGGAACGGATGCATTCCAAGAAGCAGACATTACAGGCATCACGATGCCGATTACGAAACATAGCTATCTGGTACGCAAGGCAGCTGATTTGCCGCGCATCATTCACGAGGCGTTCCATATCGCGAACACTGGCCGTAAAGGTCCAGTACTTATTGATATCCCGAAGGACGTTTCGGCTGAGCTCGCTCTGTTCGAGCCATCGACTGAAATTAATATTCGCGGCTACAGCCCGACAGTAACGCCGAATAAGCTGCAAATTGACAAGATGATCAAGGCAATCGCAGAAGCAGAGCGCCCGATCGTATTGGCAGGCGGCGGCGTTGTATACTCCGGAGGCCATGAAGAATTGTACGAATTTATTAAAAAGTCCGGCATTCCGGTAACGACGACATTGCTCGGACTTGGCGCTTTCCCAAGCGGCGAAGACCTGTGGCTCGGCATGCCGGGTATGCACGGCACGTACACATCGAACACAGCCATTCAAGATGCTGACCTTCTGATCAACATTGGCGCACGTTTCGATGACCGCGTAACGGGTAAGCTATCCGGCTTCGCTCCGAAGGCGAAGATCGTACACGTTGATATCGATCCGGCTGAGATTGGCAAGAACGTACCGACAGACATTCCGATTGTCGGCGATGTGAAGACAGTCCTTCAGCTTGCGAACAAAGAAGTGCAGTACGCGGCGAAAGCTGATGCATGGCGTGCTAAGCTGGCAGCCTCCAAAGCGGAGAAGCCGTACAGCTACACGGATTCCGATGAAGAACTGAAGCCGCAATGGGTTATCGAAATGCTGTACGAAGAGTCGAAAGGCGAAGCGATCGTAACGACTGACGTTGGCCAGCACCAAATGTGGGCAGCGCAGTACTACAAGTTCAAGCAGCCGCGCTCATGGGTAACATCCGGCGGCCTTGGTACAATGGGCTTCGGCTTCCCTTCGGCAATCGGTGCTCAGATGGCGAACCCGGAACGTCTCGTTATCTCGATTAACGGCGATGGCGGTATGCAGATGTGCGCGCAAGAGCTTGCGATCTGTGCCATCAACAAAATTCCGGTTAAAGTCGTTATCATTAACAACCAAGTGCTCGGCATGGTTCGCCAATGGCAGGAACTGATCTACGATAACCGTTACAGCCATATCGACCTTTCGGGCAGCCCGGATTTCGTGAAATTGGCTGAAGCTTACGGCGTTCGCGGCTTCCGCGCTTCGAACAAGGAAGATGCTCGCGCTGTATGGCAAGAAGCAATGAATCATGATGGCCCGGCAGTTGTGGAGTTCGTCGTACGCAAGCACGAGAACGTGTATCCGATGGTTACACAAGGCTCCACAATTGATCAAATGTTAATGGGGGATGCGGAATGAAGAGACATACGATAGCAGTACTCGTAAACGACCAGCCAGGCGTCCTCCAACGCGTATCCGGATTGTTCGGACGCCGCGGCTTCAATATTGAGAGCATCACCGTCGGGACAAGCGAGGAAGCCGGCTTGTCCCGGATGGTCATCGTCACAACCGGCGATGACAACACTTTGGAGCAAGTAATAAAGCAGCTGTACAAGCTCATCGACGTTATTAAAGTCGTTGATCTTAGCGCGAATCCGATGGTTGGCCGCGAGCTTGCGCTCATTAAAGTAACGGCTGATCCGACAGCACGCCCAGAGATTCTCGGTGTGGTAGAGACGTTCCGCGCAGCAGTTGTCGATATTGGCACGACTTCGCTGATGGTACAAGTCGTTGGCGATTCCGAGAAGATTGATGCGATGATCGAGCTGCTGAAGCCTTACGGCATTCGCGAGCTTTCTCGCACGGGCGTTACGGCTATGATCCGTGGTAACGCTAGATAACAAGTTCATAGGATAACAGTCAAAGTTAGCAATTCATCAGGCAGCAGGTTATAACAAGAGGGTTCACACCGCTTTTGAGCGGGGGTTAGAGTGAGGGAATGACTCAGGAGCAGGAGCAGATGCAGATGCAGATGCTGTTCGCGCATGAGATTGTCCGCCGCCGCAATCCCTTCTGTAACACCCGCTCAAAAGGGTTAAATTAAAGGAGGCTTCATTTACATGGCAGTTACATTGTACTATGAAAAAGATGCAGACCAAAGCGTTCTGCAAAGCAAAACAATCGCAGTTATCGGTTACGGTAGTCAAGGTCACGCTCAAGCACAAAACTTGCGTGACAGCGGTCTGAAAGTTATCATCGGCCTTCGCCCTGGTAAATCCGCAGAAAAAGCGAAGAACGACGGTTTCGAAGTTCTCGCAGTTAGCGAAGCTGTTAAGCTTGCTGATGTTGTTCAAATCTTGATGCCTGACGAAACACAAGCACGTGTGTACAAAGAAGAAATCGAGCCAAACCTGAAGCAAGGCGCAGCTCTAATGTTCTCCCACGGCTTCAACGTTCACTTTGGTCAAATCAAACCTCGTAAAGATACAGACGTATTGCTCGTAGCTCCTAAGTCCCCGGGCCACATGGTTCGTCGTACTTACGTTGAAGGCTTCGGCGTTCCTGGTCTGATCGCAATCGAGCAAGATGCTACTGGCAACGCGAAAGCAATCGGTCTTGCATATGCAAAAGGTATCGGCTGTACTCGTGCAGGCGTTATCGAAACTTCGTTCAAAGAAGAAACAGAAACAGACTTGTTCGGTGAGCAAGCAGTTCTTTGCGGCGGTGCTACTGCACTCGTTAAAGCAGGTTTCGAAACTTTGGTTGAAGCCGGCTACGCTCCAGAAATGGCATACTTCGAGTGTCTGCATGAGCTGAAGCTCATCGTTGACCTGATGTATGAAGGCGGTCTTGCTACAATGCGCGACTCCATCTCGAACACAGCTGAATATGGTGACTATGTAACTGGTCCTCGTATCGTTACAGACGAGACGAAGAAAGCGATGAAAGCCGTTCTGACTGATATTCAACAAGGTAAATTCGCTCGCGACTTCATCTTGGAGAACCAATCGAACAATGCATTCATGACAGCAACTCGTCGTAACGAAGCTGCTCACCCAATCGAAGTGGTTGGCGGTCAACTTCGTGAATTGATGCACTGGATCAAGAAATAATTCGGAAATAATTGGAAGTATAATACCCGGATAAGCGCCCCGGTCCCTGCGTCTCCCCTTGGAGACGTCAGGGCCGTTTCGCTATCTTCGGAACTCTTGAGTCTCGAGGTGCAGCTAATGCGTAAAATATATATTTTCGATACGACGCTTCGTGACGGTGAGCAATCTCCTGGTGTAAACCTGAATACGAAGGAAAAGCTTGAGATCGCTTACCAGCTGGAGAAGCTGGGCGTTGACCGGATCGAAGCCGGCTTCCCGGCCGCTTCCCCAGGCGATCTGGCAGCGGTGAACGCCGTTGCCCGTGCGGTCAAGAATGCCTCTGTCATCGGCCTGGCGCGTTCCCGCGAGCAGGACATCGATGCAGTAGTTGAAGCACTAAAGGGCGCGCAGGATCCTTGCCTGCATCTGTTCCTCGCGACCAGCCCAATCCACCGCAAGCACAAGCTGCGCATGGAGAAGGATCAAGTGCTGGAAACAGCGGAGCGTGCGATCCGGTATGCGAAGCAATATTTTAGCAAAATCGAATTTTCGGCGGAGGATGCAGGCCGTACTGAGCTTGACTTCTTATGCCAAGTAACGGATATGGCGATTCGCGCAGGTGCGACGGTCGTTAATATTCCGGATACAGTCGGTTATATGAACCCGTCCGAATACGGTCATATCTTCAAGACGCTCAAGGAGCAGGTGCCAGGCATCGAGAAGATCCAGCTAAGCGCGCACTGTCATGACGATCTCGGCATGGCGACAGCGAATGCGCTAGCTGCGATTCTGAACGGCGCCGACCAGATCGAAGGTACGATCAACGGCATCGGCGAGCGTGCTGGCAATACCGCGATCGAGGAAGTGGCGATGGCGCTTGCGACACGCGCAGACTTCTTCGGTGCGACAACGACGCTGAGCCTGGAAGAAATTGCCAAGACAAGCCGTCTTGTCAGCAAGCTGACAGGCATGGTCGTTCCGGGCAACAAGGCAATTGTCGGCGCTAACGCGTTCGCACATGAGTCCGGTATCCATCAGGACGGCATGCTGAAAGAGAAGACGACGTATGAGATCATTTCTCCAGAGACAATCGGTCTTCGCGATTCAAAGCTCGTGCTTGGCAAGCACTCCGGCCGTGCGGCTTTCCGTGAGAAGCTGATCGATCTTGGCTATGAGCTGGACGAAGAAGCAGTGAACACTGCATTCGCGAAGTTCAAGGACCTCGCAGACAAGAAGAAGAACGTCATGGACGAGGACATCCGTGCAATGCTCGAAGAGAAGCTGACGGACACGCCGGAAGTGTATTCGCTTGAGACGATTGAAGTCAGCTATGGCAACAAATCGGTTCCTAGCGCTACGATCCGCGTTCGTACGGCGGAAGGCGAAGTAAAAGAGCAGACAGCAGAAGGCAACGGCTCTGTTGATGCGATTTACAACGCTATCGACGGCTTGACGGCGGAGAATGTCGAGCTCGAGGACTACTCCATCAAGTCCGTCTCACATGGTAAAGATGCGCTTGGCGAAGTGCATGTTGTGCTGAAGCAAGATGATGTATCCGCACAAGGCCGCGGTCTGAGCACGGATATTCTCGAAGCAAGCGCTCGTGCTTACATCGACGCATTGAACCGGTTAATTGAGAAACGGAAGTCTCCGGGCCGCCGTGACAAAATGAGCCTGATCTAGTTTAATAAACCGCTTCGCTCGTCCCTCTAGGGATAGCCGGAGCGGTTTTTTTGCGCTATAGCAGGGTGCGGGGAGCATGGTATAATAATGAAAAATCGTTAACCGGGGGACAACGAGTCAGATGCTATTCGTATGGATCGTACTATGGATCTCTTCGGCGCTGCTTATCGCGGCCAATCGCCGGAATGCCGCCGGACGATGGCTTAGCTTCGTCTCCTTCTGCGGCGGGATGGGGGCGCTCGCATCCGTGCTTGAAGGCTGGATCGTCTCCCTAGTTGCAAGCGGCGGCATCGACTCCGCGGGCGAGCATATGCTGCGCATTATTCAGCGCTGCTGTTCATGGACGAGCTACTACGGCTTGCCGTACGGGTTCCTATGCTTCGGTTCATCGTACAATGCGGAGCTATTGCCGGAACGGCTGTCACGGCGCATGCCGCTGCTTGCTCTGCTGCTTCCGCTCGCGATGCTTGCGCTGCCGATTGCGGAAGACTATCCCGTACACTATAACCTGCTCGCGATATGGGCGGTTCCATACTTCGTGCTTGGCGGCGCACTGCTTCTAGCGAAGAAGCATGTTCATCCCGCGGAACGCAGAGCGCATGGAATTCTGCTCGTGGCAGTGATGCCCGCTATCCTTGCGGCTGTTACGATGAATTATGTGCTGCCGCTGCTGGGACTCTACCGGATGTGGCGGTACAATGTTTATCCGATTGGCTTCGCATTCGTCATCTTCATCGTTGCGCTGTTCAATGTCGGCTTTCTCGGTGTACAGCTGCTCATTGAGCGTCGCCAGCTGAACTACTCGCTGCGGGCGATTACGAGCGGGACGGCGATGCTGAACCATGCGATCAAGAACGATATCGGCAAGATGAAGCTGTTCACGGACAAAATAAAGCGAGAAGCTGGTGCCAACGTTGAGCTGCAAGCGGACATTAACGTCATCAGCGCAGCCGCGTTGCATGTTGAAGCGATGATCCGCAGCGTGCATGAACGAACGCAGGAGCTGCAATTGCAGCTGCAGACAGTGAGCTTGGCGCCGCTTGTGCAGGAGCAGATCGTAGCAATAGAGCAGCAAGCGGCTGCGAAAGGAATCTCGATCACAACACAATATGACGACAATGCGGTTGCGATAGCGGATGCTGCGCAAACGTCCGAAGCGATCCATAATGTGCTGCAGAACGCCATTGACGCGATGCCCGGCGGCGGTCAGTTGAAAGCTGCTGTTATCGCCGGCAAACGTGGAAGCACAATTGAAATTACAGATACAGGCATCGGAATCGAGAAGTCGCAGCTGCGCAAGGTCATTGAGCCGTTCTTCACGACGAAGAGCGGCAAGACGATGAACTTTGGGCTTGGGCTTGCCTACTGCTATCAGCTGATGCATAGGCAGGGCGGCGAGCTGCGGATAAGCAGCGAAGCGGGAGCGGGCACGATTGTGCGGTTCCATTTTCGGGCGGTAGGAAAGAAGGGGGCAAAGAGCTGCGATGGCACACAATGAGGAGTCTCCAATTCGTATCATGCTTATAGAGGATGATCCGGACTGGCGCAGAGGACTGGCTGCTTATCTGAACGGCCAGCCGGATATGCAAGTGATAGGCGAAGCCGATAACGCGGAAGCCGCGCTTGCTATTGCGCCGTCATCAGGAGCGGACATCATTCTGCTCGACATCATGCTCGCTGATAGCCCGGATGGACTGCGGCTTGCTTCCGAGCTGTCCGGCAGCGGCGCACAGATCATTATGCTGACGTCGATGGAGGATCGCGCATTCGTCGTGGAGGCGTTCCGCGCCGGCGCCGTGAATTACTTGGTGAAGTCGGATTTCACCGCGATTCCAGATGCAGTGCGAAGTGCAGCGGCAGACCGCTCCTCGATCGACAGCTCTGCAGCTCGCCTGATGCTAGAGGAATTCCGCCGTCTGAAGAAGCTTGAACGCGAATATGAGACCGATAAGTTTAAGCGGCTGCTGACGCCGTCGGAGGTGCAGCTGCTGAAGATGATTCACGAGGGCAACAGCCAATCGCAAATCGCGGAGAAGTCTTTTCTGTCGCTGCGTACGGTGAAGAACCACGTAAACAATATTTTGCGCAAGATTGGCGGGAAGAGCAGTAAAGATGCTGCACAGCGTGCGAAGGACAACGAGCTGTTCTAACAAGGACGCTCCGTCACCTTTATATGCTCAGCCTATAAAAGTCATAGCTATTATATCTTTGTCATACCAAGGCTTATTATGGTACAACTAAGGAAGACTGAGAATCATAATCAGAGGGTGCAAGCTGGCCCTGAATAAAAGGAGTGTCTTTCGACTATGGCAGACGTTAAAAAAATTGCAGTTATCGCCGGTGACGGTATCGGACCAGAGGTTGTTGGCGAAGCGCTGAAAGTATTGAAGAAAACGGAAGAGCTGTACGGCTACCAATTCGAAACGACCCACGGCCTGTTCGGCGGTATCGCTATCGATGAGAAAGGCACGCCGCTTCCGCAAGAAACGCTTGATATTTGTAAAGCTGCTGACGCTGTTCTGCTCGGCGCTGTAGGCGGACCGAAATGGGATAACAATTCGAAGGAGCTTCGTCCGGAGACGGGCCTTCTCGGAATTCGTAAAGCGCTTGGCTTGTTCTCGAACATTCGCCCTGCGAACGTATTCGACTGCTTGAAGGAAGCTTCCACGCTGAAGCCGGAAGTGCTTGAAGGCACTGACCTGATCGTTGTGCGCGAGCTGACTGGCGGCATCTACTTCGGCGAGAAGTTCCGCCGTCAAGGTGAACACGGTGAAGAAGCGGTAGATACTTGCGTATATAACGTCGTTGAAATTGAGCGCATCGTGCGCCAAGGCTTCGAAATTGCGCGCACACGCCGCAAGAAGCTGGCATCGGTTGATAAAGCGAACGTGCTTGAAACTTCCCGCCTGTGGCGCGAAGTCGTAAACCGGATCGCTCCAGAATATCCGGATGTTGAACTTGAGCACGTGCTCGTTGACAACTGCGCAATGCAGCTGCTCCGCCGTCCTTCAAGCTTCGACGTTATCGTAACGGAGAACATGTTCGGCGACATTATCAGTGACGAAGCAGCAATGCTGACAGGCTCGATCGGTATGTTGTCCTCCGCATCGCTTGGCGAAGGCGCCTTCGGGTTGTACGAGCCGGTACACGGTTCCGCGCCTGATATCGCTGGCCAAGGCATCTCGAACCCGATCGCAACGATTCTGTCGGTTGCTCTTATGTTCCGCCTCACTTTCGGCTACCACGAAGCAGCGCAAGCAATCGAAGATGCAGTTAAATCGGTACTTGACGCTGGTCACCGTACAGGCGACATCGCAGTGGATAAGAGCAAAGCGATTGGCACAAGTGAAATGGGCGATCTGATCGTTGCAGCAATCAAGAAGTAATTTTATATTTAATTAGATCCCGGAGCCGTTACAGGCTCCGGGTTTTTCTATACACTGGAAACAAACGTAAAGCAGGAATTTTGATTTCGAGGAGCGAATAAGTTATACAAAGTTTCAGATCATTTCAAGAAGGGTAATGTACTAAGGAGGGTGACAGGAATGAGCTTTTGCTGTGGAGCTAGCATGATCGGCACGAACGGAACGCTGAAGCATTTTCGCACGCATATTCATAATGTTCCTATTCTTTTTTGCCCCGTTTGTCACCGTGTTGAGATTCATCACATGATTGAGAATGAATATGAAATTTTGGCTGAATATGCCCATGGCGACGGCGCATCTGAAGTCGACTTTATTGAATATGTCGAGCAGGAAGATCAGGAATTGTTCGAGAACTGCGTGAATAACGAGAACGAAGATCCGATGGATGTTGTGACGAACCAAATTGATATGGCGCTGGACCTGCTTTGTTTTGCGAAACAAATCGGAGATGAGAGTTGGGAAGCTGACTTGAAACGCCGGCTCAGCGTATTGAACGGGCGGCGCAATAAGCTGATGCAGCGCAGAACCTCTGAAGGGTATTGTTGATGGATGAAACCGCCTCCTGAAGAAGGAGGCTTTTTTATTATGTCTACCCCCTCAATCAAAATAGACAACACGAAAAATGTAATTGTGAGGTGGAGCGGTTGCTACTGGTACTGTTCAAACGAATTTTCGGCGGTAAGCATGAGAAGACGGCAGTCACCGAAAGCCTACATATTGCTCCAGAGGAAGTTGTGGAGCAAATCAGGCGCGGAGAAGCTTCGCGCAGTGACTTTATCGCGGCATACAAGCCGTATATCGCGAAGGTGACGAGCCGATTTTGCAAGAGATATATCGATCCTGAGCGGGCAGATGAGTTCAGCATTGCACTTGTCGCCTTCAACGAAGCGATCGAGCAATTCAAAGGTCAGGCAGGAAAATCGTTCCTCGGCTTTGCCGAAACGGTCATTCGGCGTAGGCTTATTGACTATATCCGAAAAGAACAAAGGCATCAGAGTACAGTTCCATACAGCGCTTTCGATCAAGATGACGAAGAGGAAATGACGGTTAATCCGATTGAGACGAAAGAAGCGCTTCATCGTTACTCGATCACCCAGGAAACAGAAGCGCGCCGCATGGAAATAGCAGAATACGATGCAAGGCTGAAGCAATTCGATATCTCTTTCATGGAGCTATCAGAACTATCTCCCAAGCATAGCGATTCGAGGCTGCTGCTTATATCGATCAGCCGGCTGCTCGCATCCGATCCGCAGCTGTACGATGTGCTAGAGACGAAGCAGAAGCTGCCGATCAAGGAGCTGTGCGAGATGGCCAGCGTGTCCAGGAAGACGATTGAACGCAATCGAAAGTATATCATCGCACTTGCGTTATTACATAACGGGGATTTTCCGTATTTGCAGCAATACATAGCGCCGCAAGATCAGGCAATGCCGGAAGAGGCCGAAGCAAGGGGGGTGAGAGCATGAGTCGTGGTATTGTGATGGAAACAAGCGCGAATTTTGTCGTCGTTCTAATGCCTGACGGACAGTTTCGCAAAGTAAGAACAACGCGTAAGCCCCAAGTAGGTGAAGAGTTTGCTTTTACTGAGCAGAGGCGTATGCAAAATCCCCGTAAGCTATATAGCGCTAGCGCGGGTGCCGCGGCAATCTTGCTCCTCCTCTTTGTCCCGTTCCTTGTGAACTATTGGGGCAATCAGCATCCGGTTGTCGCGTACTTAACGATGGACGTCAATCCGAGCATCGAGCTTGGCGTGACGAAGGATGAGAAGGTCGAGGAATTGCGGGCGATCAACGATGACGGCGCGGATGTCACGGACGGCCTAGAGTATAAGGGGCTGTCGCTTGAGGAAGTGACCGAGGCGATTATGGATCGCATTAGTGCCGGACCGTATCTGAACAGCGGCGAAGGCGATGTCATTATTACGAGCGTTCTGGTCGATGACAAGAAAGCGCCGGCTGACTATGAGAACGAGGTTACGACGCATATGGACGCAGCTGTTCATAAGTCGCTTGAAAAGACTGAGAAGGGACGCAGCTTGAAGGTAGCCGTAACGAAGATCTCTGCTCCGCCTGAGGTGCGAGATGTTGCGAAGAATGACGGCCTGTCAGCAGGCAAGATGGCGTTCTACTTAATGGCGAAGAAGAAGGGCTACAACATTTCGATTCACCAGCTGAAGACGGAGTCGATCCATCAAGCCGCGAAGTCGATGGGCGGTGTGGCGGCAGTTGTGAATGATGATGCTCCATCGAAGGAGACGGAAGCTGCGAAGAAGCCTGCTGCCGAGGCCGGTGACGATAAGAGCGCGAAGGATTCGAATAAGCCAGCTAAGACTAGCGGCAAACTTGATACATCCAAAACTTCTGGTACTACCGATGCTGATCGAACGGCTGGAGCTGCTTCGAAAGCAGACAAAGAAAAGCAGTGGGAAGCGCAGAAGGAGCAGCTGAAGGAGCTTGTGAAAAAGGAGCAAGAGAAGCGCCAGAAACGCGAGGAAGCGAAGGCTGCTGCGAATAAAGCGGGCGGTAATAACAGCGACAAGGGCAGCGGCAAATATGGCAAAGACCGGGATGACCGCCGCGGCGATGACTGGCGCGATAATCGCAAGAATGATGATAAGAAGGAAGATGGCGGCGAGCAGGCGACTTCCGGTGGTCATTCGGAGAAGAAAGACGATCATCAAGGCGATAGCGGCAAGAAGCAAGAACAAGAGAATAAAGCGCATGAAGGCGGCCAGGAAGATGCAAAAAACACTTCCAATGGTCGCCCTAGTGGCGTTCAAGGCAAGGATTCAAAGCCATCCAGCTCGGGTAAAAATAGTGAAAATAATTGGAATAGAAGCCAAGGTAAGGATAGCAAAGACAGCAAAGGCAGCAGTAGCGGCAAAGGATCCAGTAAGGACAAGGACAGCCAGCAGCAGAGCCAAAGCCAGACGCAAGGGCAGAACGAAGACCGTAATGAAAAAGACAATGGCAGCGATAAAGGTAGTGCAGATAAGAGCGGCGAAAGTAGCAGCGGCAAGGACGATGACAAGAACAGTCAGAGCAGCCGTGGCGATAAAGAAGATCGCAATCATAGCAGTGGCCGAGGATAGAAGGACAATGACCGCAAGGGACGGGACTAACGTCACCGCAGGAAAGGCGCAGGCACTTATTGCCCGCGCCTTTCGCCCTATCACGTCGTCGAGTCAATTCGACAGTATCTTCGGTTGACAGAAATTGCCTATGGTCTCTATGATTATTGTAAGCCATCTCAGACTCGGAACCTGCATGTACAAAGCATTAAGAGGGTGGAGGAGAGAATTGAACGTGGAAATGATGCATATAAGGGAGAAGTCAGACGTTATCTATGCCCGGGAAAGAGGTCGGGATACCGCGAGATCGGTCGGCTTTAATCTTGTCGATCAGACGATTATTGCATACACAATTTCCGAACTTGCGCTCAAGCTCATTTCTTTCGCAGAGAAGGGTCATGTGACCATTCGACAGCTTTGTTATAGCAAAGGTGAACAAGCCAGTGGTATTGAAGTCAGATTATTCGATCATTTTCGCGGGCCTAGTCGGATTCAGCAGCAGTGGTTAGATAAGCTGGATGCAGATCTGGAGCTGACCCATGATCAGCTTCGCGGGACGATGATCACGTTTCGGAAGTGGATTCATTCGGAGGTACGCTACAGCTCACCGAACTGCGCGGCAGGAGAGGAGTAACACATGCAGGCCATGCAAGCCATTCGAAAACGCTACTTCCCGGCGCTCGCAGAATATATGAGAAGCGGAAGTGAAGCCTCCTTGTTTGAGGCGACTGAAATTGGCAAGTTACTCCAAGATATCCACCCGGAAGACATCATCGCGATTCATGAAGAATCCATGCAGAAGCTTGTGGCCAATATGGACTCGGATGAGGCGCTCAGCTTATACAGCCGTTCTTTTATCTTTCTGATTGAGCTCATGGTTGCTTTCCGTTTCCGCTTGCAGCCGGAGCAGACACCCGATCAGAGGTTTAGCGATATGCGCGATATGCTGCTTAGCTCGCATCGTTCCTTTCGTATGGTCAAAAATAAATATGAAAACGTACTCCAGCATATGGACAGCGGCATCGCGATCTTTGACAGCGATGGCATTCTCTCTTTCGTCAATGTGCAGATGGCCAAACTTCTCGACATTCCACGCAAGACGCTGATCGGTTGCAATATTATCGACATGCTATGGCATAGTCAGCTGAACCGCAGCACGAAGCGGATTATTTTGCGAGTATTTAAGGAAGTGCATTTGCGTCGCAGCCGCTACCTGGAGTTTCAGGACGTGAACGGCCGCTTCCTGCTCGTAACCGTCACCTACGGGGATCAGCTGGACGGCGATTATCTGATCAGCGTGAAGGACGTTACGGAATATAAGCAGATTGAGCAGACCGCTTATCAGAATGACAAGCTCGCGATGCTTGGGAAGATCGCGGCGGCAATTGCACATGAGATTCGCAACCCCCTCACATCGATTCGCGGGTTTATCCAGCTGCTCAAGCCACATCTTGCACAGCTCGGCAAAGATGAGTACTCGCGCATCATCCTCACGGAAATTGACCGTGCCAACGATATTATCTATGAATTTCTCAATTCTTCGAAGCCTTCCGCGCCGATGAAGCAGAAGGTGCCGATCCATTCGCTGCTGAAGGAGGTCATCCTGCTCTCAGATAGCGAGGCGTTGCTTAAAGGCTGCCAGATTCATCTGGAATCATATGATGAGGAGCTTGCTATCTCCATTGACGTGAAGCAGGTGAAGCAGGTTATCTTGAATATGGTCCGCAATGCGATCGAGGCCATCGGCGAGCTTGAAAGCGAGCGCAGCGGGCGTATCGACATCGTCACGCGCCGCGACGGGCGTGATGCGGAGATAACAATCCGTGACAATGGCAAAGGCATGGATACGACGACGAAGTCGAAGCTGTTCGATCCGTTCTTCACGACGAAGGCGTCGGGCACTGGACTCGGTTTGTCGGTCAGCTACCGGATCGTCCGAAATCATGGCGGCAAAATCCGCGTTTCGAGCAATCCGGGCGAAGGGACGGAGTTCAATATTTATTTGCCATTAGCGGAGTAAACGATTAGAATCGGGTATGAACCTTGGCTTATGGATAAATGGGCCAAATTGGCTGCAAAGAAATCGGGGAAACCCGGTTTTTTTGTGTTGTCAACGGACAGGAATTCGTAGATGATGGAAATGAAGGAGCGAATGTGAAAATGAGTGTTCAATTCATATATGCGAGCGGGCCGGCAGCCTCCAGTGCTGCTGATGTTACAGTCGTATTCGTAACGAAGGATGAACTGAAATTGCCGGGGGCAGCCGGGCAGAAATGGGCGCACCCGCAGCTGGATGAGGCGCTGCGCCAGCATGCCGTGAAGGAGCTGTTCAGAGGAGAGCCGAAGGAAACGCTCGTCATGCCGACGCTTGGCTTGCTTCCGGAGTCGCATATCCTCTTCGTCGGGATCTCGGCGAAGGAGAAGATGACGACGGATAGCCTGCGCGATGCGGCGGCGGTCGCTGCGAAGGCGGCAACACGCCTTAAGGCAGCAGCGGTGAAGCAGCTGCTTCCGGCGGCAGTGCTTGGCGGTGGTGGCGCTGGTGTTGGCGCAGGCACAGGCACAGGCGCTTCGGCGTTCACGGTCAGCCAAGCGGCGCAAGCGATAACGGAAGGCTATGCGCTCGGACTGTTCGTGCGCAAGACTGCGAAGAAAGCAGATGCGAAGCGGCAGTCGACCGTGGCAACGGTCACATTCACTCCGGTCCAGCCGCTGAAGGCTGCGGGGGCCAAGGATGTGGAGGCGCAGTGGAAAGCCGGCATGCAGCGCGGCGTCGTCTTCGCGGAGTCTGTCATCTATGCGCGCGACATAACGAATTTACCGGGCAACAATCTGACGCCGCAGAAGCTTGCAGAGGAAGCGGAAGCTTTGGCGCAGAAGTACAATCTCGACTATGAGATATTCGATGAGGTTGCCGCTGCGGAGGAAGGCATGGGCGGGCTGCTCGGCGTAGGGCAGGGCAGCATCCATCCGCCGCGAATGGTCGTCATTCATTATGAAGGCGCGCCAGGCGATGACGAGAAATGGGGCTTAATCGGTAAAGGCATCACATTCGATACCGGCGGTATATGCATTAAGCCGAAGCTTGGCATGGAAGAGATGATCTCGGACATGGGCGGTGCGGCGACAGTGCTTGGCGTCGTGCGGATTCTTGGCGAGCTTCGTCCGGCAATGAATGCGGTCATTGTCATCCCGACCGCGGAGAATATGCCGTCGGATCGAGCGTTTAAGCCAGGCGACGTGCTGACAATGATGAACGGCACGACGGTTGAGATTGTGAACACGGACGCGGAAGGCCGCCTCGTGCTGGCCGATGGTCTTACGACGGCGCTTCGCCGCGGCGCGACGAAGCTGATCGATGTCGCGACGCTGACTGGCGCTGTGCTGGTGGCGCTCGGCGATGTCGCCACAGGTTCGGTGACGAACGACGAGCCGCTCCACCAGCAGATCATCGCAGCTTCGCAGCTAACAGGCGAGCGGATCTGGCCGCTGCCAGCCTTCCCTGAATTCCGCAGACAGCTCGACAGCGATGCGGCGGACATGAAGAACGGAGGAAGCCGCTACGGCGCCGCGAGCATTGCCGGCTTGTTCATCGGGGCGTTCACGGAGGAGAAACCGTGGGTCCATCTCGATGTTGCCGGAACCGCATGGCTGGAGCGGGATAAGGTATGGGAAGTGAAAGGCGCTACAGGCGTTATGGTTCGTACGCTAGGTGAATTGTTTACGCAATAAGGCTGCTTGCTTGGCAGTGCATGACATCAGGAGTAACGGGGCGGAGGAGTTTACGTTCATGTCATTTTGGAATCATATCATCTCGGTGTTTAAGCGCAAAGAGCTGTCCGAGCAGCGCCGTGGGCTGCTTACTTCCATTAGGGAAGGGATCCCGGCGGTCATTGTCGCCAATTTGCTTGGCGGTCCGATTCTGACCATCTATATTGTCTATCTAGGCGGGACGGCTTCGGATGTCGGGCTCGTTATGGCTATTCCTGCACTGGCGAATCTGGTGCAGCTCGTTGCTGCTTTCTACATGCAGAGGTTTACAAACCGACGGCTGCTGCTCACGATCTTCGGTTCTCTTCACCGGATATTGTGGGTGGCAACCGGATTGATTCCATTTCTCGTGCCCGAAGAGCTGCGCGTGGGCGTCTTTATCGCCTTGTTCTTCATGTCGTTCATCTCGGCTTCGGCCAGCAGCGTCTTCTGGACGTCGCTTGTCGCTGACATGGTGCCGCCGCAAGTACGGGGCAGATATTTCGGCATTCGCAACACGATTCACTGGGCGGTAGGCAGCATCGTGCTGCTCGTTGGCGGTCAAATTCTGGAGCGTCTAAACGATCAGACAGGCTTCATTCTTCTGTATGCGATTAGTGCAATCTGTGCGATATGGAACGGGATGGAGCTGTGGCGCTACCCGAATCCGCCGTTTCAGAAGTCGGAGGCATCAAGCTCTGCCGCGCTTTTCCTGAAGCCGCTCAAGGATCGGGGATTCATGAAAGCGACGGTATTCATAGCCATTTACATTTTGCTGCAAAATATGGCGATTCCGTTATTTTCCTACGTCATGCTGGAAACACTGCACATTAGCAAATGGATGATCACGGTCATTACCACCGTGCAGATGGTTGTGACGATGTTCAGCTACTATTTTTGGGGGAACCTCAACACGAAATATGATGCGCGGACGCTGCTGCTCTGGGCACTCCCGATTATTGCTGCCTCCTGCGTACTGTGGGCGGGTATCGAGATTATTCCGGTTATTATCGTGCTGCTGCTCGTGAATATTGTACTCGGCTTCGGACTTGGCGGTTATAATTTGCTCGTGTTCAACTTTATTATTGGAGATACACCGAAATCAGATCGGCCGATGTATGTGGCGCTATTCGCAGCTCTGACCGGTGTTACCGGATTTATTGGACCGCTTGTCGGCGGTTGGATTTACAAACAGATTGAAGATAGTCCATACTGGCTGCAGAGCTACGGTATATCCCTATTCGTCGGCGTGGCGCTGCTCGCGCTGGCGCTTGCAATTGGACCGCTCGTACTGCGTGTGGAGCATAATGGATATGTAGAAGAAGAGCAGCTGGAAGGATGACCATTTTGAGGGGAGCGTTCTAAGTTATGAAGATCGGTTTTCTTATTATTGACATGCAGCCCGTCCATTTACAGGAAGCAGACAAGAAGGTCATTGACAGAGCCTGCGAATATAGTAATTATGTTGCGGGGATGCTTCGCTCGAAGGATCATGTCATCATTCATATTCAAGATATTGAAGGGATGGACGAGTCGAATCAGGATGCATTCCAGACGATTCCGGAAATTCCGATTCAGGAGAAAGACCTTGTTGTGACCAAAACGTATTCTAATTCGTTCTGGAACACCGAGCTTGAGGGGATTTTGCGCGAGAGGAACGTTGAGCTGTTGATTATTGCCGGCAACGCTGCGGAGCACTGCGTGCTGTTCACCTATAACGGAGCGAGCGAACGCGGGTTCAAGCCAGTCATTCTGCAGAACGGTATCGTCAGCTCGCATAGCGAGGCTATCACGGCAACGTATCGGGACCGCAATGTAATCTCTCATCCGGTTATTTCGTATTTAGTGAAACAATAAGCGAGGCAGTCGTATACTTGCGCGGCGCAGCTCACAGCGCTGGAAGGAGAAACGAAGATGTTGTTTGGGCCAGATGCACGCAATGACGGTGGAAATACTGGTGACGGAGTCCGTGTTCCGCCGGGGCAGCGGGTGACGGCAGGATTCCCTGTTCTGCATCATGGGGAGGTGCCGTATTACCGAAATATGGGGCTATGGCATTTGCGCTTGTTCGGTCTTGTTGAGGAGGAAGCTGAAATCTCCTACAAGGAGTTCATGCAGCTGCCGCGCCAGCAATTCGGCAACGATATTCACTGCGTCACGACGTGGTCGAAGCTCGATAACGTCTGGGAAGGCGTAGCGGTGGCGACCATTATGGAGCGGGTGAAGCTAAAGCCGGAGGCGAAGTTCGTCATGCTGCACGCCGAGCACGGCTGGTCGACGAACCTGCCGCTCGAAGACTTCTTGCGTGACACGTCGTTCCTCGCGATCAAGCATAATGGGGAGATCCTATCGCCGGAGCACGGCTATCCGGTTCGTATGGTCGTGCCGCATCTCTACTTCTGGAAGAGCGCCAAGTGGCTGCGCGGCATCGAGTTTATGGAGAAGGATAAGGCAGGGTTCTGGGAGCGGAATGGGTACCATATGTACGGGGATCCGTGGGCGGAAGAGCGCTACGATTTTGATTGAAAAAAGACCAATAAGAGTTGAACTTCCAGTCGTCACGTAACAGTGTACTCGTTTGCCAGGTCAACAAATACCTTAATTACATTAGCATTGATGGTCATATGCTTAAAGACTTCAGTAATGAAGTTCTTCTTGGCTGCTTCATCATCAAACTGAAACTATAAGGCATGAATTTGCTTAAGTTGCTGTATGACTTCAATTGGAGTCATGCGGCTTTTTTATTTTCACCCATTTTTTCCAGTTCCAACTTAATAAAAGCTACACGTTGGTCATCGGCTTCAGTGATGCCACTGTCCGCGAAGAATACTGCAAACGCAAGCGCAAGTGATCAAATGGTCAGAATGTACAACTTCTTAAGCATCTATGACATGGCAGCTCTTCTGTTGTTTATTTACAATTTAAGTTGCAAGTATTTTGAATTTAGTAATTTATGGGGGGTCAAGGATCAGTGAAAAAGGCAAGTATGTTGGTATTGTCAGCAGCACTCGTCTTGTTGCCAGCCTGTACATCGACCGAAGGGAATAATTCATCCAAGAATAACAGCGGTCAGCAAGCCAATGAGAATAATAAGGAAGCGGGTACAGCGGGGAATGAAGCCTCTGCAAGCAAGGTAAAGGAACTAACTCTTTTTACTGCCGACACCAACGAGGCGCTCCAGCATGAACTGTACAAACCATTCGAAGAGAAGCATGGGGTCAAAATTAAAATCATTGCGGTTGATAGTAAAAAATATGTCGAAAACTTCATGGCTGCCCACAATGCGAAGCAACCGATCGATGTTGTTGGATTAAACGGCCAGGATGTACGCTTTTTTGCATCAACCGGCATTATTAAAGATGTGACGGACCAAGTCTCGTATGCAGATCGATTCTATCAGTCGGCATTGGCTCCATATCAGTTAAATGGAAAGACCTATGCCATTCCTACCGGTTCCATGGGTACAAGCGGGCTTTACTATAACAAGAAAATATTTGAACAAAACGGGTTGGAACCTCCTAAGACATACGATGATTTGCTCAAAATTTCTGAAAAACTGAAATCGAAGGGAATCAGTGCAATCGGTTTTGGTGGGGCAACAACATATATGTGGCCAATGTGGTTCTTCCAGACGTTCGCCCAAACCAGCGGCAACCAATCGGTCGAACGGACGATAGCGACACTTCGCGGCGAAGCTAAATTTACCGATTCAGACTACGTCGCTGCTATGGAGACGCTGCAAAAATTCGGAAAAGACGGATTGTTCCAGCCAGGCGTAAACGGTGTAGACAGCGCCGGAGGAGTCGCCGTATTCAGCACCGGGAAGTCGGCTATGTTCTATGGCGGCTCTTGGGAATACGGTAACTTTCTGAAGACGGAGAAAGAAAATTCGGATTCGTTCCAAATGGGAATCGTTCCATTCCCTTTGTTCAGCTCAAATGCCGATAAGCCGCAGCAAACAGGTGGCAGCGGACTCGCTCTGGGCATCTATTCGGGGATTGCACCGGAGAAGGAAGAGTTGGCGCTCGAACTGATCGATTATATTTCATCGGATGAAGTTAATAAGCAAGAGTTAGAGAAGACTAACGGTTTGTTCTCTGTCAACAAAAATGTGACGAGCGAGGATACACATCCAGTCGTGAAGGCTTTAACCGAGACCCATCTGCCGCAAACGGTAACCTTCCTGGATTGGTACTGGCCGCCAGAAGTAACGAAGGGATTCCAGGACAATATCCAGGCTGTAGTCGGCGGGCAGAAGGAACCGACCCAAGCACTTAAAGAAATTCAGGGAATATATGACAAGCTTGTCGCAGGCGGATACAAGTTCGATAAATAGGTTGTAAAGGGTGTTGTTATATGCCAACAAAGCTGCGTGGGTTCAGGAGTGGGATCTTTCCGATCCTTCTCCTGCTCCCTGCACTCTTGCTATTCAGCATTTTCACTTTATATCCGGTGATAAACGGGTTCTTTTTTAGTTTCATGAAATGGGACGGTTTCACAACCGGAACGTGGATCGGGTTTAATAATTATGAACAGGCTGTCAAGGATCCAATGTTTTGGCAAGCGTTATCCCATAATGTGATCTACGCTATAACAACCGTCGCAGGAAAAACGGTTATTGGACTACTTTTAGCGATTCTGGTCAACCAGAAATTAAAAGGGTTAACTTTTTACAGAACGGTTATCTTCATTCCAGTTGTCCTTTCGTTTGTAGCCGTTGGACTGCTCTGGTCCTGGATATACAACCCCATATTCGGCTTGTTAAACAATTTCTTAAGCTTGTTTGGTTCCAAACAAATGGTGGCATGGCTTGGCGAAGCTCATCTTGCACTGGGATCCTTGATTACGGTCGATATATGGAAGTGGTCCGGTTACCATATGATCTTGTTCCTAGCGGGTTTGCAGGGCATCTCTAGGGATATGTACGAAGCGGCTGAAGTGGATGGGGCGTCCAAGCTTCAAGTGTTTCTGCGTATTACGATTCCGTTGCTCATTCCTGTAATTATCATCAATACGACGATTGCCTTTATGGGAGGCTTTAACGTGTTCGACCTGGTGTACGCGATGACGGTCGGAGGACCATATCATGCCACTGAAGTCGTTATGACGTATGCCTATGGCATGGCGTTTCAATTCCACCAACTGGGGTACGGAGCAGCCATATCCTACTTGCTGTTTGCGGTCATCATGCTCTTCACACTGCTGCAATTTTATCTGATGAAGAAAGGAACTCATTAACCAGGAGGTGAATCGAATTGAGACGTATCACGCCGTCGCTGGCATCCCACGGAATACTGATCGCATTTACGCTTCTTTCCGGGTATCCGCTTCTATGGATGTTGTTCGGTTCACTGAAAAGTCAGGGCGAGTTTTACACGAACCTATGGTTTTTTCCTAAAAAGTGGGAGTGGAATAATTATTCCGGTGCCTGGAGAACTGCCAAGCTCGGCATAACTTATTCCAATAGCATCATCGTGACCGGAGTCACGCTGCTGCTTATCTTGCTGATCGCCTACTTGTCTGCATACGCGCTTGCACGCTTTGAATTTATTGGAAGCCGTTTCATTATGGTGTTATTTTTGTCTACGCTCATGATTCCTAGCCAGGTGACAATTATACCGCTCTATCAGGTAGAACTGACGCTTGGGATTTACAATACGTATTGGGGATTGATTCTTCCCTATGTAACCGGCGGGTTGCCGTTTGCCATCTTCTTAATGTCGTCCTTTATTCGGGCAATCCCCCGCGAGCTTGACGAATCGGCTGGAATGGATGGCTGTAGTCGACTAGGGATATTGTGGAAAATTATTTTTCCGTTGACGAGACCTGCCATGGCAACGCTAATCATTCTTACGTTCATTGGGGTTTGGAATGAATTCTTCCTTGCGCTGGTTATGATTCAAGACCCGCTGAAGCGCACCTTGCCGGTTGGGATGATGTACTTTAATCAAATATTCGGTATGGCCGATTTTACGCAAATTTTCGCGGCCATGGCTATCGTTATGATCCCCATCATCGTTGTGTATGTAGTGTTCCAAAAGTATTTCGTTTCAGGTCTAACCCAAGGCGCGTTAAAAATGTAGCGGTTACGTTTCCCGTAACTGCTGTCGATAAAGACTCGGACATATGCCGATGCACTTTTTGAATGTTTTGCTGAAATGCTCGACAGAGTCGAAGCCGATTTGTTCGGAAATGTCGGAGATGGTGCTGTAGCCGAATAATAGGAACTTGGCGTGCTCGATCTTGAGCTGGAGGAAGTATTTTGCGGGAGAGACACCATTAATATGCCGAAAGGTCCGTCGGAAATGACTAGGGCTCATGCATGCCCTCTTCGCAAAGACTTCAGTCCTGTACGTTTCCGATATATGGCGCTTCATAAATTCCAGGGTGTCCTGAATCATCTCATAATTGTTGGTGGTTCCGGGTTTCGATTCGTTTCCGCCTGAGAAACGATCTTTCAGTGTGCGAAACATTTCGATAAATAGCTGCGAAAATAAATGCTCGATCATCATTGTGCTATGCTCCCGGCAATCATTCATCTCCTTGACGATGCGGGATACGATCGGCTCTATAGGATAGAAGTGACTCAGTACGATCCGTCTCTGGAGGGAAAGAAAGGCGTTGGCGTATTCTAGCTCCCACGGCCCATGTGACTGCAAACTATCGATGTTAAACCGGGCATAGAATAGCTTCATCGGGTCGTTCGGGTTTGAAAACTGGGCGTGCGGTTCGCCCGGTTTGGCGATGTAGAGAGTACCGGGCTCCAAGTGGATATTGTCGCCGGACGAGAATATATTGACGCCAGAGCCATGTACGACATAATGCAGCTCGAAGAGATCATGATGTCTGTGCGAGTCGATTTTCCATGTAGGATTTTCGGCAACGAAACCGAAGTTGGTTAATCTTACATGACGGTTGTTAAGCGAAACAAGCCGATTAAATACGAATTCAGTTACAGACATGTTTGATTTCCCCTTTCATGTTCATGATCACCGCGAAACGAAAGCTTTTGCGGCTAGAGGGTGATATCAGTCGTATAAGCTTGACAAATTATATTTTAAGGTGTTTCGGAGCGGAAACAATGTTCGTTCTTGGGGGATAAGCTATTAATTCTTGCGGCGAGGCAAGCTCTACCTGATGGATGAAGGGGGTCTTCCAAGTGGCTAATACAGCCAGCATTTGTGAGACGTTTCATAGGGGTGAAGGCATATTCCGCTTAACACCGGTGTTCGTTCCGCGTCGATTCGCACAAGCAGGCAAGCGGCTTAGGCTGCATCCGGACGATTATTACGCACTTGGTGCCAGAAGAGGCTCAATCAAAGAGCGATGGTTTTCCTCGGTCATCCCGGCTATGAACGGACCGCTCGCTCCTGTGGACGAAGGAATGAGCTACGTTGCAGTCAATGACGATGCGAGTAATCGATTCTTGCTTCGCGATGCGGTGCAGGAGCTTGGCGCCGCACTTATCGGCCAGGAGCTGATGGAGCGGTTCGGAACGTGGCCGATGTACTCGAAATTTTTCGATTACGAAACACCGCTGTTTCATCACCTGCACTTAAATGATGCGACTGCTATCGAGAGCATATCGGATCGAGCTTGGAACCGGCTGGTATACACCGCCGGGCGTTGTTCATGCGCCGGGATCGTACTTGACCTATGAGCCGCAATGGAACAGCGATGTGAACTCGGTTCACGAGAATGTCGTGCGGGGCGAAGTATATCCGTATGAGTTCCTCGTTGAGAACTGCCCGGAAGATCGACAGCACGACATTGACTATATCATGAGCTTGATGGATTGGGAGAAGAACATCGATCCGCATTATAAGAAGAATTATTACCGTCCGCCAATCGTGTGCAGCGGCTCCGATGAGAGGCATACGGAAAAATGGATTACTTACGGCAACGAGTATTTCGGAGCGAAGGAACTCACGGTTATGCCAGGGCAAACCGTCGTGATCCAGGATCCTGTTGCCTACGGAACGATCCTGATCCAAGGGCATGGCACGTTTGGTGTCCATGATACAGAAGCCGCTGTCATGCTGCGGTTCGGACAGATGAGCGGTGACGAGTTCTTTGTGAGTGAACAAGCGGCATCACAAGGCGTGACGATTACGAATCGAAGCAAGTGGGAGCCAATGGTGTTTCTGAAGCACTTTGGGCCGAACCATCCTGATATGCCATAGCGTCATGGAGCAACTGGGGTTTGGTATGGGGACGTAAGTTGTATAGTAATCCCAACAATCGTTGCTTTGTATCCACCACGGGGATCCGTGGAATGAAGAGAGATATGATTTTGACTAAAAAAGACCGACTTGGAGTTGAACTCCCAGTCGGCTGCTTTAAGTCGATCTGAAACCCTATATCGTGAATCTATTAAGATGCTGTATGACTTCGACTGGAGTCATGCAGCTCTTTTATTTTCACCCAAAGGTTGTCCAGTTCCGACTTAACATGTTAGCACTCGAACTTTCTCTCTGAAGTGTTTAAAGCGAATCTCCTTCTACGATGGAGTAAGTAACGTTCGTGCGAAGCGGGATGTCGTCTCCCTTGATGTTTACAATTAATAGCTCAGCTGCTTTTCTGCCGATTTCCTCCACTTGAAAATCAATAGTTGTCAGAGCGGGGTCGACGAATCGGAGAACGTCGATATTGTCAAAGCCCATAATGCCGGCCTGATCGGGCACCTTAACCTGATGAGCCTTGAGATGCCGGGAAACTTCAAGGGCATAAATATCGCTGCTGCACAGGATTGCGGTTTTTTCCGATGATCGGGTCACTAGCTGAAGGACGTTGGAGAGGTAGGAACGATCTGAGACGATATCATATTGAAGCTCAGGCATCATGCTGCACATTTCGAGAAATCCTTTGTAGCGCTGCTCCGGGACATAGATATTACTGGTTCCTTTAAACCGCAGCGGGGGAATGACATAAATAATGCGACGGTAGCCTTTATCGGCGATATGTCTGACGGCGGCTTTCGTTGCCTGCTTATCATCGATCCAGACATAAGGAAGTTTGGCGGAGATCCGGTTGCCGATCGAAACAATAGGAATGCCTGCTTTTAACAGAAGGGCTTCGAATTTCGAGCCCATATTGACGGCAGATATGGCAATACCATCAACCTTGCGATTAAGAAGATTGTGAATATACTCGATTTCCAGCTCCTGATCCTTGTTCGTAAGCACAAGATAGGTCAGATAGCCGTGTTTCCTCGCTTCCGCTTCAAAAGAATGGAACAGCTGAGAGAAGATTTGATTGTGAATATCGAATAAGACGATTCCAAGTGTTTTCGTCTCGCCCTTAACAAGGCTCTGAGCCAAAAAATGCGGCCGATAGCCCAAATCATCGGCGACTTTCAAGATTTTGTCTCGTGTTGCAGCACTAATTCCTGGTCGGTTGTTAAGCGCGCGATCAACCGTACCTCGGGTGACTCCACATATTTCTGCGATCTGTTTGCTAGTTACTTGCATGCAAAAGCGACCCCCGGTATGGATCTAATAGACTGCTAAGATGATCGTATTATAAATCGGATAAATGGTCAACGTGCATGTGAACGATATATGAAAATGGAAGATATTACGAGATGTTGAGAGAGAAACTGTCGAAAAGCGCCGTCGAAAAGAAAACGTTTACAATGAAGTGCACGGTTGTTACAATAAAATCGTTCACGTGCACGGTGAAGCGCTGCTGATATCAGCAAAGCAAATGAGACAAGGGTCATTTTTTTTTTGAAGTTTTCCGTTCACGTGAACGGAAAAAGCCATCAAGACGAAGCATGCATAAGGTGGGTCTTACTCGTGTATCAACTGGAATGTTGAAGAGGGATCGCAATCATTATGAATTCGAGGATGGTGTTTGATCGTGAAAAAGACTTTAATGCTTGTCTTTACTCTGATTTTATGCTTTTCATTAGCTGCATGCGGCTCCAACTCCTCTAACTCCTCTAACAGCAGCAGCGGCTCCAAGACAGTCACCAAAGGCTCTAACGACGAAAAGGCGGAATTAACGCTCGTTTGGGGGAAAGGCGACGCTTCCGATGAGCAGCTGAAAACCATTTTGACCGAGTTTAATAAACTATACCCGAACATAAAAGTAAAACGAATTGAAATCCCAAGCAATTCCTGGGGTGACTACTTCAACAAAATCCAAACGATGATTGCCGCAGGCAACCCGCCGGATGTCATCCGTATTGCGATCGAGGGCGTTCAAATGTTCGCCAAGCAGGATTTGCTGCTCCCGTTCGACGATTACATGAATGTTGAGCCTGATGCGATGGACAACTATAACGATCTGCATCCGAAGCTGCAAGCTCCATTTGTTGTGGATGGTAAAACATACGGCTTCACTTGGGACTGGAACAACGTTGTCATGCACTTTAATACCAAAATGCTGAAGGATGCAGGGCTGTCGCTTCCGGACAAAAATTGGACGAAGGACGACTTCCTGTCTTATGCGCAGAAGCTGACAACGGATAAGGATGGCAAGAAAACGTATGGCTTTGCCATTCCGAACTATTACTTCGGCGCATCGGCTTGGTTGTTCAATAACGAAGCGAGCGTGCTTGATGACAAGATGACGACAAGCAAGCTCGACGATCCGAATGCGATTGAAATGATGCAATTCTTCCAGGATCTTATCTACAAGTATAAGGTAGCTCCAGCACCTAATCCGAAGGATGACGCGACCCAAATGCTGATGAACGGCCAAGTCGCTATGATGTCCGCAGGTAAATGGCCATTCTCTACCTATGCGAAGAACAATTTCAAGGACATCGACGTTCAATATTTGCCGACCTTCAAAACGAACAAAGTTATATTCGGCGTAGGCGCATTCCCGGCTCTGAAGACGACGAAGTATCCAGATGCTGCTTACAAGCTGTCTGCATTCCTCGGAGGCACTTTCTCTCAAAAAACAACATTGTCGGATGCTTCGATTCCGACCCGTATATCGGTGATGTCGGAAGTGCTTCCTAAGACGCCAGCGACGAACTGGAAGATCTATGCCGACAGCGCAGATATCTCCAAAGCGGTGGAAGCGCCAATGCAGTATGCCGACATCGAGTCCATCTTCAGCCGTTACATGGGTCTCATTCTTGCGAATCAGATGGATGCCGCTTCGGCGATGAAGAAAGCCAAGGAAGAGATCGATAAAGCACTCAAGAAATAGCTTGCGAAATGTGCAACATGCTGCAGCGAGCCCTCGTGCCCGCTGCAGCTTGCATTCTCATACGGCAAGGACGGCATAGTCGTTACTGCCTGTCTGGAGGAGGTATCCTATAGTGATATCGAAGAAATGGAAAGATACGATCACCGGCTATCTGTTCCTGGCGCCGGCCCTAGCGCTCTTCCTCTTGTTTATAGCCGAGCCTGTGGTTGCATCAATCATCCTCAGCTTTACCAAATACAACGTCATTACGCCCTCCAAGTTCATCGGGCTCGACAATTTCAGGGACTTCTTTGACGATGACAGGCTTGGCACGGTGTACTGGAATACGCTCAAGTTCGTGCTTATTCTTACACCGCTTCATGTCATATTGGGCTTGCTGCTTGCGCTCGCCGTGCAGCGAAAGATCGCTACGGGGTTGAAGTACTTCTACCGAACGGTCTTTTACTTCCCGGTGCTAGCAACTTCCGCTGCTGTTGCGGTGGCATGGTCCTTTATGTTCAACAAGGAGTTTGGGGTGCTCAATTACTTTCTAAGCTTATTCCATATCGAAGGGATCCCGTGGATGCAATCGCCAAGCTGGGTGTTTCTGGCCGTTGCGATTTATAGCTTCTGGAAGTTTATCGGCAATGCGTTTCTATACTACTTTATCGGACTTCAGAACATACCGGAGACGCTTTATGAAGCCGCCGAAATCGATGGGGCGAACAAGGTTCAGCGTTTTTTTGCCATTACGCTTCCCATGCTCTCTCCGATGCTGTTCTTTATTCTTGTCACCACGTTAATCGGAACGACGCAAATTTTCGACGAGCCGTACCTGATTACAGGAGGCGGACCAGGCGACGCTTCTCGTTCGGTCAACATGTATATTTACGAAGTCGCTTTTCAGCGACACGAGATGGGCTATGCTTCTACGGTATCCATTAGTCTGTTCCTGGCGATCCTATCGATCACCGTTCTTCAATTTGCACTCGGCAAAAAGTGGGTATCGTATGATCAAGAATAGTGACGTATTAGGCGTTGCTCCTATGGAGGTGTCGCGATCATGAGCAGTGATGTTCAACTTGCCAGCGTTTACAAGGAGGAGAAGAAGGAAATCCGCATCGGCGTACGGCGCAGAAGCGCTGGAAGCTACATTCTGGATACCTCTCTTCTATTGCTTTCCTTTCTGATGCTCTCGCCGTTTCTATGGATTATTTCCACCTCGCTTAGACTGCCGAAGGATTCGTTCTCATTGCCGCCTGCGATTTTTCCTACTGACTTTAATTTCAATAACTATGCGGAAGTGTTCAACCGTGTTCCGTTTGCGGATTTCATAGGCAATAGTCTCAAAATCTCGCTGCTCATCGTCATCGGTCATATCTTTATATCGAGCATGGCCGCTTTTGCCTTCTCTCGCATCTCGTTTCCGGGCAGAAATCTCATCTTCATTATTTTCCTAGCCGGCCTCATGATTCCCGGTCAGGTGACCATTATCCCGCAGTTCATCCTAATCTCCAGGCTCGGGCTCATCGATACGCACTGGGCGCTTATATTGCCGGCATTAATTAATCCGCTTGGCATCTTCATGATTCGTCAGATGATGATGACGGTATCCAAGGCTTATGACGAAGCTGCTTATATGGACGGGGCAAGCCGAATGTGGGTGTTTCTGAAGGTCATTCTTCCCATGGTTTTCCCGGCGATCGCCGTTACGTCGGTCATGACGTTTATCGCGAACTGGAATGACTTCTTTAGACCGCTTATTTTCTTGAATACGTTTGAGAAAATGACGCTTCCGCTCGGGATGACCGTGCTAACCGGTACATTCGGTTCAGGCAATTTATCGGCGATTCTTGCGGGTGTAACGCTGTCGCTTGTCGTTCCGCTGCTCTTTTATATTTTCGGTCAGAAATATCTTGTCGAAGGCATTACTGCCGGCGGGCTGAAACTGTAGGCTAATCGATCGATTACAGGGAGGAATTCGTTTGAACGTGCAGCTGCTTAATGAACTATACAAAATGGATAAAGACTTTACGTATAAAGGAAGCAAGACGAACCAAATCTCATTCCCGCTTGGCGGGATCGGCTCCGGAAGCATCGGACTTGCTGGCAATGGCCGGCTTATCGATTGGGAAATCTTCAATCGTCCGAACAAGAACAGCTATAACGGCTTCAGTTTCTTTGCCATAAAAGCCGAGCATAACGGTGAAGTGAGAGTCGCGAAGGTGCTTAACGGGGACCTGCACCCGCAATATTCGGGTACGGGGAAGGGGCGTTTTACGGGCTTTGGCTTCGGCGTCGAACGGGAAAGCCTTGCTGGATTCCCCCATTTCAAAGGAACAGAGTTTAAAGGAGAGTACCCATTCGGCGAAATCACCTTTATCGATGATTCAGTGCCGCTCGATGTGAAGCTTACAGCTTTCAATCCGCTCATTCCGCTCAATGATAAGGACTCCTCCATTCCTGCCGCTATATTTACATACAAAGTAACGAATACATCGAATGAACAGCTTGATATTAGTCTTGTTGGCAATCTATCGAACCCGTTTACGAAGAAGCCCCGCAATGAGTTCAGCGATTACGGCGCTTATAAAGGCATTAAGCTGCACTCCACCCATTACAAGCCGGAGGACCGGGAGTTCGGCGATTTGACGCTAAGTACAGATGCCGAGGATGTCAGCTATCAGACCTACTGGTACCGCGGAGATTGGTTCGATAATCTGACGGTATTCTGGAAGGAGTTCGCCGCACCTGGCAAATTTAAAGAGCGCAACTACAATCAACTCGGCGACCAGGCGAAGGTCTCTGCCCATAACGTGAAGGATGTCTGTTTGCTTAGCGCGCACCAATCGCTCGCGCCAGGCGAGAGCGGCGAGTTTCGTTTCATTATTTCGTGGAGCTTCCCGAATTACGTGAATTTCTGGAATCCCGGCACCCATGCAGACGGTACGCCGTGCGATCCGCCAAGCTGGAAGAACTATTACGCTACGTTATTCGAAGACTCGGTACAGTCTGCCGCTTATGTGTGGCAGGAGTTTGATAGACTCTACCGTGAATCGCTGTTGTTCAAGGAGACGCTATTTTCTTCGACGCTCCCGGATTATGTCGTAGATGCGGTAGCCAGCAATATTTCGATTCTGAAATCGCCAACCTGCTTAAGACTGACCGACGGCACTCTATATGGATTTGAAGGCGTGCACGCGGAAGAAGGAAGCTGCGAAGGCACTTGCACGCATGTATGGAACTATGAGCAGGTTACGCCGTTCCTCTTCCCATCGCTGGCCCGTTCGATGATTGACGTGAGATATAAAGCGGCGATGTATGAGAATGGGAAGGTTGCTTTTCGTCTGATGCTTCCGGTCGAGCGCACGATTAAGGATGTATCCGATTGCGCCGGGTCGCATCGCGCGGCAGCCGACGGGCAGATGGGCACGATCATGAGGGTTTACCGCGAGTGGAAAATCTCAGGCGATAGCGAGTGGCTGAAGTCGATTTGGCCTAAAGTGAAAACCTCGCTTGAATACGCCTGGAATCCATCCAATACGGACTGGTGGGACCAAGACTGCGATGGCGTGATGGAGGGCGTGCAGCATCACACGCTTGACGTCGAAATTTATGGGCCGAATTCATATGTGAGCGGACTCTATCAAGGCGCTCTGCGCTGTGCTTCCGAAATGGCCGAAGCGCTGGGCGATGATGCGGGCCAGAAATATATGGCGCTCTACGAGAATGGACGAAAGTGGGTAGATGAGCATCTGTTTAATGGCGAGTTCTATCATCAGCTCGTCAATCTGCAGGATCAGCGTTTCCCGATCGATGAGGAGCTCGGAGAAATCAAATACCAAATCGGCGAAGGCTGTCATATCGACCAAGTGCTCGGACAATGGCATGCGCATATCGTGGGACTTGGCTATATGTATGATCAAGCTAAGGTGAAGAAGGCGTTGGAATCCATTTATCAATATAACTTTATCGAGACGATTCGCGATTATCCAAACGCCTGCAGAATCTATTCGCTTAATGACGAGCAGGGTATCCTGATCTCTTCTTGGCCGAAGGGCAATAGCCCGAAGGTGCCGGTTCCTTATGCGGATGAGATGATGCATGGCTTCGAATATCAAGCGGCATGCCATATGATCTATGAAGGCATGCTGGACGAGGGGCTGCGAGCGGTCAAAGCGATCCGCGACCGTTATGACGGAGAGCGGAGAAACCCGTGGAACGAGCTGGAATGCGGCAGCAATTACGTCAGATCGATGGCTTCCTATTCGTTACTGCTTGCGCTATGCGGCTTTGAATACGACTCGCTGCAAGGGCATATCGGCTTCAGTCCGAAGTTAAACGCCGAGAAGTTCAGCAGCTTCTGGTCGCTAAATCAGGGCTGGGGCAATTTCGAGCATGCGAACGGGTCGATCCGATTGGAAGTGAACTATGGACAGCTGCAGCTGAACAGCTTCAGCAGCGATCTTCTCCAAGGCAAGAAATCGTACGAAGTGTTCGTCAATGGCGATCCGATCCCGGCATCGCGCAGCGGCAATGTGATCCGCTTCAATGAAGGGCAGTCGCTAGCATCCGGCAGCGTGCTCGCCATCGTGCTGCATTAATAGAAGGATAAGCTTAGGCTTGCGACAAATCCATGAAGGAGTGAAGTGTGATGGTTAATGCTTCTCAAACGCTCGCATCGCAATCCTCTCGAACAACCGTTTACCCGGCGGAGGCGACAGAGGCCGCTTTCCTGCTAGGCGGGATCGGTACCGGCAATATCTCCATTGGGAGCAGAGGAGAGTTTAGAGATTGGGAGATTTTTAACAGGCCAGGCAAAGGCGTGCATATGCCGAATACGTACTTCGCGATTTGGGCGAAGACGGAGAGCGGCAGCCCGGTTGCGAAGGTGCTTGAAGCACGCTTGCCGCAGCCGCATAGTCTCTCGCACGGCTATCATCCGATAACAGGAGCCGGTCTTCCACGGATGAAGGGGTCCTCCCTTCGCGGCGAATATCCGATCATGCAGGTCGATTTCGAAGATGACGCTTTGCCGGTACAGGTGTCCTTGGAGGCCTTCACGCCGTTCATTCCGCTGCAAGTGGATGATTCAAGCATTCCAGGCGCTTATTTAACATACCGGGTAACGAATACATCCGATGAACCGGTAGACGTTACGATTGCCGGATCCATTCTCAATCCGATTGGCGGGCTGGAGTACGACAAGTTCGGCAATTTGAACATGAAGAACGCCGGGGACAATTTCAACGAGTTCCGCCAGGAGGGAGATTGCTCGGGTCTTGTTCTCGGGACGAACAAGTTCGCTGCGGATGACCTCCAGTACGGTACGCTTGCCCTCATGACGACGAATCCGCATGTTACCTGCAAGCGAACTTGGCTCCGCGGCGCATGGTATGATTTCTTGCAGGAATTTTGGGACGATTTCGCGGAGGACGGCAGGCTGAATGATCTCGGATACGATACGCCTTCGGAGAGCGGGCGTACGGTTACCGGCTCGATCGGCGCTTACGAGACGCTGGCCCCCGGAGAGACCAAAGCGTTCGCGTTTGTACTCGCATGGCATTTCCCTAACCGGATCAACGGCTGGAATGCGCATATTTGCGTAAAGGAAGAGGGCAGACAGACGACGCAGAATTATTATGCGGGTCAGTTTGACAGCGCATGGGCCGCCGCATCCCATCTTGTAGCGGAGCGAGCGCGGCTTGAGAGTGGTACCAAAGCGTTCCATCAAGCGCTGTTCGGAAGCACGCTCCCCGTTCCGGTGCTTGAAGCCCTGTCGGGCAATATGACGGTGCTGAGAAGCACGACTTGCTTCCGGCTAATCGATGGACGGTTCTATGGCTATGAGGGCTGCTTTGACGACGCCGGCAGCTGTGACGGAACATGCACGCATGTGTGGAACTATGCGCAGACGGTTGCTTTCCTCTTCCCGGAGCTCGAGCGGAATATGAGGCGGACGGAGTTTCTGACTGAAGTGAACGAGAACGGGAAAATGAATTTCCGTGCGTTCCAAATGTTCGATGCGCAGTGGAGCTGGAACGGACAGCCGGCGCCTGCTGCGGCCGACGGTCAGATGGGAACGATCATGCGTGCGTATAGGGAATGGAAGCTAAGCGGCGATGACGATTTTCTTCGGGAGCTGTGGCCTTCCATCAAGAAGACGCTGGACTATGGGCCGGAGCATTGGGATACGGACGGAGACCTTGTATTCGACGGCATCCAGCATAACACCTATGACATCGAGTTCTATGGACCGAATCCGCTGACAGGCATCTTCTTCCTTGGCGCGCTTCGCGCGGCTTCCGAAATGGCGGCTTATTTGGGCGAGGACGAGACGGCAGCTCAATATTCGGACGCATTCGAGAAGAGCTCGAAACGGCTGGATGAGCTGACGTGGGACGGCGAGTACTACGTGCAGCGATTGGATGACGTGAATGCGCATAAGTATCAGCATGGCATTGGTTGTCTGTCCGATCAGCTGCTCGGGCAGCAGCTGGCTCATCTGTACGGACTTGGCTACTTGCTGCCTAAGGAGCGGGTACAAAGCGCGATTCACGCGGTTTTCAAGTATAACTTTAAAACGGATTTCAACGATCACGTCAACTGCCAACGAACCTATACCCTGAACGATGAACAGGGCTTGGTGCTGTGTTCTTGGCCGAATGGCGGCCGTCCGAAGCTTCCTTTCGTCTACTCGGACGAGGTTTGGACAGGAATCGAATACCATGTAGCCACTCATCTCATTTATGAAGGCTTTATTGAAGAGGGGCTTCAGCTTGTAAAGGCGGTGCGGGACCGTCATGACGGCTACCGCCGCAGCCCTTGGAACGAAGTGGAGTGCGGTCATCATTATGCAAGATCGATGTCGAGCTGGGGATTGCTGATTGCGCTGAGCGGCTTTGAATTTGATATGAGCTATGGCGTCATTAAGTTTGCTCCTGTCGTCAATCAAGCCGAATATACCAGCTTCTGGAGCACGGGGCGTGCTTGGGGAACCTATAGCCAGAAGCTGAATGAGCTTACAGGCGAATATGATATCAACGTCGACGTGCTTGCTGGCGATGCCTCGAATATTAGAGTATTGGCTTGCGGCAAGGAATTAATTATTAACGGTTAGAGGTGAGCTTCTGGACACCATGCAGCTTCTTGAAGAAATCGTAAGCCGGCTTCGCTCCGTTCCAGGCATCGAGGGCATCGTCTTAGGCGGTTCGCGCGCTCGGGGAACGCATACCGAGAGCTCGGATATCGATATCGGGATCTATTACGCCCCTGATCATCCAGTGGACACGAATGCATTGGCTGCGGTCGCGGCCGAGCTTGATGATCTCGGTAGAAGCGACATCATCACGCCGATTGGCGAGTGGGGGCCGTGGATTAACGGCGGAGGGTGGCTGAAGATCCGGTCACTGCCTGTTGATTTGCTATATCGGGATTTGGAGCAGGTCAAGACAGTTGTGGAGGACTGCCTGCAAGGGCGCCTGTCCGTTCATTATCAGCCAGGCCATCCGCATGCCTTCTGCAGCGCGATCTATATGGGGGAGGCGGCGATATGCAAGCCGTTATGGGATCCGAATGGACGTGTTCAAGCGTTGAAGGCATTATGCGCGACATACCCTGATGCACTGCGTGATGCGTTCATTGCCAAGTTCATGTGGGAAGCGGATTTCTCGGCCGGTAACGCATGTAAAGGGATTAGCCGAAGCGATGTCTCCTATGTGGCCGGTCATGTGTTTCGCGCCGTGAGCTGCTTAACCCAAGTGTTGTTTGCGATAAACCGGACGTACCTTCTGAATGAGAAAGGAGCGGTGGCTGCATGCGCCGCTTTCCTTTCTACGCCTGAGGGCTTCGAGGAAAGAGTTCGCCGCTGCTATGCGCTGCTATCGCAAGTAAGCAGCCTGGAAGCGGCAGTCGATGAGCTTCAAGCCTTGATCAGCGATACGGAGAGCTTGATCAGCCGCCGCTGATGTTATAAATACGAAGAAAGCCGCTGTTTACACTGTGCCACTAGGCTTGGTGGGAACGGCGGCTTTTTGAATACTTGGTTGGAAGGGGCTGATGCGGGGTGACTAAAGAACAGAACAAGGCCGAAGAAACCGAAGTTAGAGTAGTGCCGTTTGACCCCAATTGGTTCGTTTTATTTACTGAAGAAGCACACAAATTAAGAAGTGCAATTTCTGATATCGTTATTTCTATTGAACACTTCGGCAGCACTTCCGTACATGGGCTGGATGCTAAGCCTATTGTCGATATCCTGGTAGGGACACAATCTGCTGTTAGTCTGAAGGACGTTCATATTGAAGCTCTTGCGCTGTTAAACTATGAATTTTTAGGAGAAGACGGACGAAGGCCTGGTCGATTTTTCTTCCGAAAAAGAGGGGGAAATAACTTTAATGCAAGCTTTGTACCATTTGATGGCGACTTGTGGAGAGATAATTTAGTATTGCGTGATTATTTGCGTACACATCCCGAAGAAGTTTGTCGCTATGCTGCAACTAAGAAAGCTGCGGCACAAGCATCACCCAATAGCTTATTGGGATATCAGAACCATAAGCGCACTTTTGTCGAGGGAATGAAAGAACGCGCGCGAGTGTGGCACAATAATTCTGGTCAATAGATGCCAGCTATTATATGAAGATACTAATTCAACCGTGAATATGTTTGACGATAGGATCGAGGTGAAACGCCGTAATGCTTCTTAAACGTTTTTGAAAAATGGAATTCATCGTAAAAATGAAGCGTAGCTGCAATTTCTTTTACAGATAAATTAGTCGATTCCAATGAAGCTTTGGCAGATGCAAGCTTGAGTTCCAGCATGTATTGGGCAGGGGACTTTCCGGTCATCTCACGAAACTGCGAGAAGAATGCGGTACGAGATAAGCCGCTGTTGTTCGTAATGTAATCTTCACTCCGGAACGGCCCGCCAATGTTGCGATGCATTTGAAACAGGACTCTTCTCATTTCGGGATTGCTAGTCATTATTGTTGTCTGTTCTCCGGCAAATATAAGCAACAGCTCTTGAAGAGCAAGATTGGCAGCGTAATCGTAACCAATAGATTGAATAATGAGGGTATCAATGAGGCGTTCGCATAATCGAATGGCCTCATTTATTTTGGTGGTTGCAATTCGTTGTAGGGTGGGAAGGCCTAAGTGATGGATCATATCAAGCTGGTCAAAATGAAGAAAATAAAACTTCCAGTCATCTTCCGCACATTCATACGAGCAGGGAGTAGCCGCTTTTACAAATAGTAGTGTTCCAGCTGTAAGCTCAATTGTTCCATCCCCTTGTACGAATTTACCTTTTCCTTCTAAGGTAATGAATAACCCAGGTGTGGATAGTCCTTGAGATTGAACGACTTGATAAGCGTTATTCGCCTGTACCTTCCAGATTGACTTGAATTGACATGGTGGCGGGGACGATAACACCGTTAACTGATAAGGGATATTCATATATGTCATCCTATTTTCAAACCCCTTTAATAGATTTGTCTCATGTTTTTGTACGATTATACATGTATTATTTACAGATTTCCATGGTGCTGGAGGTCGGATGATCTTAAAATGAGGCTAATCGGTTTGGAAAGGGGCAAGGAGAATGCAAGTTAAGGTGGGCAGTAGAGAGTTAGAGCTCGGAGGGCCTCATTTGACGGAGTTAAGGAGCTCCAATGATCTTCTTCATGATGTAGAAGCGCTTCGTAAGCGGTTGCAAGAAGACGGGTATTTGTTGTTGCGCGACTTTCATAACCGGGAAGATGTCATGCGTGCTCGCACGAGCATTTTGGAAAAAATGAACCGGATGGGAAAGCTGGAGCGAGACACGCTTCTTGAAGAAGGCATCATGGCCGATGGAAGCAAATCGATATTCATGGGTGGTACGAATGAAGACTTGCCTGAATTGCTCCATGTGCTGAACGGTGAACATGTGATGCGCTTTTTTGACAGACTGCTCGGCGAACAATCGATGACCTACCACTACAAGTGGCTGCGGGCCGTTGGCAAAGGCGATTTCACGGGCGCGCACTACGATATCATCTACATGGGCAGAGGAACTCATAATCTCTATACCGTCTGGTCCCCAATTGGAGATATTAATTATGCGATGGGAGGGCTTGCGATTTGCCTGAACTCTCATAACTTTGAAGATTTGAAGAGCACCTATGGAAAGAAAGACTCTGATCGCGATGGTGTCGGCCATTATACGGACGATCCTCTCGTCATTACGGAGAAATTCGGTGGGAAATGGGCGACGACCGAGTTCCGCGCCGGTGATGTACTTATATTCGGCATGTATCTGATGCACTGTTCGCTCGAGAATACGACTAACCATTATCGGTTGAGCGTTGACACTAGATATCAATCTGCTAGTGATAAAGTAGATGAGCGATGGATAGGCAAGAAGCCAAAGGGTCATTTTGCATAAATAAATACATTGGAGGAGAATAACATCACACAACTTACAGCTGTTTTAATCGGAGCAGGCGCTCGCGGAGTAGGCGCGTACGCTCAATTCGCTCTAGACTACCCTTATGAATTGAAATTCGTTGCGGTAGCCGAACCGGATCAGTATCGCCGTGAGAAGTTTGCACAGGATTATGAGATCCCGGCGGATCAATGCTATGAATCCTGGGAGCAGCTTCTAGAAGAGGATCAACTAGCAGACATTGCGCTTATCTGTACAATGGATAAGATGCATTATGAGCCAACTCTCAAGGCATTGAATAAGAAGTATCACGTACTGCTGGAGAAGCCGATGTCTCCGGACCCGCGAGAGTGCCTGGAGATGGAGCAAGCCGCACGAGATAATAACAGACTGCTCTCGATTTGCCACGTGCTGCGCTATACGCCATTCTGGCGTACTATTAAGCAGCTGCTGCAGGAAGGCCGCATCGGTGAGATCGCCTCCATCCAATTAAATGAAAATGTAGGCTACTGGCACATCGCACACAGCTTTGTGCGTGGCAATTGGAACAACTCGAACACGACAAGTCCGATGATTTTATCGAAATCATGTCACGATATGGATGTCTTGTCCTGGTTAATGGATCAGCCCTGCGTACGCGTAAACTCTTATGGCTCACTCATGCATTTCAATCTTGCGAATGCACCAGAAGGTTCCAGCGAACGTTGTCTCGATTGCAAGGTGGAATCAACTTGTCCATATTCAGCGCCGCGGTTCTATTTAAGCAAGGAGTATATGGGTTGGGCGCGCCACTTCACGCCTGAGCTAACGAAAGAAAATATTGTGAGAGGCTTGCGTGAAACCAATTATGGCCGTTGCGTTTATCGCAGCGATAATAACGTCGTAGACCACCAAGTGGTTGGCATGGAATTCGCGAACGGCGCGACCGCGATGTTTAGCATGTGCGGCTTTACATTTGATCAAGAACGCAGAATTCAAATCATGGGCACGCGAGGCGAGCTGCGCGGAGATGACAATACGATCACTTTGTATGATTTTCTAACGCACCAGAAAACCGAAATTACAATTCCGACACAAACAAGCGGTCATGGCGGTGGGGATGCCGGTATCGTCCGCAGCTTCTTAAACGATGTCCGGAACTACAGCTGTCAAGAGACATTGACATCGGCCTCGGCATCTGTGCGCAGTCATTTGATGGCATTCGCGGCGGAAGTGTCTCGTTTGGAGGGCGGCAAATCTATTGAACTGGAAGCTTTCGCGAGAGAATTATTACAGCGCGATGCGACGAAAGGGGTCGACTTACAGCTTCAGTAGGTGTATTATTGAAATAATTGAATATATGTAACTTTCTTATCAAGAGCAGGTGGAGGGACTAGCCCGATGAAACCCGGCAACCGACAAACCTTTGTTATACAAAGGAATGCACGGTGCTAATTCTTGCGGAAACGCTTTGCAAAGCGAATCTGGCAGATAAGAGTGAGGATATGACTGCGAATGAATGCTAATGACCTTTCTCTTACTTACAGAGAAGGTCATTTTTTTTGTTTTCATGTATGGAATTAACTTCGAAATGGGAGGAAAAGGACAATATGGCGATTATGATTCCTAACAAAGGTTCGGTTAATTTACAGAACTGCAGGATTACCCGGATAGAATGTTTCCGATTTGATCATAAGTTTAGAGAAAAGTTGCAGCTTCGAGAAGAGACGGATATTTCCGGATTAATTGCGATTTCCACAAATACGGGAGTAGTTGGTTTCAGGGAATTTGTGATTTCATCTAAAAGCCTAACGGGAGATTTGACGATGTGGGCAACACTTTTTCAGCGAATAAAAGGTTTGTCCTTGGTTGAAAGCATCAGCTACCCTCAATTAAAGCAAGACACATGGGGTCATGTTAGAGTGGAATTAATTGAATCGGTATTAATGGATATAATCGGAAAAATCAGCCTGGGCTTAAATGATAAAGAGTTTCGAGGAGCTTGGGATCGTGAATACTTATTTAATCATGCGCAAGAATACGTTTCTTTTTAAAACGGCAGTTTTGATAAGTTGCCTCTCATTGCTTTAATTGGTATTCCATTATTCGGTATAGGAGCTTACAAATAATCAAGCCACGATCCTGAAAAATTAATTGCACTTATGAAGCGGATGTAAAATCGGCGATTTCAAATCCGGCATGGATTGACAAGATTCAATTCCTAAGATAGGATTTGGGTGAAATCCTAATAGAAGAGGGCATAGCCATGCAACTATTACATAAGGTTGGAAGAAACCCCATTATAGCGGCTGTCCGAAGACCGGAAGAGCTTGCGGATGCTTTGAGTAGCCCAGTCGATAATGTTTTTTTTATGGGTGGCACCGTAACCGAGCTTGTACAGTCCGTTCGTTTGACGAAGGAGGCAGGCAAGGGAGCCTTTATTCACCTTGATTTGATTAAGGGTTTGTCTAGTACAGACCGTGAGAGCTTAGAATGGATTGCAAAGTATGCGGAAGCGGATGGTGTTATTTCTCCCAAGAGCCACATCATCAAGGAAGCGAAGCGATTCGGATTGTATGGTATTCTTCACCTGTTCATCATTGATACAGCTTCGCTCGAGAATGGTCTGAAGCTATGCCGGCAGATCGATCCTGACGGAATTGAATTGATGCCAGGCGTTATTGATAAAGTAATCCGCACGTTCTCGGAATCGCTGAATGATAAATTGATTATCGCCAGCGGTCTCATTCAAACCTGCGAAGAAGTGAATGCAGCTCTGGACGCAGGGGCGACTTCTTTGTCGGTAAGCAATAAAGAGCTTTGGAATATTACGTTCGACCAATTAAACGAATCCAGTTTACTATAAATTGATGTTCATCTGTTGGAGTGATGACGAAGAGAAAGCTCCCAACAATGAGGCCATGTCCTTACATGTGTCTTTTTGTTGGGAGCTTTTTGATTTTTATTCGATTAAGGAGGTGAGAATTGGATGGGCGTAAGTTTTACGAAGGGAAGCGAGCTGTTTGATCAGGTAAAGGCATTTTTTTTCGATCTGGATGGCTGCGTTTATTTTACGGAAACGCTGGCATCACGCGCTGACATTTTAGTAGAGAGGCTTAAGCAGGAAGGAAAGAAGGTTGGTTTTATTACCAACAATTCGCGGCTTAGAGCTCATGAAGTTAAGGTAAAGCTTCACAATCTGGGCTTAGATATTCCCTCTGAGCATATATTTACGGCTACCGACTATACGGGGCTCTACTTGAAGACGAAGTACGGCAATAAGCGCGTGAAATCCGTTGGCAGTGTTGGGCTGAGTGCCGCGTTAGCAGCAGCTGGACATGATCTGCTGCCACTCGATGCTGAGGAGCAGGCCGATATTGTCGTGGTTGGGCGGGATATTACGTTCTCCTACGCAACGTTGGAGAGAATTGCCAAAGAATTGGACCGCGGAGCTCTTCTTATTGGAGCTAACGCCGATGGCTGCCACCCTGGCAGCAGAGGGGAGCGAATACCGGAAACGGGCGCTCTGATTGCCGCGATCGAAGCGGTATCGGGCGGGAAAGCGGAGTATGTAGGGAAGCCTGAACCGCATTTGTTTCTTTACGGCATGCAAGCATTCGGCTGTAGCGAACGGGAAAGCGTGATGATCGGAGACAATTATGATACCGATATTACCGGTGGGAAACATGCAGGCATGCATACGGTATGGATCAGATCAGAGTATGCCAATACGGCTAGCCTTGCTAATCGTGCTTCTAATGACTGGCCGAAGGCGGATTATGTATATGCCACAATCGGGGAACTGTTGGATGGCCTTAATCTATAAAAATACAGAAAGGGCGTAGAGACCGCATGGATATTCAAATTCTTCACTATGTTGAAGGAGCAAGACAAGCACGTGGTTTGACCGTCATAATCGACGTGTTCCGGGCCTTTTCGGTAGCCTGCTACGTGACAGCGGGCGGAGTTCAGAACCTGCTGCCGGTCGGGAGCATGGATACTGCCTACCAGCTGAAGCAGGAGCATCCGGATTACATTCTGATTGGAGAGCGCGGGGGAGTGATTCAACCAGGCTTTGATTACGGAAACTCGCCGTTCTCCATTCAAGATGTCGACTTCAATGGCCGGACGGTCGTACATACGACTAGCGCGGGAACGCAAGGTATCGTCAACGCCGTGAATGCCGACGAGATTATTACGGGCAGCTTTGTCAACGCACAGGCCATTATTGACTACATTCGTTTGCGGAATCCGCAGCAGGTTTCTCTGGTCTGCATGGGATGGGGGGCTGTGGAAGAGGCCGACGAGGACATCTTGTTTGCGCAATATGTAAAGAACGAATTGGAAGGCAAGCCGAACGACTTCCAAGCGCTTGTCCATTATCTGCAGTTCGAGAGCAGAACAGGTAAATTTCTCGATACGGCAGATGCTTCCGCACCGCCGGAGGACTTTGACTTGTGCTTAAGTCTGAATCGGTTTCCTTTCGTGCTAAAGGCAGAGCCATATGGAGATTCATTGATCAGACTGAGCAAGCAAGGAGTTGTCGAAGGAGTGATCCTATGAGCCGGCGTGTACTCGTCATTGGAACAGACGGACTGCGTCCAGATCATGTGGATTTGATGCGGATGCCGACTTATGCAGCGCTGATCCAGCGAGGGACGTTATTGAATGCCTTCCAGGCTGCCTACCCAACAGAAACACGTGTCAGCATGACTACCTTGACTACAGGTGTGCTGCCTGGCCGCCACGGGGTCATCAGCAATCTGATGGTGGTGCCCGGCTTCGGCGACGACGGGTACCTCCAGACAGGCGACGACGGGGATCTGTTGGCCTATAAAGAGGCGATGCTAGAGCCATTCATTCTGGCTCCGACATTGGGAGACCGGCTGCATGCGCAGGGGTTAAAGCTAGCTGTATCTGCGTCAAGCTCCCCTGGAGCTTCGCTTCTATGGAACTTGAACCATCCGGAGCAAGTGATCAATCCATCATCGACCTATGGAATCGAACAGCTTCGGCAGCTGCATATCAAGCTCGGAGAAGTATGCCCGGAGGAGTCGCACGTGAAGCGGGAACGTGCTCTATGGGCGACGCGGGCGTTAACGGAGGTTCATTTGAAGAACCCCGAGAATCAAGCTATGGTTCTGTGGCTGTCCGAGCCGGACGCCAGCCAACACGACTATGGGCTCGGCTCGCCGGAAAGCCTAGAGGCATTGGAACTTATCGATGCATGTGTAGCAGAGGTGCTTAGAGCAATAGAACGGGAAGGGTTGACGGATGAGCTGGACCTATTCCTGATCAGCGACCACGGCCACTCGACGATTCAAGCTCAGGGCTCGCTGCAGGAGCATGTGCGAAAAGGCTGCGAGGAATTAGGCTTGGCGCAGCAATTCGCTGCAGCGGGCCATTATGTGTATGCCGCTCCCGATGGGACGGAGGAACCTTCGCTGCAGGATACAGCCGCGCTCATTGCTTGGCTGCAAGCGAAGTCGTGGTGCGAGCAGGTGTATGTAAGCTCTCCCGAATATAGGGATCTTCCCGGTGTGCTGCCGCTGGAGCTGCTGCTCGGACCGATTACGCATCGCCGCGCTCCTCTCTTCGCAATTCAGCCGGTATGGTCACACCAGCCGAATGAATACGGCGTGCCGGGGACGACGATGGCACTGACCTCCTCTACGTCCCTTCGCGCAAGCCATGGGACGAACAGCCCCTACGACCGGCATGCTTTCTGCCTCGCCGTCGGGAACAGCTTTCACCAGGGTGCTGTATCGGACATCCCTAGTGGCATCGTGGATATCGCCCCGACAGTTTGCTGGCTGATCGGCCTCCAAGAGGAGAGGAGCTTCGACGGCCGAGTGTTGCGGGAAGCGCTGCGCGATTAAAACAACAGATGATGGATTTGTTCTAGGGCTGTATGGCTTCTTACGGAGTCGTACGGCTCTTTTTATTAGCTGTCACTTGGACTTTACCGTGATTGAAACAGAAGAGATGACATAATTACCAAATTAAGATTGACTATGTCAAAAGGTGATAGATTTCCGTGATGCAGATGCGCATACAAAGATAGGATTTACCATCCTCCCTCAGTACCCCGTCACTTCAACCTGTTCTAAACTGAAGTCGTAACATATGATGCGTAAAGTTACCGGTTTTTTATAGGGGTGTAGTTGCATGTTAAGACAAGAAGTTTTTCTAGGCATTGACGGTGGTGGCACCCATTCGACCGCGATCGCAGTTGATAGGGAGGGAAATGTCTTAGCAAAGGTAATTGGCGAATCGATTAATTATTATGCTTTAGGGATGCAGCGAGCACGCCATCATCTTACGCAAATCATTGAACAGATCATGGAACAAATAAAAATTGATTTTTTTGATAGCGTTTACATCGGAAGCTCAGCGCTCAGCCAGGAAGCGTCACCTTCCATGATCGATGAGTTCACCGGAGGCATCATTAAGAGTAGAAGCGTTTATATGCATAGCGACTCCTATATTGCTTTGCTAGCTATGACGCTCGGCAGACCGGGAATTCTGATCATCAGCGGAACCGGATCGATGGGAATGGCAAAGGGATACACGGATGAACTCCTGACTATTGGGGGATGGGGACATTTACTCGGAGATTATGGAAGCGCCTATCATATCGCAATTGAGGGCATTCAAGCAGCTGTTCTAGCCGAGGATCGAATGGCGAAAGCCACGACATTACAGGAAGCGCTTAAAGGATATTACGCTGTAGGAGATCTTCAGGATCTTATTGATAAATTTTATAATCCTCCAGTAGAAAAGCACATTATTGCCGGTTTTGCTTCCGAGGTTGCGAAATGCGCCGAACAAGGAGATGAAGCTGCTCTGAAGCTAGTGAAGCAGGCCGCTCGCGATCTTGCGGCTCATGCGATCGAGCTTGAGAAACGATTGAACATCCGAGGCGTGCCCATTGGCGCGAGCGGAAGCGTATTTAGAAAAAACAGCACGATTTTCGAAGAATTCAAAGGTCTACTCAAGCGGCATTGTCCGCTATCTACGGTTCAGTTGATCGATTGCCCTCCGGAGTTTGGCGCAATCTTCGCTTGTTTTCACAAAGGGAACATCGTACTTGCGCCATCGATTCAAGAGCGCATGAAATTAACCTACGAAATGCTGAAGGAGGAGTAGAATGAACGCGGGTTTGCATTATATAGACGGCATATTAGAGCTTATCGGAACGTTGAAAGCAAAGGAACAAGACAATCTGAGTCAGGCTGCGAAGCTGATTGCCGATGCGATTGAGTCAGGTCGAACGTTACATGCGTTCGGAACGGGGCATTCCCATATGCTCGCAGAGGAATTGTTCTATCGGGCAGGCGGTCTTGCAAGCGTAAATCCGATATTGGAGGAAGGCTTGATGCTGCACCGAAATGCGGTGCAAAGCACGGATCTGGAGCGGTTGGAAGGGTTAGCTGCAGTGATCTTCAAGCAGCAAGCTGCGTGCTCTGGTGATGTCATCATCATTGCATCGAACTCAGGCAGAAACGCCGTCAATATTGAAATGGCACTAGAAGCCAAGGCTAGCGGCTTAAAGGTCATCGTCATTACGAGCCTCAAGCATGCTGAGGCAGCGTCGTCAAGGCACAGCAGCGGCAAGCGACTACATGAAGTAAGCGATGTCGTCATTGATAACCACGGCTGTATCGGTGATGCCTCGGTTAACATTCCGGGTTTGGGCATCAAAGTAGCTCCAACCTCTACGGTATCAGGAGCATTAATCGTGAATGCGATCGTCGCGGAAGTCGTCAATATCTTGTTGCAGCGCGAAGTAACGCCGGATTTATTCGCCAGCAGCAATATGGACAATGGGGATGAGCATAATCGTCGTCTCATCGATAAGTTTAAAGGAGTGATTCGGAGCTTATGACCACATATCCTTCCATCTCTTCAGTAGGAGAGAACGGCTCGGTAATTCGGGGCTGGTGTGACAGTAACGGGTTTTCGTATCTCGGAGATCAAGGAGGTGAAATTCATATTGCAGCCTCTCATTCAACGGATGCTAGATTTACCTATATCGAGGAAACAAATACGGTATCGGATGAGATTTATCAGTTGGAGGTATCAGGCGAGCCGCCACATTGCGAAGTGAAAATCACGTATTCGAGCGACCGTGGCTTAAGATTCGCTTTGAATGCGCTCGGTCAGATGAACAAGCGAGGAGAATGGCGGCAAGGCGCTAAGTACGATTACCCGCTGTTTGCTATCAGAGGCATCATCGAAGGATTCTATGGGCAACCCTGGAGTCAGGAGCAGCGGCTAAGCATGCTTCGCTTCATTGCTTCGAACAATATGAATACCTACGTGTACGGCCCGAAAGACGACGAGTATCATCGCGAGCGCTGGCAGGAGCTTTACGATAAAGAATCCTACGAAAGACTAGGTGCCGTTTTTTACGAGGCTGCTGCGCTAGGGCTCGACTTTTATTATTCCATTGCTCCAGGGCTCTCCATGCGTTATTCAAGCGAGGAACAATTTGCGTCGCTCGTCCGCAAGGTAAGTCAAATCCATGAGCTCGGCGTGAAGCACTTCTGTCTACTGCTCGATGACATTCCAGAGCATCTTCAACATCAAGAGGATATTGGGCGATTCAGCGATTTAGTTGAAGCACACGTTCAATTGGTCAATCGATTCTATGCGGAAATTATGAAGTGGGATGCTGGAATTCGCCTCGTTGTCTGCCCTACGCAATATTGGGGTAAGGGCAATGAACGTTATATTTCGCAGCTGGGAAGCCGGATACATCCAAGCATCGATCTCTTCTGGACAGGCCGCAATATCTGCTCCCCTGAAATTACGATTAGCGAAGCTGCCGTATTTACGCAAAGCACCCATCGCAAACCGCTTTATTGGGACAACTATCCGGTAAACGATGTGGAAATGACCGATGAGATGCATATCGGCCCGTACAGAGAAAGAGATCGTCATTTGTACCGATTCTCTCGCGGGGTTATCGCTAACGGGATGGAGTATGCCGAAAGCTCCAAAATTTCTTATGCCACGATCGCATCTTACTTATGGAACCCCGAGCAATACGATCCGGAAGAGAGCTGGCGCGATGCGCTGAGGGAGGTGGTCGGCTTTACGGATTTCGAGTACATGCTCCAATTCGCGGACAATGTAAGATACTCCTGTCTGTATCTCACAGACTCGCCGATGCTTGCCGCTGAATTGACTCGATTTAATTTTGCGTATTTTTATGGGGATCGGAAACTAGCAATCGATGAATTAGAGAGATTCGTAACGAAAATGAGCTTCGCTGCACATGCACTATTATCTGGAAATATGGAGAATCAAGATTTGCAGAAGGAGCTGCATCGCTGGCTTGTTAAATATTCGGCTGGCTGCGCGCTGCTGCAAGATTGCATCGACTATATTCGAAGTCAACATGCAGATGATTTTGTGAAAGTTCGCGATAATAACAAACGGTATCGCAGTGATCTGACATACGTTTTTGCCGATGTACTCTTTTCATTCTTGAACAAAGTGCTTGACCACTACTATACGACGAAATAACAAATTGAGAGGATGATTTACACATGAAAAAAGCAATCATTGGACTTGCAGTCGCTACTACGCTTACAGCACTTACCGGCTGTTCCGGAAATTCAAACTCAGAGAATGCAGCCGACGCAAAGAATACCGGCAATGCAGCTAATACAGCAAACACAGCCAATGCGGACAGCAATGAAAAGTTTACGATCCGTCTAGCCGACGGCTCTCCAGGCGATGAAGTTCTTAAAGTATGGAATCAAGTGAAAGACATGTATGAGAAGCAGCACCCGAACGTCACGGTAGAATTTGTGCTTCAGGATCCACAGCTGTATCAAACGATGGGGCTGCCAAGCCTGCTGAATGGTGAAAATGCACCGGATATCTATTTTGAATGGGCAGGCGACAGGCTTAAAACGAGAGTGCATGATGGATTTGCAGCAGATTTGACCGAGGCATTGGAGCAAGATGGACTCAAAGGCAAGTTTGCGGAAGGTAACTTCGTAGGCATGGTGTACGACGGGAAGAAATACATGGTTCCAACTGACGCTCAAGTAACGAATGTCATTTGGTATAACAAAAAAATGTTTAACGACCTGTCGCTGCAGCCTCCTAAAACGTGGGACGAGTTCATGGCTGTTTGCGCGAAACTTAAAGCTGCCAACATCACTCCGATTACTACGGGTAACAAGGATTTGTGGACCGCTGGCAACTGGAACGCGCATATGATCTCCAGAGTCGTTGGTGAACAAGCTTATGCTGATGCAATGGAATTGAAGGCGCCGTTCAACACGCCGGAATTTGCTAAGGCTATGAGCTACGCGAAGCAAATTTGGGACAATCAATACATTAACGATAGCGTCAATGGTATCAACGACGACGAGGGCGCGGCGTTATTCTATAACGAGAAAGCTGCCATGTATCCTTCAGGTGGATGGTTCGTATCCGGAGCGATCGATCACGCGCCAGATATGGAATACGATTACTTCAACGTGCCAACGATCGCTGGCGCTAAAGGTGATCAAGAAAGCGTGATCGGCGTTCTGCAAGGCTACGTCGTTAACAAGAATTCCAAACATATTCAAGCCGCTGTTGATTATTTGAAACTGCTCGAATCGCCTGAAGTCGTTACGATGCTGAGCAAGGCTGGCTCATCGATGATTGCACCGGGATCGGAACCAGAAACGAACCCGATGAATCTGAAGCTGAGAAGCATGATGAATGATGCGAAAACAGTCGTGTCACCTCCCGATACGGGTTATAACCTAGAGGTTGCCGATGCGCTTAATTCGGCTACAGCAGAAGTGCTTGGCGGAGTAAGTACACCAGAAGAAGCATTGAAGAAGTTGGATGAAAAAATTGCCCCGCTGAAAAAATAAGATTTCGCCCAATAAGTCGGCGTCTATGACGTAACCGCCGACTTATTCATTAATGAATAAGGAGGTCTGAAAGTAGTGCGCAAATTTCGCATAGCACCCTATCTTTTTACAGCACCGGCAGTACTTTTATTCTCGTTTACGATCCTCCTTCCGATTGTGATGACGCTCATCTTCAGTTTTTATGATTGGAACGGTTTCGGTGCAATGAAATTCAACGGTATTGATAATTATATTCGGGCTTTTCAAGATCATATTTATCTTCTCTCTTATTGGCATATCTTCATCTATATCATATTGACTATCTTTCTGGAAGTCGTAGCAGGACTTCTGCTGGCAGGGCTTATTACGGTGAATTTACGAGGTACGGGAATATTCCGAGTCGCTTTCTTTACGCCTGTTATGCTGCCGATGCTGGTTACCTCCTTCATGTGGAGATTTGTATATAATTCGGATTTCGGTTTATTGAACGCCGTATTGAAATTTGTTGGTTTGGAAAATTTGTCAAGAGTATGGTTAGGCGACCCGCACACAGCGTTGTACGCGCTCTCCATCGTGTCTGGTTGGACCTATGCCGGATTTTACATGACCATCTTCTATGCGGGTATTCAACGTATTCCCAAGGATATTTATGAATCGGCCTACTTAGATGGTGCGACGGAGAAAGACATTTTCTTCAAAATTAAAGTTCCGATGATTAAAAACTTAGTGGAAGTCGCCCTTACGTTATGTATACTTGGAGCTTTCCAAGGGTTTGATCTGTTCTATGTCATGACAAATGGCGGTCCGTATAATGCTACTGAAATTGTAACCACATATTTGGTCAAAGTTGTATTTACCAATGCAAACATCGGCTACGGTTCCGCACTGGCCGTTATTATGACTCTGGTGGTCGTCGGTATCGGGTTATTATTGAACTTGTTAAAGCGTAATGAAACACTGGAGTATTAGATGCAGTCGATGGAATGAAAGAGGTGCTCAACATGGCAAGTGCTAGTTCATACGAAGCGCACAAAAGCGGCAGTCATATCGGTTTTCGATTGGTTTATTATGTATTCATGAGCTTGTTCTCGCTGATTTATTTTTATCCGATGATTTGGATGTTGTTTTCTTCTTTTCGCGTAAATAGAGATATATTCAATAAGCCATTCTCCCTGCCTACCCATATCGACTTCCATAACTGGACGGAAGCTTGGAAAATCGGCGGCATGAACATTTACGTGAAGAACAGCTTAATCGTAACTTCGCTTACGGTTACGTTTATCTTGCTCTTTGCAAGCTTAGCATCATTTGCATTTAGCAAGTTAAGCTTCAAGGGAAGCAAAACAATGCTGCTGATGTTTGTGTTTGGTTTATTCATGCCTTTGCAGTCCTTCTTTATTGCGCAAAACTATCTTTTTGAACACATGCATATTAAGAATACGTATTGGGCGCTTATTTTACCTTATGTCGGGATGGGACTTCCGCTTGCGATCTTCCTGCTTAAGGCGTATCTCGATTCCCTTCCTAAGGAAATGATGGAAGCGGCGAGAATTGACGGCTGCGGAGAGCTGCGAATGTTCTGGAGTGTCATTCTGCCATTGCTCATTCCAAGCTTGGCAACCGTTGCGATTTTCTCCTCGCTGAATTCATGGAACGAGCTGCTGCTTGCATTGCTCTACGTGCAAAGCGACACGCTCAAGACGATACCTGTAGGATTGCTCGCATTCTCGAGTAAGCATGTGACGGATTATAAGCTGTTATTCTCAGCGCTTACGATCATCACGATTCCAATGATCATGATCTATGTATTCTTCCACAAACATATTGTAAGCGGATTGACGGAAGGCTCTTTGAAATAAGAGATCCGTTCAAACGGGCGTTAGCTAGAGCTTCCTACAACATGATTTCATGCGGTAGGAAGCCTTGCTATTATAACGGGAGGTTATTCATTTATGAGTACTCGAGCGGTGAAGTTGGCTGTTGTGGGTGGAAATCGAGGGACGAGCTTCAATCGATCCCTTGCTGTGCTGGCAGACAAAGTCCAATTGGCGGCCATTTGTGATTTGAATGAAGAAGTATTGAAGACGTGGAAAGAACAATATCCTGACATTCAGACGTATCATAATTATGACGAAATGCTGCAGAATCCTTCCATTGATGCGGTCCTTATCGCAAGTCCCATGCTCCTGCATGCGAGGCAAGCGATTGCTGCTTTGAAAGCGGGCAAGCATGTGCTGAGCGAAGTGATTGCGGCGCATACGCTTGAAGACGCTTATGAGCTGGTTGAAACGGTGGAGAAAACCGGTCTTGTCTATATGATGGCTGAGAATTATTGTTATACACGGTCCAATTTGGCAGTTAAGCATATGGCGCAGAAGGGGATGTTCGGTGAAATTACGTATATGGAAGGCGCCTACATCCATGAACTGCGACATATTCTTCACAACCCGAATGGCGCATTGAATTGGCGCGGGAAGCTTCATAAAGAGTATAACGGAATGAACTATCCCACTCACTCGCTTGGCCCCGTTGCGCAATGGATTGGGCTAAACGGCGATGAGCTGGAGAGCATGGCTACCTTCGTTTCCAAATCCCGCGCGCTCAGAAACTTTTGCGACGAGTATTTCGGACAGGATCACCCTGGGGCACAGGATGGTTTCTGGCAACAAGGCGATTCTGCGGTTACGGTTCTGCGGACCAAACAAAACGTACTTATTAATCTGCGTGTAGATTGGTCGTCGCCAAGACCTCATAATACAAAGCATTATGTTCTTCAGGGAACGGAAGGGGCGTATCAGTCTGGGCGCTATCAAGAAGAAGAGGACTTGATTTGGTTAAGAGACCGGTCGCCTTCCAGCGCCGATCAATGGCTTGAGAGCGGAGAGCTGCAAACCGCATGGCGGCCGCTAAGCAGCTATCAGCCGGAGTATGATCATCCACTTTGGACAAAGTGGGCGGAACAAGCTTCACAGGCAAGACATGGAGGCGGAGACTTCTTTGTGCTTGAAGAATTTGTTTCGGTTATATTGGGCGAACGGGAGCCGTCTATGGATGTTTACGACGCGGTGACCTGGAGCTCCGTATTTCCGTTATCGATGCAATCCGTCGCTGAGAATGGGAAGGTCATGACCTTCCCGAAATTTAACAAGCGCAGCACTGGCCAATAGGAGGAGCGACGATGAACCAAGAGAGATTGCTGCCGCAATTCGTGATGGAAAGAGAAGATTTGGCGGATTTGCCGGAGCTAGAGCTATCCCCTGGATACGAGCTTCGCTATTATCAGCCAGGTGATGACAAGCATTGGGAGCAGATTGTGGAATCAGCTTTTGGCTGGGGGAGAGAGTTTCAGAAGGCGATCGTGAGCAACCCCTTCTTTAAGCCGGAGCGGGTGCTCTTTATCTGTTATAAAGATACGCCGGTTGCGACCGCTTGTGCTTGGCATGCAGAGAAGTTTGGCGAGCATTGCGGGTATGTGCATATGGTAGGCGTTCACCCCGAGCATTCCGGCAAAGGGCTAGGTTATTCCGTAAGTCTTGCTGTCCTGCAGCAGATGAGAAGCGAAGGGTTCGAGAGAGCGGTATTGGAAACGGATGATTTTCGCCTATCCGCGATCAAGATCTATTTAAGGCTGGGCTTTAAGCCTACATATATTCATGACAATCATGCAGGCAGATGGGAGCAAGTGTATCGGAAATTGAACCCATTCCATGTGCAAAGTCACACTAGGCCAGGCAGCGCTAAGCCGAATGAAGATGCATTGGCGGTGAATCACTTCAGTCAGGTTTATGGGGTGATTGACGGTGTATCCTCGATGCTGGGATACAAAGATGATCAGGGCCGGACAGGCGGCTATATCGCTGCCCAATTGCTTGCCTCGGCATTGCATGCACAAGACGCCAACTTGGATTTGAGAGAAGCGGTTCTTACTGCGAACCGGAAGTTAAGAGAGAATATGACTGAAGCCAATGTTGATTTGACGTGCAAATGGAAGATGTGGGGCGCTGTATTTGCCGTTGTGCGCATTCATGAGAAGCATATTGAATATGTGCAAAGCGGAGACTGCATGCTGTTCATTCAATATACCGATAACAGCTTGCGCGTACTGACGCGCAATCAAGTGGTTTACTTTGACCAATTGACTCTGAATAAGAAGAAAGAGCTTACGGAATCAGGATTATCAAAGGAGCAAGTGAATGAAGCGCTGTTCCCTTTAAGCATAGCAAACCGTAATCGAGCCAATACGCTAGAAGGCTATTCGGTTATGAACGGAGAGCCGGAGCTGGAGCATTCTATGGAATACGGGCGTACCTCTAGAGCAAACGTGAGTAAAATTTATGCGGTATCGGACGGGATGTTCCATCTCATCGAGCATAACGACGATCCGAATAAATGGGAGACCATGATTCAGGATATGAACGCACAGGGAATTGAAGCGTATTCCGACCAATTGTGCCGCATCGAGAGTCAGGATCCACTTTGCACACATTATGCTAGACACAAAATATCGGATGATAAATCAGCTGTAATCGTAGATTTCAAATTATAATCGACAATTTCAGGAGCGAAGGGAGCAAGTGATTGTATGAAAACAGCGGTTATTCTGGCAGCCGGACTCGGCACTAAGATGTGGCCATTTGCAGAAATTCGGCCGAAGGCGATGATTCCTGTTGGTACCAAGCCGATTATTGCGCATCAGGTGGAGTCGCTGCAGGAGCTTGGTTTTACGAAGATTATTATTGTCGGCGGAAAGCTGAATGGGCAGATTTGCAATTATTTCCGCGAGAACGGGCTCCGTTCGGGCGCAAGGCACGGCGTGGAAATTATCGTATTGGCCGACGAGAAGGCGCAAGGCGCGGCGCTTTCGCTTGCTGCTGCGCGCACAGCAGTAGGCAGTGATAAGGATTTCCTGGTGCTGTACGGAGATACGCTTGTTGACCGAGCAGACCTGGGGCAGTTGATTGCTTCATTTGATCGGCGGTCGGAGCGTGAGCTTGCAGCCGCGCTTGTTAATCCGTTGCAGGAAGAATCCCCTTCGGATTGGATTTGCTGCAAGCTTGAGGACGGCTTAATCAAGCATATTGCAGGACATCCGCGCGGTGATTACACCCATCGATTCGGCGCATTCGCCTTCAGTAATGAATTCTGGTCCTATGCAAGCAGCAACTCCGGCTTATTTACAAGCGTGCAGGTGGGGATGATGCCGCCTCTGGAGGCGCATCTTGAGATGTCGCTGCTCGATTGTATGAATGACGGCTATGCGGTTCGGGCGGTTGAGACGACAGGCGACTTTATCGATTTGGACAAGCCGTGGCATATACTGCTCGCCAATGAGCTTGTTGCGCGCAGCTCGTGCGCGAAGCTAACGGGTCATGTCCTGGCCGAGGGAGCGTCCATCGACCCAAGCGCATCCATCGATGGCTTTGTGCAGCTTGGCGCTGGCAGCCGAATCGGCCGTAATGTCATTATTGAAGGCAACATCATTGTCGGAGACCGAACGATCATTGAGAATGGCGCGATTCTGAAGGGCAACCATGTCATTGGCGATGATACGTACATTGGCAACTACTGTTTTCTATCTGAAGGCACCACTGTCGGTGATCACTGCGTAATCAATCACTGCGCGGAGCTTGAGGGCGTTATTTTTGATACCGTTTATTTGTACCACTACATGGAGTTCTACGGCGTTATCGGTACGTCTACGGATCTTGGAGCAGCTACTGTATGCGGAACGCTGCGGTTTGATGACGGCAGAACGTCGCATCGGATCAAATGGCGCAAGGAGACACCAAGCGAGCACAGCAATGCCATCTACTTAGGCGACTTCGTTCGCACGGGCGTCAATGCGATTCTCATGCCTGGCGTAAAGGTCGGCGTGTACAGTGTCGTTGGTTCGGGCGTCATCCTGGAGGAGGATGTACCTAATCGTTCCTTGCTGTATGTGAAACAGGATCTTGTCCGCAAGGAGTGGGGGCCGTCGAAGTACGGCTGGTAGACGAGGGGTTTGCTTATACGCAAAACAAAACAAAGGGGATAATCAGCATGTACATGCTGATTATCCCCTTTGTTTTGGCCAATGTCATTGTACTCCTGTTTAGGAAGCTACGGTACTGCTCGCGAGCAAATAAAATAAGCGTGGTTCCCTCAGGAACCACGCTTATTTAGTAGGGTCATACTTGATAATGCAGGATTAACATTTCATTAAGGAGTAGGCATGACTACTGGACATACAAACGTCATGATGTGGCTATCTTCTTCAAATCTTGCACCCAGGTCATCGTATGCGTCAGGATCATTGTCTGGGTCAGCATTTACTGTTGTATCCGAATAAGCAACAGTTGCAATGATATTGAATGGTTCATCAGTGATATAAGTGATATTACCATCAGCATCAACAGTACCAGCATTAGTATTTGAGGAAGTATAGATTACACTTACAAATGGATTACCTTCTGTGTTGAGATCTAATTTATTCATTTCTGTAGTCAGCCAAGCGGGATAAGCAAAGTTACTTACATCAACAGCAGCAGGTGATGTCGCATCTGTGTCAGCATTAGGATCAACGACATTGATTGTATATGTTAGTGTCGCCGGAGTTCTAAAGAATCCATCGATAACGTATGCAGTAACTGTCACTTCTCCTGGTTTCAGACCAGTCACATATGCGCCAGAATGCTCGTTTGCTATGCTGATTCCGGTAGAATCAACATTTCCGACTTCGCCATGAACAGCCAAAGCTCTCAGGTCAATAACTTGGTACTTATCTGGATCAGCATGGATTGGAGCTGGAAGTCCATCTACATATCCTGCTTGGTCCCAAGCATCCGTCAGCCAAGAAACGTTCTTGATATAGCCTGTAGTAATAGCATCAAGCTTCACAGAATCGCCGACATTAATGGTAAAGGAGTGCTCGGCTTCATTGTATTGACCATTAGGGTTATGAGCAATGACGCTTGATGCACTAGGATAATCAATGCTCTCTGTTCCTTTGTTGACAGGAGCAGTAACAGCTTTTCCAAGAGCAGCTACATGAGCAGCATCTGTTGGATTCATCGACAACCAATAAGGCATTGAAATAACGGTTGAGGATTCCATAGTTCTTGAGAAAGTACTGTCAATTGTTCTTCTATCCATCGTACCGAAGATATTCGTGTTGTACTTCGACATCATCACTTCATCACGTGGAATAAGCTGGTCAACCATGCCATCAGGTATAACATGCGTGATGTCGTTTCTGTTTGCAGAGAGAACATCCCAGTTAATGAAGTTGTTCGGGATACGTGTCATTTGCCAAGTAGCACCTGCAAGATCTACAGTTGGGTGTCCGATGTTAACGCCTTTGTTTTTCAATGCGCCAAGAGATGCTGCATAGAAAGTAGTCATGAATGGATTTTTCTGTCTCTTCTCGTGATACCACCACTGATTCATACCGGATAAAATGTCTCCAGCATGAGCAGCATCAGTATGGGCAGTTAACGTATAGTAGGCAAGAGCAGCTTCTTCTTCGTCAGAATAGTTCAAGTAAGACTCGTAAGAAGTACCGTTCCCACCCATTCCATCTCCGTTATGAGCAGAGATACCGAAGTATCTTGAGAGGTATTGCAGGCTCATATCAAGCAGCGAAGTTGAGAAAGGCGTATTCGGATATCTGGTTTCAAAATCGTTATGAGCCGTTGGAGCTTCGGATGGAGTATCGCCGTTCATAACTTTTAGTTCGTTTGCATAATCAAGCGGTTTCGTAATCGTTACATCTTGAGCAGTAAGTGCAGCTCGTTCAGCTTCCGTATAGTCGCCCATGTCTTTGACAACCGCAAGCATTTGCAGCGCAAGAGTCGCATTAAGAGGACCATCTTCATAGTCGTTTCTGCCCCATGCATTCGACACGCCCTCAAGGAACTCAGGGTTCATATTCGCCCATTTCGTAGGAACGGACGGATAATTCAATCCATTACCTTTTGTAGCTGGGTCAACATTGTTGAAACGAGACTCTACAGGATTCTCGCCCGTTACACTAACTTGATAGTAATTGTTCAAGATAACCGCATTCGAATGGTTAATCATGTCATTCTTGATAAGCGCAGCAAGCTCAGGGTCGCTGTTTTTGAATGTTTTATAAGCGAGATCAAGCGCAAAGTAATGACCTACCAGCTCATCTGTGGATGTTGTCGCTTTGTAATAAACATTAGTGCTATCCAGGTTTTCTTCAGTTTCTCCGCCATTCAGTTTGGCATAAACTTGAACAAGTCTGGACGGAACAGGAACCGTGTCATAAGCTTTCAACATACCGGTTGGAGACGAATATTTGACCGTAGTTCCATTGATATCCTGAGTTGTTCCTGCGTTCTTCTGCAACCAAGCGGAGTTTACACCTGGACCCCTGTCAGGTAGACTCGCGCTGTTGTTCTTACCATCTACTTTGTAGGTTCTAGAGAAGAAACCGGAGGAAGCGGGCTTATTGCCTGCAGCTTCTAACGTATAGTTGCCAGTAACTGCGTCAATATAGACAGGTTTTCCTTCATCATCCGGAGTTACATTATTGCCCAATAAAGCGTAGATGGATGGGTCGTTTACATTGTTCTTGGAAGGCACTTTCAGCTGTGTGCCAGAGATATAGCCAAGCGTAACGATGGATTCAATCGCGCGAGTTGCAGAAGCTTTCGCATCTATTGTTCTCGCGTCACTACTACCATACGTTTTCTTCATGTAGTTGTATCTCCAGATTTCACCGGAAGCATACATTGTCGTCCAGAGACCATCATTGTCTGTCTCATCAAGATAAGTTTCGACACCTTTATCCGCGTTCATAATGGCCTTAAACATATCTTCTTGAGACATGAATTGTACAGTACCAGACTGGAAGCCGAATCGATCTGCAAAGTTTCTGGAGATCTCTTCTTGAACCAAGGATTTAGCCATCAGCGACATTGGCTTGCGGACAATGTGTGTTGCATTGCCTGCGGAACCTAGAATCCAAAGTCCATTATTGCCGTCAGGCATAATGTTTGTAATGATTTCTTCTGCGTTGAATACTCCAGTGGCTGGTTTATTCTTGAAATTCGTGTAATTGTATGGAGCAGCTGAACCGCCAGTTTGAGGAATGTATCTTCCACCTTGAAGGTACTGAATTTGGTCAGCAGAAGCTAAGTTAGGATCATATAGCGTAACAGCATCAGCGACGATGCCAGTCGATACAGGCGTATAGTCCTTATCTAGTGCCACTTTATCCCACGATTTAATCGAAGTGTCTTTAGATACCAGCCACTTCACGCCGTTACCGCCATCAACATAACCTACATAGTTGGCAGACGGGAAGTTTTTGCCTTCTGGAGCAGTCGGGATATTAGTAGTGCTCCATTCTGTTGAAGATAGATCAGCAGGGATATGAGCATCAAGAGCATTGTAATAGTAAACAATTTTTTCCAGGTTAGTCGCTAGTTTTGGATCGTTTTTCACAGTAACGGTAACAGATACAGATTCACCATCTTGTGTACCTGTAATAGTAGCTGTTCCCGCTGTAACACCTAGCACTTTACCAGCATAGTTGCCAGTGCTGTTACCGATGGTATCCACGTAAGCCACATAAGGATCAGAAGTCGTCCATTGGATAGGCTCATTTACATTCAATCCTGTTGGCTGCAAACGAGTGATTTCTGTAGTCTGCATCTTGACCGTAGTTCCAGTTGAAACAGCTGGAACCGTTGAACTTGTGTCATTCGTAACGCCGCCACCAGTACCACCGGTATTGCCAGTATCACCAGTATTGCCAGTACCACCAGCGTTGCCAGTGTCACCAGTATTACCTGTGTTACCGCCAGTAGGAGTTGTACTGTCTACCGTTTTACCTGCAACTATCGAAGTAACACCAGGCGTAACCGTAACATGAGCTGGTTGTTGAGCTACTGTAACGCCAGCTGATTTGATATTAGCTGTTTGGATACTGCCAGTACCTGTTATATTTGCAGCCGTGTTTAGCGTGAGCGCGTTAAATGAAGAATCAGCATCCAGGTTGATCGTTGTTGTATGTCGCGCATCCGCTACATTCGTTGTACCGCTAATCGTGGACCCAATCAGGTTTACCGCGTCAGCGGATACAAGGCTGAGATCGCCAGTGATTTTTGTATGATCAAAAACAACAGGAGCAGCATTAGTATCAGTCACATACACATCACCAGTGATCGTATGATCTTTAATAATCGCACCAGGGAACGCGATAGTCACATTTCCTTGAATGTTAGACGGAAGTTTATCCAGATCTTCTTGTGTTCTAACCAGCGTTCCCATAACGCGATCCGTCATCACGAACGATTCAGCACGAGTAATATTTGCTTGAGGATCAAACTCACCATTGCCTCTTCCGGCCAGGAATCCTTTGGAAGCAAGTGCAGCAACAGCGTCTGTTGCCCAGCTTGCGATCTCGGAGGAGTCAGAGAAGTTCGTGTTCGTTGACCCGGTAACGACTTGGAAGCCTCTTGAAATCAGTGTAGCCGCTTCTTGACGGGTAATGGGTGCTTTAGGATTCGCATTATTGTTCGCGTCGCCGTTTAGCAATCCGGCCGCAGAAGCTTTCTGAAGCTCCTCATAATACCAATCGCCAGGACTCGCGTCAGTAAACGTCTTTGCACCTTCAGTGCTTTGAAGATTGAATACGCGATTCAGGATCGTAATAAATTCGGCGCGCGTGATATCTTCGTTTGGATTCAGATGACCATTCGCATCGCCTTGCAATAAGCCGGTAGATGACCATTTCTGCAACTCTTTCGCTGCCCAGTGCGTAGAGACATCTTCTTTCGGTGCTCCGTTCGTAGCCACATTCGGAGCAGGACTCGCAGCAAATGCCGTGCTTGATAATAGCATGCTGCCAATAGCGATTGAAGAAATAACTTTAGAAGCTTTTCTTGTTTTTCTCGACATTCTTAATTGCTCCTTTTGTTGGTGTATGGTCTTTCATTCTGCAATTGAAGCGTTTACAATTTTGAAGCTCTTAGTGAAAGGACGCCCCCTTATCTTCAATAAATCTTGGTCCTAAGCTTCATTATGAGCAACTCTTGAAGTCGTTTATAGTGAGTTCATTTCACAAAATCAATCATTAACTGGCGCCTTATTTATAGAAATAATTGCAGATTGTCATTATCAATCATTATTTGTTTGCAACAATCATTTCTGTGTCATTAATATGTACGCTGCTAGGCATAGCAAAGGGCAGCCGGTAAACCGGCTGCCCTTTGCATGAGCTTATATCTAACAATTTTCAAGTGTATCTTCCGGCTGCTGTTTCACAGGGAAGTTCAGACTAATAGAGGTTCCCCAGTTCTTCTTGCTGCGAATTGAAATGCCGTATTGTTCACCATAAGTGATCTTGAGCCGTTTATGCGTGTTAAGCAGTCCGATATGCCGGCCGCCTTCGATCTCGGAAGTCATCTTTGCTATAACCTCCTGACGCTGCGCTTTCTCCATCCCTACACCGGTATCCGTTAAGGTCAGTCTAATGTGATCGCCTACCAATTCTGCCTTAATCCGAATTGATATTTTACCGCTTTTCATCCGAACGCCGTGATAGATACTGTTCTCAATAATCGGCTGCAAAATCAGCTTCATCACATTACGGTCAGCGACTGCTTCGTCGATTTGCCAGATGACATCGAATTTCTCTTTGTACCGGATATTCTGAATGTCCACATAACGCATGGTGTACTTCATCTCTTCATGCAGCGGCACGAAAGGGACGGAGCTGTCTAACGAATACCTTAGCACGCCGGAGAGGTTCTCAATCATTTCATTGGCCTCGTTGGGCTTTCCTGTATAGCTTGCAACCTTCCAGTAGATGGTTTCCAGCGTATTATATAAGAAATGCGGATTGAGCTGGGAATGAAGCGCAATATACTCCATCACCTGCAGCTTATATTTTCGCTCGGATAGCTGTACAGTCAGGAACTCGTTCTCGACAAATTTTTTCACGATATTCTCGGTAATATAGCCGTAAATATCGTCCTTCGCTCCGGGAACAACCTGTGGCAGAGGCATGCCGCGTTCAGCTGCATGAAGAATGGACACGACCGTATGAATCGTCTGGTACTTCTTCTTGGACAAGGAATAAGCAAGAAACAGTCCAATTAAAGTGGAAATAAACAGCAGTAATCCAGTCAGCATTCGCAGCTTGGAAGGAAGGGAGTATAGGGCTGCTTTGGGAACGATCGATACGAACTTCCACCCCAATTGAGAGGATGATAGCATATCGACCATATAGGTGCGGCTGTCGAGCTTCATTTCCTCGGAGAGCATGTCTTTATTGGTAAAACCATTTTCCTTGAATATCTGCATGTAATTTAAATCCGAATTTTTGGCAATGGTATGGTTATGTTCATCCATCAGAAGAATGCTCTGACTGTTAATTGCGGGCAGATCACGCAGAAGTGATTCAATATACTCGGCTTTCACGTTCATAACGACAACGCCGCCGCCGCTTGCTATATTCAGTCTGTGGTAGATCGAGATGACTCGATTCTCGCCTTCCGGGACCCGCCTTTTCACAATTCGGTTCTCCGTCCACACTCGCTCGTCGGAATGATTCTTGTACAGCTCGTACCATTCACGGTCATAAAACTTGTCCACCGTATTGAGGCCGGTTACCGAAGATAAGAACCGCTTGTCATCGTTATCGAAATAAATATAGACGGAGTAGATGAAGGGGTTCGCATAAACGGTTGAATCGACGAAATTGCGGATAACCTTAAGCAGATCGAAGTTGTTGTCTGTGATCCGTCCTGTTTTCAAAATATCCTTCATCGTGACGACAAGTCCTGGATTTGCCGAGAAGTTCGTGCTAAGAGAGTCCATCTCGCGGAACGAAAGCTCGATATAGGATTTGGTCTGAGACAAGAGCGCTTTATTATTGGTATCAATTTGATCTTGAATATAGTTCTTAATTAGAAAAGTGGATAGAGATCCCAAGATTAGCAGCGGGATCAGCATCGGAATGAATAAGGTAATCAAATGGCGAAGCATGGAACGATGGACGGTTTTGAGTTTATTAAACATGGTTGCGGTAGTCCCTTGGGCTTTTGCCGAAGACTCGTTTAAAGGAGCGGGTGAAATTATGCGGATTCGTATAGCCCAGCATTTCACTGATCTCATAGGTTTTATAGATTGGGTTCGCGAGAAGCTCGGCAGCCTTCTGCATCTTGACTTGAATCACATAGTCCATGAAGGTTATACCGGTTTGTTGTCTGAACAGCTTGCTCGTATAGGAGTGGTTCAAATGCACATGGGCAGAAGCGCTTTCAAGCGTCACATTTGTATAATTCGCATCAATAAACTTTTTTATAGCTGAAATATAGCGGTTTTCTTGTTTCGAATCGGCCTCTTCAGAACGCTGTTCGGATTTGCTGCGTTCTTTGTCTAATTCAGCCTTTAAGCTTTGAAACACTTCAACCAGCTCTTTATATACAGTTGGTTTCACAAGATAATTCTTAACACTGTACGTCATGGCTTGCTTAGCATACTGAAAATCCATATATCCGCTGAGGAAAACCAATTTGATCGATGACTCATTGTCATGCAGCTCCTTGGCGAGCTCAAGCCCGGACATTAACGGCATCATTATGTCGCTTAGAATGACATCTACCTGCTTTTCTTTCAGTAGTTCCAAGGCTTGAAGTCCGTTTTCCGCTTCACATACAACCTCATAGCCAATCTCATTCCATGGAAAATAATTTTTCAAGCCGTTACGAATTTCTACTTCGTCATCGACAATCATTAAATTGTACATTGCGATGCCCCCTAATACTTCTAGATGCATGTGAAACTTGCTGACAGTATACAACATATCCAGTGTTATAAATAGAAACAAATGTCGGAAAAAACGCAAAATGAATGAATGATGACAACTAAGGATAGAAATGCCAATACAATGATAGGAATTGCCAACCTTACTTAGTGGTAAGTCGCTTCAAGTTGTACTAATATGAATGAATGCATATCAAATAAGGTGAAGTGATACAAGGATGAATAAGTTATGGACGATCCCGATCGCAATCACGTTGCTTGCGGGCAGTATAGCCGGATGCTCAGGTATGAATAATGCTGCCAACACAGAGAATCATACTGCTAAAGAGAATGCTGAAGAAGGAAAACCGAACGGAAATCCAGAACAAGTAACACTTCGTTTCTCATGGTGGGGTGGCGCTGAGCGTCATCAAGCTACGCTTAACGTAATCGATCTCTATATGAAGAAACATCCGAATGTCACGATTGAAGGCGAATACAGCGGTTATACGGGCTACTACCAGAAGCTGCTCACGCAGCTATCCTCGAATATAGCGCCGGATATTATCCAGATCGACCAGCCCTGGATTGCCGAATTGACCAGCCATTCCGACGTATTTGTAGATTTGCGCGGCAAGGTAGATCTCTCAGGCTTCGATCAGACATTCCTTGATGATTTCTCTGTCGTTAATGATAAATTGCAAGCGTTACCAACGGGATTGAATGGCGATATCACCATCTACAACAAGGATGCGATGAGTAAAGCCGGAATCCAAGTCGATGAGCAGCTCGATTGGGACAAGCTGATCGCTTATGGAGAGAAGCTGAAGCTTGCTAAACCATCGGCTTACATTTTGAACTCAGGCCTATATAACCTCTCCGATATTTTAAGAAAATATATGGTTCAGCATACGGGCCAACGATGGATCAAGCAGGATTACACGCTTGGCTTTACGAAGAAGGATGCAGTCGATGCGTTTAACTTTCTGCTCAGAATGGAAAAAAGCCACGTGCTTCAACCGTTTGAAGATATTTTGCCATACGATGAAGAGCCATCGCATAATCCGAAGTGGGCAAATGGACAGCTAATGGCATATCTTGACCAAGCGAGCGAACTGGAGAATTACCAAAGCCAGACGAAAGGTGCTCTTGATGTGGTTCAATCTCCAATTCTTGCAGGCACAACGGACACGGGCGTTGTTATGCGTCCTTCGCAGCTGATTGCAGTCAATGCAGCTTCAAGGCAGCAGGAGACGGCACTGGATTTCTTGAACTTCTTCTATCATGATCCGGAAGCGATCAAGCTGCTTGGTACAGTTCGCGGCGTGCCTGCAACTGCTGATGCCAGAACGCTGCTAGTGAATGCGAAATTGATGAATCCGCTTGTGGCCAAAGGCATCGAGATCGCGAAAGCGACGAAGGGTTCGAAGGAGAATTACATCGAAACGAGCTATGAAGTTTACAACATCACGACTCACATTATAAAGAAGGTCGGCTTCAAGAAAGTAACGCCTGAACAAGCAGCTAATGAGCTGATACAGCGACTTACGGAGCAGCTTGCTGAGCTGAAGAAAGCGGTTTAACTGACGTGACAGTATAGCGGCATGTTTAAGAGCCATCCCTTGCGGGATGGCTCTTTCATTGCTATCGATTTATTCGGTTGGCTTGAAAGGCCGCTTACCCGAGTAACTCAATTTCTGCGATTTGCAAGGAGTCAGCTCCATGGTTTTGCAGCACATTCAAACGGTAGAAGGTGAATGCCCCAGCCTGATTCACGGAGAATGCCCGTGTATGCTGTCTCCAGGTGAAAGCTTCATCCGTTCTCGCATCCAGTACGGTCCAGTTGGTTCCATCGCCCGAAGCAAGGAGCTCCCAGCTCTTCGGATCCTGTTGCTGATCATCATTAGCTGAGGTGATGGTGTACATCTGCACAGCTCCTGCTTCCTTCAGCTCATATTGAATCCAGCCTTTCGATTGGGAAGTCTGCCATTTCGTCGAAGAATTGTTGACGAATGCCTGCGCCGCTTCGTTGCCAGCTGCTTCATTCTCTCCGCTTGCCGTAACCTTGCCTCCGTTAGCCAGGTCTTGCAACGGCTGCGGCGGCAGCTCGCCTGTCGTCAGCGAAGGAGGCACATCGTCTTCCCCTGAGCCCCAGCTTGATGGAGATGGACCCATATCGAACTCTAGAACCGCTCCATTTGCAAGATCCTGGTGCAAGAAGTAGTTCTTCGAATAGTCTTGTCCATTCAACTTCAAGCCCTGTACATAGATGTTCTTGTCATTCACGTTCGGAGCATCGATGACAATAGACTTGCCATTCTCCAAATGTATCGTCATCTTCTTGAAATAAGGCGCGCCGATCGCATATTCAGGACGTCCTACGCTTACAGGATAAAAGCCCATCGCAGCAAACAGATACCATGCGGACATTTCTCCGTTATCTTCATCGCCCTGATAGCCGTTGCCTGTCCCAACTCCGGAATCATATAGACGAGTCACAATATCGCGAGCACGCTCTTGAGTCTTCCACGGTGTACCCGCATAGTTGTACATGTAGATGGTATGATGAACAGGCTGATTCGAATGTCCGTACTGTCCTCGATCGATATCGTAAGCCTCAACCATCTCATGAATGACGCGGAAGTAACCACCTTCTTCAAAATCTCTAGGCGCATTGAAGACATCGTCGATTTTGCCCGACAGGCCTTCTCTTCCGCCATACAGATTGGCAAGTCCTTGTCCGTCATGCGGCACAGCTACGCAATAGTGCCAAGCATTCCCCTCCGTGTATTCAAAGCCCCAGCGAATCGAGCTGAACTCTTCATCAGAGGTGCGCCAAGTGCCATCCTCATTCTTGCCGCGGAAGAAGCCAACAGATGGGGAGAAGATGTGTACATAATTCAATGCCCGGTTATAGAAGTATTTGGCGTCATCTTCTTTGCCAAGCGCTGATGCCAGCTGAGCCACACCAAAGTCGTTCAGATAACTTTCAAGCGACCAGGAGGTCGATTCACCTACTTGATCCTGCGGGGTATAACCCAAGAACACCGAGCGATCCATTCCTTTGCGTCCTTTGGAGGAATCGCTGCTGTAGGTTGCTGCATTCCTAATCATCGAATCATAGGCAGCTTCCACATCAAAGCCGGTAATACCCTTCAAATATGCATCCGCAAAAATAATTTCGGAATTGGTTCCCACCATGCAATCTACGCAGCCCGGAGCGGACCATCTAGCCATCCAGCCCCCGTCCTTATAGCCCTTAAGGAAGCCCTCCGCCAGCTCTCCGGCTTTATCGGGCGTCAGCAGCGCATACATAGGCCAAGTTGTTCGGTATGTGTCCCAGAAGCCGTTGTTCACATAAATTTTGCCTTCCTGGATGGGGTTGCCCTTCACATAAGGCGTTGCATATTTCGGAGTGCCTTCAACATTCTCGTAAGCAGAGTTTGGATAAATAAACAGACGGTATAGGTTGGAATAAAGTGTGATCAACTGATCCTTGGAGGCGCCTTCAACATCGATCTTACTCAAGATCGCATCCCAAGCATCCTGCCCAGCCAGCTTCACTTGCTCGAAAGAGCTGCTGCCGATTTCCGTAAGCAGATTCGCCTTGGCTTGTTCAACGCTGATAAAGGATGTAGCAATCTTCATGATCACTTGACGATCTTGATTCGTTTCAAATTCAACCCAAGAAGTGAGGTCACGGTAACCTTCGACTTTACCCCCGCGTACAAAAGGCTGGCTGAACTCTGCATATACGTACATTCTAGGCACCAGACTCAAGAATCCATCCGGGTAATCGACATGTCCTGTAACGACACCATTTCCTTCATCCCATGCAATCGAGGCATCCAGATTGTCAAACGTATCGAACAGCAAATAGGAACGATCCGTTGGGAAGCTAAAACGAACACAGGCCGCATGGTCGGTCGGAGCCAGCTCTGTTTGGATGCCGTTATCAAACTTCACGCTGTATACGTGCGCCTTGGCTGTTTCGTTCGCGTGATCGAATGATGCTCCTCTGGCGTCTCGATCCACCGTGACTTGATCGGACATTGGCATGAACTGGAACGTTTGGCGATCGCCAATCCATGGGCTTGGCATATGGCTGATCGTAAACGCCTGAATGCTGCTGCTGCTGTACTGGTATATCCATCTTTGCTCGCTCGCGTTAGTCATAGGTGACCAGAAATTGAAGCCAAACGGAACGCCTGTGGCAGGAAACGTATTCCCTTTCGAATACGACGGATCCGAGTTGCTCCCTCTGAGTGTATTGACGTATTCTGAAACTCTTGTAGCTGCAGACTTTTGAATCATGAAATGCACTCCCCCTATGGATAGCGATCAATGGATTGAAATCGCTTACACTATTATACTAGATCTAGAGCAGTTTCATAAACAGAATATTGTCTATTAATTATGAAACGGTCATAGATTCGTCTACTGAATCATACCTATGAAACAATGGATAGTTTCATAGTCTAAGGAGGTGGATGAAGTGACCTATGAGCCTGTTTTTACAGTGGAAGAAGTCGCGATTATGTTAAATAAAGAGAAGCGCATCATTTACCAGTGGCTAGCAACGGGCACTTTGCAAGGGAAGCGCAAGAGCAAAGGAAGAAAAGGCAGGTGGGAGATCCCTGCTTCGACCGTAAAACCTTTCATCCCCGGCAGGTTAAGTGAACACGAGAAGGCTGTTTTGGACATTTCAGCTCAACTTCTTGAGTGGAGAGAGCGGCCAGATAACATATCCAGCATGGCTCAATTGGATGACTTATTACTTCACTTCCTCAGTCTCCAAGATGAACATTATACAAACGATGAAGAAGTAGAGGAGGAGAGAAAGGATCGGTGCCGAAACGCCGGTATCGCGATAAGTGATTGCATCGGGTGGGATAAGCTAGCCTTGTATCAATTAATAAGCAAGAATCGGAAAGGATTAGTAAGCGATGCGACATTAGATGAAATATTAATTTCGAACGAGTGGGTAGCAGCATATGAATACCTGACGAACGAAATCGTTTTTGTGAGGGAAGTGGAATAGTCTCTAGTACAACGATAGGATTTCGACTATGCTAAAAGAAAGAGAAGGACGCGAGCGATGCGTCCTTCTCTTCATTTATACTTCATAATCCTAATGTGTCAAATACCATTGAATTCTTCGGTACATCGCAGCATCATCCAACAGTAAGAAGGGAAGAAGCTCCGGCTTATAATTGCCTTCAATAATCCAAATTCGCTGCTTCTTATCGATGCCGATATCGAAGCCAACCTGCCTAAGATCGGGGTACCGCCGTCCAAGACGCTTGGCAGCGAATACTGCAATACGCTTGGCTTTGACGAGCAAGCTCGGGTAGTTGATGCGGGCTTCCTTCATGGCCATGCTCACTGGAATAATGCGGCTCGACACATTCGTGATCAGATACCCTTTCGCGGCCACCTTCGCGTACGAGCCTGTTACTCGCCAAGGGGATGAGGCTCCTTTTCTTCGCTGTACCATGATTCGGAGATCGAATGGTTTGTCTTGAATTTGAGCTAAACGGAGCCGTTTCTGCACGATGTAACGGCTCGACCGTGTTATGGGACCGAGCTTGCTGAACAGCTGCCGGACACCTACTACAGTAATGATTTTCTTCTCGCGATGAATACGATAAGATTTGACACTATTGGTTGTGGAAATAAAACGGATATGGTGGCCGAATCGCCCGTCTCGCGGCTTCAGCACGACGCTCTGATAGCGATGCAACATCTCCGATAACGTTGACGGTCTGTCTAACAGCCGTGTTTGTGGCAGCCTGCCAGCAAGGAAAGACGATTCCTTTAGAATGCGGTACTGCAGCCATTTGTCCCTAACAATCGACTTCGCCACTGGCATTCACCTCGCTCTTCGCAGCTCGTTGTTCTTTAGTTTATTCCGCACATGCCAGCTTGGATATCGCCGCCCAAACTTTCTATTTCCTATCCACATATATAGTAGATGAGAGGCAAGGAGATAGAGTGTGAGACAACGGAGGGACAAAAACATGGGATTAAGATGCGAAATCGTGCATGATCCGATCACTTTGGGAAATGGTGACTCAGTAACCCTTACTTACAAGCAGCTTGGACTAGACGTGTATGGTGTTATATTAAAAGTTACCTATGATCCATTTTATGTTGTCGCGACTAAAAGTTTTGACAATATCTCTGTGAGGATCATCGGAGACTTCATCAAGCATGGCAGCACAACCGTCGTCGTTTTGGCACAAGATCGATCGCATGGGAGAGTTATGATCTGTATTCCTATCATTGAGAAAAAAACTTGAGATGATTGAATAAAAGCCGTCACTGCGCTCACTCCTTGAGTGTCAGTACGCTCGTTGCCGGTGACAAGATTACAGTCTACGATTCCGTAGGCACGAAGTCGCTCGGTACGGCGACAGTGCACTGCGGATACCGTTGAGGTGACTGGCCTTGCGGTTGGCGATAAAATTACGGTCTACAGCGCAGCTACTGGTGGCAGCGTGCTATCCGCAATGACTGTGTCGGCCGGAAAAAACTCGGTTAAAATGTCGATTGCTCAATTAGGGACGACCGCAGGAAGCGTCTACGTTTCGCTTACCTCCCAAAGTCAGCCCGAAGGTGCTCGTAAAGAAGTGAGTTACCCGGCAGAAAAGTAATCGTGCTGATCGTCAAAATCGGTATAATATCCGCGTCTCTGCAAAGCAACGCCGAAGGGCACCCAAACTGGGTGCCCTTCGTTTGCTCTAGAAGGCTATAATTATAAATAAACACAACTTATATCAAAAAAACGATATTCATTTCTTTTATAATACATGTAGGAGGAGGTGCTTATGATCAATACGATGCAGGAGATGGTTGACTGGATTGAGAATCATCTCTTTGAAGACTTTTCATTAGAAAGCTTAGGTAACGATATGGGGTATTCTCCATATTACTGTTCCTTCAAGTTTCATCAACTGACTGGAATCACCATAAAAAGATATATGTCACTCAGAAAAATATATCTTGCTTCCATCGAACTAAAAGAATCCAATCAAAAAACGATTGATATCGCATTTAAATATGGATTTTTATCGCAAGAAGCTTTTTCAAGAGCATTTAAAGGGACATTCGGTATCAGTCCTAGCGTCTTTAGAAAAACACCGCAACCTTTGCAGACGTATATGAAATTTATTATCAATAGTAGAAAGGACGGTTTCTCGATGGACATTTCACAGAAATTAAAGATTGGAGCTTTGCAAAATATTCTCCACGATCAATTTGATCAACAAATATTGAATATCTTAAATGGACAAATGATGTATGAACAATTTTATAATCATCAGCTAATGGAGAAAAGCGATTATGTCCCCTTTAATGAAGCGATGTGTTCAAATGATACGACTTGTTCGATCTTCAGCGATGAATTTATTAGAATGAGAGCTGCCGGACATCAGGTGTCTGTACAAGATTATGAGCGGATTACCGTGACTCCATTAAGACCTCTGTTTGACAACAAGTACAAATGTATTGTTCTTTGGTTTGGTGATGATATGTTCTGCCAAATGAATTTGCTGACCGTATTGGCATATCTAGAACAAGTGGGATATGAAGGAAAAGTGTATTTTCATATGGTAAAAGAAATGACTTATGACGTGGAAGAAACGAACATCCTGCTAGGAGGCTATAAAGAAATTTATGATCAGGTTTTAGTCCATCATCGTTTGCCTGAAGCGAAACTAATGCCTGTGATGTACCAAGGAATTAGCTTGTATTTAGAATACTTAAAGGAAGATAATGAGATCACAGCATTTATACGAAAGCATTTAGGTATGCCTCAGGATGAATTATTGCATCAATTATTTAATCTATTTCCTCACTATGGACTAGGAGATACGCAATACATAGCAATGATTCAAGCCATAAACGAAGCTTAAAAACAATCTATCTTGACGGGGGATAAGTGAAGTATGCCGAATATATCCAAACTTGGACTCGGAGGACACTCGTTCATTGAGGAGCTGGGCAATGACCCGCTCGCATCATTCGAAGAGCAGTGTGCGATTGTCAGCGAGTGTCTCGACAACGGGATTCAGCTAATCGATACGACCTATTATCAGGAAAGGGTGTCGCTCGGGAACGTTTTGCGTGCTTTAGGCAGACGTAAAGAAGCAGAAATTATGGCATGGAATTTCTTCAATCTGCCGGGTCAGTCCGATAAGCTGGTCGGTTTTAGCTGCTATGAGCCCCATCATATCGATGAGATGCTGAAAGAGCTGCAAACGGATATTATTGATGTTCTTGTTATCCATACGCATGACGATGAACGGAAGCTTCTACAGGAGATGGAGCTTGCGAAGCGATGGGTGGGGCAAGGGAAAGTGGGAACAGTCGGGCTTGGCATGGTCGAGCCTTCGCATCTTAGTAGCCTTCCTGCAGATCATCCCGTTACGCATATTCTTGCTCCTTACAATATTGCACATCAACGGACCAAGGAAACGTTTGTCCTCGCAAAGGAGATGGGACTGACAACGGTTGCGTTGTCCCCATTCGTTCGAGGTTGGAAGCTTGACGAAATCGACTCTGATCGAGCTGCGGATCTGCTGCTGAGGTGGGTGTCCGAGCAGCAAATAATCGACCGGGTCATCGTTTCTATGAGGAAAACAGAGTGGGTCCACTCGAATCTGCAGGCTGCTCGGCGGGGAGCTTTAACTGAGGAAGAGAACAAGCTGATAAATGAATGGATATAGGAAACGCCCGCTTAATTAGCGGGCGTTTCCTATATGTCTAGTGTCTTCTATAGCATCCTAGTTTATGGTAACATCACTCTATTACTGTAATGGAGGGTCCCATGCGAAAGTTAATCGTTTTACTTATGAGTTTTGCTTTATTATTTACAGCTAGTATCTCTGATGTTTCGGCTGCTGAGAGAACGTACAAAGTGTTTGTTCATGGCAAGCTATCTACTTCGAACGCAGTATCGGAAGGCGGAAGTATGCTCGTTCCATTCAAGACGGTGTTGACTTCCCTCGGTTATAGCATCAGTTACGATGCTGCGACTAAGATGATTTCTGCTAGCAAGAAGGGCACGAAGATATCTTTCACTGAAGGCTCAAAGAGAGCATTCGTGAATGGAGTGAAGACTGCGCTGCCACTCGCTCCTAAGAAAATATCTGGAACGGTCTATGTGGTTTTGAAGTTTCTAGTTACTTCATCAGGAGAGAAGATGACCGTTGATCCAATCACCAAAAACATCATTGTTGGCAACGAAGCCATTCCTGCTGAACTCAACACCGTGCCTAAAGTAGTTAGCACTGTGAAAGTTAAGTTTCGCGATGTTAAATGGGGCATGACCAAGGCGCAAGTGAAGAAGGCGGAGAAAGCGAAATACATAGACGGCGATAGCAGTATTCTCTTTTACGAAACGACTGTCTCTGGTATGAAAGCTAGTCTCGGATATCGGTTTACGAATGGTAAGCTGACAAGTGCTCTTTACTTGTTTGACGTAGATCACGCCAATTCCAATATGTTTATAAACGACTATGACAATCTCAAGTCATCGCTGACGAAGAAATATGGTTCTCCAGAGAACAGCAATGATGTCTATTATTTCAGCGATCTTTATAAGGATGAGCCTAGAAGCGATCTAGGTGTGGCGATAGCCGTTGAAAATGTTTCGTTCAGCAATAATTGGTTGCTTGCGGACACGGAGATCAATCTCATTCTGTACGGAAATAATTATAGCTGCCATCTTGCATTAAATTATTCCAGTCTTGCGCATAAAGCTGAAGTTCAGCAAGCGGAAGACAACAAGGACGCGCAGGGATTATGATATTCTTAGGCACCGGCGCTGCCGAAGGACTTCCATGCTACTACTGTCGCTGTGATTACTGCAATGAAGTCAGAAAGCGGAGGGGCAAAGACATTCGCACAAGATCGTCCTTCCGCATTGACGGGAAGCATCAGATTGACTTTAGCCCGGATATTTTTGCTCAGATGAATACGCTGGGGCTGGATGTGTTTGATCTGGAGCATCTGCTGATTACGCATACGCACGAAGACCATTTCGATCTTGCGGAAATTATCGTCAAGGATTGCGCGGTTGATCCGCTCCCGAGGCCGCTGAACATCTATTTAAGCAAGCCTGCGCTCGCATGGGCTGAACGGTTAATGGATGGCTATGCAACACATCTATCCGAAGTGCAAAGATCGGAGCTAAAGAGCCGATACGTCTTGGTACCGCTTGAATACTACGAAACGTATTCGATTGGAGAGTTGCTCGTCACACCGGTAAAAGGAAGCCATCGTGCTTTCGGTGAAGGGGAGCTGGCCAACAATTATTTGATCGTCATGCAGAATGGGAAGAGAATGTTGTATGCATGCGATACCGGCTGGTACAGTGAGGAAACTTGGGGCTTCGTAGAGGGTAAGAAGCTCGACATGCTCATCATGGAGTGTACGTTTGGCGGCAGGCAAGACCGAGGAATGCACGTGGAAGGCCATCTCGACATTCCGAATTTCCTCCTTATGCTGGAACGCATGCAAGCCATCGGACTTATTGACGGACAAACGCCCATTTATGCGACGCATATTAATCACAAGCATCATTTGCTGCATGATGACATGCAAGTGGTATTCGATCAGAGCGGCTTCAACGTTCAGGTCGCCTATGACGGACTGCAAATTAGTGAAGTCTGAGCATATCAGTCAGTTAAGCAGAAAAGCACCCCGATGGGGTGCTTTTCTATTTCAGAGATAACATTGTTCGCTGGAGAACGCTCCTGGTAATGCTTCGATCGTCTTAAGCCATTTCTTATACTGATTCAAATCAAAAGGAACAAGTCCCGAAATATAGTGATTGGCACCTTCAATTGAATTGTAGTTCCACTTCAATAGATAGAGTCTCTTTTTTCCTTCCATCGTTTTGATGGAGCCTGCTTCCACATTTTCGTTCGCATTCATCATCACTTGACCTTGCAGCAGAACCTCGCCTGTATCTCCATCCTCGACATGATACGTGACGAGCCCGGTTTCAAGACTATCATTGCCAAGAATAACTTTATGATGCCAGTTCTCGATTTCAGACATCATCAAACATACAGGAGCCTGTACTCTCTTAAGGTAATGGAAAGCGAGTTTTTTGTTGAAGTAATAATCGACGACGGCATCGGAGAATTGCGGCCAGCAATCTAAGGCATTCCACCAAATGACTCCGGTCCGGCGCCACTTGCGAAGACGTACCATCTCCACGAAGAACTTTTTGGCTTCAGCTTGGGAGATTTGGGATGCCAATGCGAATTCCTCAAGTGAGCCAGGTACATGTCCGAATAAAATTTCAACTTGATTAGCCATCAGCTCGTTGCGATTATAATAGCGTTTCTCGAATGTGATCGTCTCTGTATTATGTGTATCCCACTCATCATTGTTCTGGTAAGGCCACAATTGATCAGGCGAGATGAACTTCTTGATGGAAGATACAGCAGGGCAGCCATGATAACCGATTTCACTAATAAAATGAGCGGTCGTATGTTTATAGAAGTCACCCTTGAAATAATCCCGAGGTCCCCAGTTGTGCTGCTCCGGAACGTTTAAATCGCCGATGAGATGATCCGGTATATAAGGTGATGAATGCAGATAATGCCTAAACGGGTCATGGCTTCCTACAACGCTCGGCAGCACATCTCGCGAGATTCGGTTATAACGCGAATGCGGTAGATCGTAACCTTTATGATAGTACAATTGGTCAATCTCGTTATCTCCTGCCCATAGCAGAATGGAAGGATGGTTACGCATTTTTTTGACGATGCTTAATGCTTCCTTGCGGATCATATCGGCAAACTCATCGTTCTGGGGATAAATCGCGCAAGCCATCGCAAAGTCCTGCCAAACCATCATCCCTCTTCGATCACATAGATCAAAGAACGCGTGGTCCTCATAAACGTTGCCGCCCCAGCACCGAACGATGTTACAGCCCAAATCCTCAAGTAAATCATGCGCTTGCTGCACTCGCTCTTTATCCCGGCTGTGCAGAGCATCGAGCGGCACCCAGTTCGTACCTTTGGCGAATATCGGAATGCCGTTCGCTGTGATTTGGAATTCCCCGGCATCGCCAGGCTCGAATGCAGCCTTTAATTCGAGGACTCTAATGCCAATGTTCTCTGTTCTGATATCGACCGGCTGTCCTTTATACAGCAATACAAACGTAACCTCGTATAAATTCGCTTCACCATATCCCTTGGGCCACCACAGCTTCGGGTTCGGGACTTCAATGGTAAATCCGTCCGATACGAACTTTGTATTTGCCTCGTGTTCGAAGCGATGCTCCCCGCATACCCCTTCGATTCGGATCGAAAAATCATTCAGAAAGGTTTGGTCGGTCGTAAATCGATAGCGAACGGCAAGCTGAGCGATGTTCCCGTGTAAACGTTGCGTCGCGTAATACACTTCCGTCAGGCGCGTCTTCGATCTCGCCTCAATCTCAATATCTCTCCATATTCCCGCTGAAAGTAAGCGGGGAGCAATATCCCAGCCGAAGGAATGCGGCGGCTTACGGAGCCAGACCAGTTCATCGTGACGCTCGGACATGCACAGGTTAACGGGAAACTCTTTGTCCCTGATCTTGTTTATGGCCGATTCGATCCGGATGGCAATATGGTTGGCTTCACCGAAGCGAACGTAGCGTGTAATATCGCACTCATGCGCAATCATCATGTTATCCGTCGTTCCCGCTAATTCGCCATTGATCCATATCGTCCCGAATGTATCCAGCCCGTGCAGCTTGAGCACGAGGTCTTGTCCCAGGAAATCGTCTTGGATTTGAAACTCTCTCTCGAACCACCATTGATAATATTCATATTTGCTATAGCGATACACGTTCTGCCCGAAGAACGGATCTTCCTCGACTTCGGCTCTAACCAAATCGAGTTCCACATTTCCAGGTACAGACGCCTCTATGACCGGCCAATGGAGTGCTTTGACATCCGCTAGTACTGCTGGCATCTCACCTTCTTCCAAGCCGTAGTGCAATTTCCATTTTCCGTTTAACGTTACGCTTTGGTTCATTACGATCCTCCTTGAAATGTAAGCGGTTAATTCTAGTTTTATATTACAACAAATTCAGTCTTTAAAGGCGGAATGATTGCTATCAGTCAACGGATCATAGGAAATGCATAAATTATCCATTCCAAAGCACACTAACTGAAGCGCAGACTATTTTTCGAGGAGGTGATACGGCAGTGGGATTCTTTCGCAGCATTCTGAGAGGGAAGCGCCGTCCGCGTAAACCGTCATCACTTCCGCCTGCCCAGACGCAAGCGGTCCAGCCGCTCAGCACGGAAATGGAAAGAGATATTAAGGAGCTGCAGGCATGTCTCAGCCAGTCGCCTGATTTAGTTACTCGCCGCTTTCCGATCAAAGCGACCGGTGACCGGGCCGCTCTCATCTATCTGGATAGCTTAACGGACAAGGTAGCCATCAATCATGATGTGCTTAGGCCTCTTATGCATGAAACGGCGGCCGACCCCCAAATCGAGAATATCGTCACCGTTGGCCGCATCAAGCAAGCAACGGATCTCAATCAAATCGAGAAGGACATTCTGCAGGGAGCAAGTGTCTTGTTCGTTGAGAATACGGGAACTGCTTATCTATTAGATACGCATGGATGGCCGCAGAGGGCAATTGAAGATCCGCAATTGGAGGCTTCGCTCAAAGGCGCTCATCAAGGCTTCGTGGAAACAAGCGGCCAAAATATCGCGCTCATCAGACGATATATTCAAAACCGGGAAATGAAAACAATCGAAATTCAAGTCGGGGAACGAGGGCTGACCACGGTCAGCATCTTATATTTAGCGGACGTGGCGAATCCGGAAGTGCTGCAGGAATTGGTCGATCGGATTAAGCAAGTAGATATCGATGCCATTCTGTCTACCGGAGAGCTTGAAGAATACATCGAAGATAATCCGTACTCACCGTTTCCTCAATTCACGACAACCGAGCGTCCAGATTCCGTCGCTTCGCAAATTTTGCAGGGCAGGCTAGCGGTGGTCGTGGATAAGTCGCCAGAGGCGCTGATAGGTCCGGCTAATTTTGCAATGTTCTTCCAAAGCATTGATGATTACAGTATTCGGTGGCAGGTTTCATCGTTTATTCGGCTCCTTCGGTTTGCGGCGTTCTTTGTCACCATATTCCTGCCTGCTTTCTATATCGCAGTCATTTCCTACAATTTCGAAGTTATTCCTCTTAAGCTGCTGTTGTCGGTAGGACAATCGAGGCAAGGCGTTCCGTTTCCGCCGATCATTGAAGCATTGATTATGGAGCTCACGCTCGAAATGCTGAAGGAGGCTGGGATTAGACTTCCGGCGCCAATCGGGCAGACTGTTGGCATCGTTGGCGCGATCGTTATCGGACAAGCGACCGTACAGGCGGGAGTTGTCAGCAATATCATGGTTATCGTCGTATCGCTGACGGCGCTGTCCTCGTTTATTATTCCGAATAATGATATGTCCGCGGCGATCCGTTTAATCCGCTTTCCGATGATGCTTGCCGCATTCTTATACGGGCTTCTGGGCGTCGGCATCGGCATGCTCCTGGTGCTCACACATTTAATCGCACTGGAATCGCTCGGCACCCCTTATTTTGCTCCTTTCAGTCCGCTCCGGTTCGCGGATATGAAGGATACGCTCATTCGGCTGCCGATGTGGAAAATGCTGAAGCGGCCACTCAGCTCGAGAGCGATTCAAAGGCGCAAGCATGGCACAAATCGAGGTGGAAACGGTTGAAGAAATACGCATTGAATGATGTCACGCTTTTTCAATACATCTTTATGATCCATGGCTCGCAAGTGGGGTTCGGCCTGATGTCTCTTCCGACGGTATTAGCCAAGAGTGCAGGAACGGCTGGCTGGATATCTCTCCTGTTTGGATGGGCCATTGCCGTCCTTGCCAGCTTGGTCATCACTCATGTCATGAAGAAGCATCCCGATCAAACCGTGTATGATCTAATCCCCTGCTACTTCGGCAAGGTGCTCGGCGCCATCATGAATGCCGTAATCATTGCGTACTTCATGTTCGGTTTTTGTATTGCTTTTATGGCATTGGTCGGTTTTTTCAAAGTCGAGCTGCTCGCGAATACGCCGAACTTCTTGATGGCGCTGCTGTTCTTAGTGCCAACATACAACCTTGCACGCAATCAAGTGCGCATACTCGGCAGGTACGCGGAAATAAGCTTCTGGGGCTTTTTGTGGCTGCTGCTTATCTACTTGTACCCATTGAAGAATTCCCATTGGCTGCATATGCTGCCGATTCTTAAAGAGGGCTGGGGGCCTGTGCTGCAAGGCGTCCATACGACAGGGCTTTCCTTCCTTGGTTTTGAGATCAGCTTCGTTCTGTATCCCTTCCTGAAGCATAAAGAAAAAGCAGCTTTAGGTATTGTCATAGGGAACAGTATTACGCTGCTCCTTTACTTAATCGTTACCATTATCTCCTTTTTATTCTTCTCGCCCGACGATATACTCTCGTATCAATATCCGACGTTGAAAGTATTGAAAGTAATGGAGTTTCGCTTTCTGGAGCGCGTCGAGATTGTTGTTCTCGTGGCTTACGTTTTCTTGGCAATTAGAGTGTGGACCCATTATTTGTTCGCAGCGACATTCGGGCTCAGCAGGCTGGCGGGGAGGGATGACCATGTACCATACGTGAAGCTAATCTCCATCGGAATGCTCCTGCTCTTAATGTTCTACAAGCCATCGTTTCAAGAGTTGAAGCTGTTTTTGGATTGGTTTGGCACATCGGGCTGGATCATCGCTTTTGCTTTTCCGGTCTTCCTGCTCGGTTATACAAGTATTGTCGGCCGTAAGGGAGCGATGAGATGAATCGGCTTTACCAAATCGGACTTGTCCTGTTATGTATGCTGCTGCTGCCCGGCTGTTATGATCAGATGAATTTGGAGGATGCCTCGATCTCCCTCATGATGGGGCTCGACGTGGATAATAACGGCCAGCTATTGGTTTATGTGCAAAGTCCTGTTTTTTCCCGAGAGGCAAAGGAAAAGACGGAGACGGTAGCTGTAACTGCCGATACGATACGGCTTTCACGCGCCAAATTCAATGCGGTACTAACCGGGATTACGACCGGAGGGAAGCTGCAGACGATCTTAATCGGCAAGCGGCTGCTTCAGCAGAAGGACTGGTTTACCTTATTCGATATCTTCTATCGCGTTCCGAAGCTGACGGAAACGCCGAGGGCAATCGTCGTTGATGGATCTGTAAATGAGATTTTTGAATTTAAGCCTGCGGATAAGCCGCGTCTCTCCTTGCATATGAGCAAGCTGATCGATACATCGAACCAGACGAATATCACCGTATTAACGAACTTGCAGGAGCTGCGTCGGCAGATGAAAGAGAAGGGCATGACCCCTTCCTTATCGCTCATAAAGAAAGAGAGGGATAATATCTTCGTAACGGGAACCGCGCTCTTAAATAAGAAGGATGCGATGGTGGATCAGCTTTCTCTTCAGGAAAGTATGCTTCTGTTGATTTTACAAGATCAAATCCATGGCATACCTTCAATGGTTATCGTTCTGGGTTCTGCCAAGGATGAGGAGGACAGCGACAAAGTAGCTACGATTAAGGACGCCATTGCATTCGATGTGGCCTCGTACAAGAGAAAAGTGCGTACCGCGGTAGTGAACGGGAAGTTCCAGTTTGATATTGATTTAAAACTCAACATTGTCATCACTACATTGCAGATGGTGAATCTTAATCTTACTAGGAATAACAAATCCGAAATTGAGAAAATCATTGCAGCCGAGCTTACGAAGCAATTCGAAGCGTTAATCCGTAAATGCCAGACAAGGAAGGTCGATCCGTTTGGATTCGGACTCTACGCACGGGCATATCAATATAAAAGTTGGAAGAACGTTCAGAATGAATGGGAGAATGCGTTCGCAGATGCGGATGTCCGTATTCATGTGAAGCCGGATATTAAAAGCATCGGCGTCACGGAATGATGGGAAGGCAATTAACCCCGTCACCGCTTCACCGCGGAAAAATGACGCTGAGAGAACAAATATGCTCTCTCAGCGCCAAAACCAACTCGAAAAACTGCCGAGAGAACCTATACATTCTCTCAGAGCAGGTCAAACCCCGCTCGCCGCGGAAAAATGACGCTTATTATATGCATTATTGCTTCCGATAAAAGTACAGCTTGCTCTGCCTGTATTGCCCGATCTCGACCTGCAGTGATTGCAGCGCTGCCCCGCGAATGACTTGGATCTCATTGCTATCCGCGTCCTCCAGCTCGTAATTCGCCTCCGCATCGATGCCATGCAGCTGGAAGCTCGCAGTTACAAAAGGGCTCTCCTGCCTGCGAAAAGCAGCGACGATACCTTCTCCCAAGTCCGGACGGTCCATCTGATACGCCAGCCATACCTGCGGGGAGATCGAGCAATCCGTGAACGGATAGAAGTCGCCTGCGAAATAGGCTCTTGCCCGGCTAAATTCTTGCAGTCGATCGCGAAGCTCATCGACAGGGAAATCCGGTACGACCGTACCATCGGCTTGAAAATACGGAGATAGGCCAACGGCGGCAGAGAGAATGCTTCGCGCGTCATAGGCCGCCGCTGATCGAGCCGCTGTTCCGCTGAGCGGGATCCAATACGATAATCCGAAGCCATGCGTTTGCGCGGCGATCGGGTCGGATGGGACGCACTGCACATCGCTTCGCCAGAGCGGGATGCTGCGTGAAGTCGTCTCGATATCAATTCGGCGTCCGCCGCTTGCGCAGTTGTCGATGATGAGGCCCGGGTGTCGACGCAGCAGCTCATCCCAGAACGTGTACAGCCCTTGTACATAATGCGCTTCCGCAGCGCCGATACGATCCGGCGTGTCGAGGCTCTCCCAATAGGGGAGCGGGTTGAAATTGAAATCCTGGCGGAACAGATCAATGCCGTGCTCCGCTATAAGACCCGAAATCATCCCAATCAGCCATTCCAACGCTTCCGGCTGCCCAAGGTTGAGCAGCAAGCTTTCTCCCTCCACCTTGTTGCCGACATACCACTCCGGATGCTCAAGCGTAATCGGTTTGCCGTATATCGCGCGCTCCGGCTCCATCCACAGCAGGAACTTCATGCCGGCCACGCGAGCTGCATCGCTCACTACTTTGATGCCCTCCGGGTAATACTTCCGGTGATAGTTCCAATCGCCGGCTTGACGATACCATTCTCCGGTAAACTCGTCGGAGGTGTCGCTGTCCGCAGCGCCGTACCAGCCTGCATCGACCCAATAGTAGTTATAGGGCAATTCCAGCTCCTTCACGGCGCGAATCCGTTTGAGGTGAACAGCCGTCTCCGTTCCGCCCCATGAGCCGACCGTGATCGGGCCTGTAATCGGCTCGCCGTTCACCTTCGGCGTTTTGTGCGACATTATAAAACGGCGAAGCTTGTTCTGTCCGTCCATTCGGCTGCTGCCAGACCATGGCACGAGAACGATGCTCGGCAAGCGAATCTCTTCCCCTGGCTGCAAGGAGAGGCGAAGGTGCGCTTGACCGGCGCGAATGGCAAAACGGTTATGAGCGGGACAAGTCAGCTCCGCCGACCATTGCCCCGACCAACCAATCGCGATGATGAGTCCTTGATCCTCCTGCTGCAGATTGAAGAAGGGCAGGACGCCATTCGAAGAGCGACCTCCTACGGGCGCGAATCGATGGAGCTCGCGGTCTTTCATTTGGACACGCTGCGGCATGAAGTCATCATATTGATTGCTTGAGCCTTTCGAATAATGCAGAATCGCGTCACTGGAATAAGGCAGCTCATATTGCAGGTCAATTGCTCTTACTTGCTCGAGAATCGGCAAGCTCTTGTCGGAGCAGTTGCGGAAGTAAACAACCCATTCGCTAATTCCGCCGTCATAGCTTTTGCTTGCTACTTTGCATTGCAGCCCCGTCATCCCATCGTCGTACAAACGCTCATTTACTGTAACCCCGTCGCTGTTCGTCGTCTTCTCGCTCATCGTAAACCGTTCCATACAGATCTCCGACGGCTCGCCGCCATAAACGAACGAGAAGGGCATCATACTGCCGCTGAAATATTCGGTAATCGGACTGCCTAGCTTTCGCTTCACGCCTGTAACCTCCCTCACGATTGGCCAAATTCTCCACTAGTGTAAACGTAATCATTCGCATAGACAAGATATTTTGTTAACAAATATTTTGAATGGTAAACATTTTATCGAAGTAGCTGCAAGTGGCTTAAACGCACTCGAATCGCACCGTTGCAGCCGAATGTGCGCTTAAGACACTTATGTAACAAAGAGTGACTATCGCCGGCTTAGGGGCTAGCGCTATAGTGTAATCGCGAGGAAGCTTGATTACCAGTTGAAAGGGGAGCAGGCGATGTATTTGACACGTATGCGGCCAGAGCAAGTACGTGAAGCGGTGCGGGAAAACCTGCCGCTCATTATGGGCTCGGGCGTCGTGGAATATCATGGACCGCATCTGCCGATTGGGACGGACGCGATGATCGCGAGCCATATTTGTACGGAAGTGGAGAAGCGAATCCCATGCGTCGTGGCACCGCCGATTGCGTTCGGTCCGACGATGTCGTGGGCAGCCGGACCGGAAGATGGGGAGATCGACTTCGACCCGGCGCCTTTTGAAGCCTATGCGAAGGAGCTGCTGAAACGGCTGCGGATGATCGGCTTTAAGCAGATTTATATTATCCAGCATCACCAAGGCATGGATGGATTGCAGGCGCTCAGCCTGAGGCATGCGGCTGCGGAGCTTACGCGCGAAGAGGCACTTAGCTGGGGTCACTCTTGGGGCTGGCGGGATCCGAGCACGCTGCCGAACCCGAATATTTTCGGGACCATTCAGGTTGCAGGCATTGATACGTATTTGCGCTATCCGGCGGACAATCCTGGACCGATGCCGATCGGCCATGCCGGCAAAGGAGAAACGCAACTCATTCAGCATATCGATCCCGAGACGGTGCGTATGGAGGCGCTTGGTACGATTGAACCCTCGACGCTGCCGGAATGGATGATGGATGCGAAGGAAGCGAATGCGGATGAAGCGAAGTACTGGCTCGAACTCTGTGTAGAAGGCTGGATTCGCCATATCACTAGAGCAGGAGGAGAAGGATGGACAGACGCGCACAAACGATTGTAGCTGATTTGCCATTCGGCCAGCCGCCGAAGTGGGCGCTCCTGGAGCGTCAGTTGATTGATCTCATGAATGCGGCGATCGATCCGCTGCTGGAGAAGTATGTTTATTCAGACGGCACGATCATGTGGCCGACGAAGGAGGATCACGTCGGAGTCGACGCGCTGGATGATGCGTACGAGAGCTTCCACAATTGGCCGCTTTTCTACTTGCTGGGCGGGGCAGACCGGTTTCTGGATCTGTCGCATAAGGAGTTCGACGCGATCACCGAGCAGTTCACGAGATATGATAGCGGGCACGGCCACCCGATGGTCGTGAAGGAATATGAGCAAGGCTACGACTGGTTCCATCAGGGTGAAGGCTATCTGTTCTTCTACCTGCTCTGTCTCGCAGATCCTTCGAATGCGCAGAACATTGAGCGTGCAAAAAGGTTCGCCGGCTTCTATATGAACGAGGACCCGGATGCGCCGAACTATGACGAGAAGCATAATATTTTGCGGAGCGCGCATACCGGCAGCAAAGGACCAGGCCATCGGAACTTCTCCGGCGAACCGTGGCATTACGATGATTGGAAGAAATGGTACGGTCTCCCGTTCCTCGACGTGCCAGGCGTGGAGACGGTCGATGACTTGAAGGAGCATGACAAGGCGGCGCTCATGGGCGCGGCGATGAAGGAGCGGCAGGCTTACGGAGATGTTGCGGTTAATTTGGCGGTGACGACGATGCTTGCGAACGCCTATCTGCTGACCGGCGAGGAGAAGTACAAAGCTTGGATTCGCGCCTATGTGGACGGTTGGGTAGAGCGGACTGCTGAGAACGGCGGCATTTTGCCGGATAACGTCGGGCTGTCTGGCGAAGTGGGCGAACATAACGGGGGAAAATGGTACGGCGGCTACTACGGCTGGACATGGCCGCATGGCTGGGAAACCGTCGGCGATGCGGCAGTTATCGCGGGTCAGAATGCGATGCTGCTGTTCCAAGATGCCAATTATCTCGATCTGCCGCGTTCGCAAGTCGATCAACTGATCAAGCTTGGTGTCCGGGACAATGGAACGCTGTACGTACCGCATAAGAAGGGCGATCCGTTCGAGCGGCCGCCGTACAAATGCGAGCCCGCGCTGAAGAATGAGCAGGGCGAGGTATACAGCAATGACGGCTGGTTCGAGTACTTGCCGATGGACTCCCGCTATATCGCCCATCTGTGGAACATGTCGCGGGACGACGCGGACCTCGCGCGACTAGCGACGATTCGCAATAGCACAGCGCGGGACTGGGAGCGGGTGAACATGCTCCGCAAGAAGGATCAAGGCGGGCATGAGCAGGCGTGGATCAGCTACTTGCAAGGCGACTATCCCGAGTATCCGGAAGAAATTCTGATGCACAATATCGAACAAGTATATGGACGGCTCCAATTCATGAGAGACGACACGCAGGATCCGTCCACATATGGCGACTGGTATTTGCAGGTACGCAATCCGGTGACGGCGGAAGGGCTGACGCAGCTGACGCTTGGAGCGCCGCTGCCGGATTATAACGGCGGTCTGCTCATGGCAAGCATCAGATACGCGGACTTAGAGCGCGGTCGACCGGGCTTGCCGGCAGATGTCGCCGCGCTCGTCGAGCATATGGATGCGGAAGGGCTGACACTCAAGCTGGTCAACCTAAGCGTGTCGCAGAAGCGGGAGCTGGCGATCTATGCCGGGGCGTTCGGGGAGCACCAGTTCACAACCGCTGCGTACCGGACGCGGAGCACGGATGGCGACGGTATGGAGGAAGCCGTTATTAAAGCTAACGTGCTTGAGGTGACGCTTCTGCCGGGCAGCGAGATTACGCTGCATCTCGGTGTGAAGCGGTTCGCGCTTGATCCTTCCTATTCAGTGGGCAGTCAGTAGAGGAGTTGAATAGAAGCATGGACATGGCGGCAGAAACAGGCCAGTTCAAACAAACAATAAGCCGGTACTGGCTGCAAACAGCAGCCGGCAACCGGATTCCCTATGGCGTTGGCTGCGCGTGGCTCGGCCGCGGCGCGATGGATACGGAGACGATGGACCGCGAAGCGGCGGTGCTGAAGCTTGCATATGATAGCGGCATTCGCTATTTCGATACCTCGGTCGCTTACGGCGAGAGCGAGCGTATCGTCGGCCATTTTCTCGCTCAGGCGAAGCGGGAGTCGCTGTTCCTCGCCTCGAAGGTGCGCGTGCGCGAGGATGTGACGGTGAAGGAAGCGGTCGCGCTTGCAAAGCTTAGTCTGGAGCAAAGCCTGCTTCGCCTGCGAACGGATTATATCGATCTCTTTCAGGTACATGATCCGAACGTGTTAACGAATGTGCTCGCAGAGGAAGGCGTGCTGCACATGCTGCTTGAAGCGAAGGCGCGCGGCGTGATCCGAAATATCGGTCTCGCGACAAGACAGCATGATCTGCTTGCGGTTGCCGCGTATCACGGCGAGTTCGATACAATCTTGACCTATTCGGACTATACGCCGGTTGATCCGACCGCAGCGTCGGTAATTGCCGAGGCAAGCGGCCTTAAGCGAGGCGTCATTAATGCTAGTCCGCTCTTGACAGGCTTGCTCTGCGGATTGCCGCCGATGGAGGTCGACATTCCACGCGGCGTTCCCGAGCTTGCGCAGCGGCAGAGGCGGGCGAGCGAGTTGTATGACCTATGCGCTGCGAATGGCGTATCCATAACGGACGCCGCGCTGCAATTCCCGGTGCGGCAGCCGCAGATTGATATTACGCTGTCGGGACCGAGCATCGCCGCGGACGTGACGAATACGATTGCATCACTGGAGCGGCCGATACCGGAGTCGTTCTGGCAGCAGGTCGAGCAGTGGTACAATCAGCTGCCGCAAGAGTAGGAGGATGTGAGGAATGGCCATGGAGAGGGGTGCGCAAACAGAGCAATCACAGCAAACAGAGCACGGCAAGGGAGCCGCGATGCCTTCGAAACGAATACTCGTGCTCGGCGCGGAGAAGCTTGGGGAATGGAGCAGGCGGCCCTACTTGGAGGTGGCCGGTGTCGTTGATCTGTACGGCGAGAGAGAGCGGCTTCCTGCTGAAGATCGGATCTGGCTGGACCGTTATCCGGTCTATCCGGATGTGGACACGGCGCTGGCACAGTCTGCGGCAGAGCTCGCGGTCATCATCGTGCCGAATGATTGCAAGAATACGATCGATGCGGAGCGAAAGGTGCTGGAGCGGGGGCTAGACTTGGTCGTGCAGAAGCTTCGGCTCGATAGCGCCGAGGATATGTGGGAGCTTGTTCAGCTTAGCCGCCGCAGCAGCAGTGGAGGTGGAGGCGGCAAATTTATCGTCGGTGAATTTTACCGCTATCTGGCGAGCATTCGGACGATAAAGGCGCTGCTGCAGGACCATTCCGTCGTGGGCAAAGTCGAGTATGTCGTCTGGACCTGCACACTGCCGCTCACTTCGAATGTGCATAACCGATGGATGTCGAGCTACAAGCATGTGACGCTGGAGGACTTATCCTATCATCATTTTGGCACGCTTCATTATTTGCTCGGCTTTCATCCGTTGACGCTCTACGCGCAGTCCTATAAGCCATCCTGGGCGAAGGTCGGAACGCTGCCGATTGCCGCAATGCAAGCGAAGACGTCGGAAGGGTACCGGCTTCATTATTTGACGACATGGGGATCACGGGCGGAGCCGACGGACTATCTAGGCGATATTCGCATAGAGGGGGAGAGGGGCACGATTGAGCTGAAGGGCGGACGTGTCTCGATTACAGGGAGCAACGGGGTCGTGCGTGAAGCAGAGCTGCTGCCTGCGCGGTACGAAGGGTTTTTCGGTATTTTCGACCATCTGAATGATGTATGGCAAGGGAAGGATACACGCATTGACGAAAGTCCTTACACGATTGAGCAGTTCGAGCCTGTGCTGCGGACGATGTACAGCGCCGTACGGTCCGCGGAGACGGGAGAAGCGGTGCTGCTGTAAGTGAGCTTATGAATAGGTATGCCTTCTCGCAAGATGTGCGCGGGAGGGCATTTTTGCTTGATGCGGTTAAGTGTGAGATAGAGAAGGAAAGTTAACTTACTCCACGAAGTAGATAAGATAGGCTAAGAATCAACGCTCAAAGGAGTACAAGCTCGAAGTGGAAGGTGAGAGTGCGAAAAAGTGACTCTCACGCGCGAAAAAGCGCGAGGAGCGAGCTGGGAGTAGGAAAAGGCGTCTCTCAGAGTGGGTGGCAGCGAGAATCCGCGGGAGCTGGAAGTTGTGAGCTTGTCATTGCATTTTAACTCACCGACTGGAGGAACGAACATGATTGTATCGCATAAAGAAGTGGAGCAATATAACCGAGATGGATTCGTGCTCATGAAGAACCTGTTCTCTAAAGAAGAAGTGGACTTGTTGATCCGTGAGATTGAAGGCGGGGATCGCGTTGCGGGAACGACACACAGCACTGAAGATCGTTCCGGTCTGAAAGCCAAGCTTGCCATCTGGTTCGAGCTCGGAGCAGACGCATGGTCGAGTGTTTCGATCTGTCCGCGTATCATCAACAATGTGCGTATTTTGATGGGGGAGGATGCAGCCTTCTTCCATGGTAAAGTCATGCTCAAAGAGGCCAGATCCGGCGGAGCTTGGGAGTGGCATCAGGATTACGGTTATTGGTACGATCAGGGATTCCTATATCCGAATATGATGAGCGTCTTTATCGCGCTTGATCACGCAACTGTGGAGAATGGATGCCTGCAGGTGCTTCGGGGATCCCATAAACTTGGACGGCTGGAGCACGGTAAAGTAGGTTCTCAGACAGGAGCTGACTGGGGCCGTATTCATCAGGTACAGAACATGTTTGATCTTGTGCATTGCGAGATGGAGCCAGGCACGGCGCTGTTTTTCCATAGCAATCTTCTGCACGCCTCCGCTCCGAACATGTCAGATCGCCATCGCCGCACATTTATTACCTGCTACAACGCGACAAGCAATCCAGTGCTGCAAGGGGAATCTCTCAAATATTTCAGCTCTTGTCCGGTAGGTTCGGATGATTGGCTGGCGAAGCTGTAATGAAGATAACATATGAAATCAAGACAATGGATGAATTCAGAAAACTTCCATTAATATGTAAAATCAGTCTTATACTATTTTTCTTGGGAGCGGCTGGTTTTATTGTTTCAGTCATATCTAGAATGCTTGAGATTGAGTTTCTGAATCGGATGCATGGAATTCCTTATTCGATCGGAATGATGCTATTTGGTTTTGTAATCACAATCCTTTTTGATAAAGATAGCTCGAAAAGAACGGAAATTGGTAGGATGGGACCCCATTAACAACTGATCTCACTAACCGATCACCATCTCCACCGTTTCCCGCACCTGCACAACGACGATGCCGATACCGCACAGCAGCAGGATGAGCGCGATGATCAAGCTCGGACGAAAGCCGCCCAAAAACACATCCCAGACAATTAGGCCCCAATCGAGCCACCACCAACGCAGCTGCCCGTCGTGCTTTTCCTTTTTGTACTGCCGCACATGTGTAGCGATATCTAACCAATACCAGCGAATAATGATCATGCCAGCTACCAGCATTCCAATGCCAATCATCCAAGAAATGATGTAGTCTTTCATGTTAAGTTAAGGCCTGCCTTCCGCTCTACTTAACCAATCAGTATTTCCAAAAGAAATCATTTAAGTAAAGAATCCGCATGGAATCCGCTGCCAGCTGAGTGCTAGAATAGAGTTATCAGTCATCTTATGCGTAACGAATGTTCATTCAAAATCATTGGAGGCGATTATCATCACACGTACGGAACTGCGTTTGCCCCGAACAACCCCGGAGGCGGTCGGTATTCCATCCGCTGCAATTGCTTCACTGCTTGATGCATGGCGCAAATCGCATCTCGAGCTGCACAGCATGATGATTGTACGCAACGGGCAAGTGGCGGCTGAAGGCTGGTGGGCTCCATACTCGCCGGAGCTGTCGCATATGTTGTTCTCTCTTAGCAAAAGCTTCACGTCAACCGCGATTGGCCTCGCCGCCGCCGAAGGGCTGCTGTCTTTGGACGATGCGGTTATCTCGTTCTTCCCCGAAGTGACACCGCAGGAGCCTTCGGCTAACTTGAGTGCGATGCGCGTCCGCCATCTTCTCATGATGGGCACCGGGCATGAGGTCGATACGATGCAGGCACTCGCCTTCGCGGAGGACGGGGATTGGGTTCGCGCTTTTGTGCAGGCACCGGTGGAACGTGAGCCGGGTACGCATTTTGTATATAACAGCGGGGCTACTTACATGCTCTCGGCAATCATTCAGAAGGTAAGCGGGCAGAAGCTTCTCGATTACTTGCAGCCGCGGCTGCTTGACCCGCTCGGCATTACGGAAGCGACTTGGGAAGCCTGTCCGCGCGGCATCCATACCGGCGGCTGGGGCATGACGCTGACGACGGAGTCGATCGCCAAGTTCGGACAGCTGTACTTGCAGCGAGGTGTGTGGGATGGCAAGCGCATTCTCTCGGAGGCTTGGGTGGATGAAGCAACCTCGAAGCATATCGACAATGGCGATGATGAAGCGAGCGACTGGGCACAGGGCTACGGTTACCAGTTCTGGCGCTGCCGTCATGGCGCGTATCGGGGCGACGGTGCTTTTGGTCAGTTCTGCATCGTCCTGCCGGAGCAGGATACAGTCATTGCGCTGACAAGCGGAACGAACGATATGCAGGGCGTGCTGGACGGGATTTGGACGCATTTGCTGCCAGCGTTGACGGGTGAGAGCCCGGCTGTGACGGCAGGAGATGCGGAGGCTTTAACCGCCAAGCTTGCATCGCTCACGCTCGAGCCTCCACGGTTTATCGCTCATGAAGCTTCCACGGAATCGAAGCTGAATGGCAAAAGGTATACGCTTGAGGAGAATTCGATGGGGTTGACCGCACTTACCGTTCGGTTCGAAGCGGATGCAGCGCTCGTTACATACGAGAGTAGTGAAGGCGATTTCGTCCTCCGCTGCGGTCGCGGCGAATGGGCGGAAGGCCATGGCATTCTGCCGCAAGGTGCTCCGTTCCAGCGCGGGCATAACCTGCGCATGATGTCGAGCTTTACTTGGCAGCAACCGGATAAGCTCTTGATTACAGCTCGATATATCGAAACGCCTTTTTATTTAGCTTCAGAGTTTCAATTTAATGAAGATGCGCTCGTTGTGCAGCAGAAAGTGAACGTCTCTTTCATGCCGCCTGAGCCGCCAACGCTACACGGCAGAAGCTAATTATAGAAACCCTTTATCGTCTTGGTTACGGCCGGACGGTGGAGGGTTTCTCTGTTATGCTGCACGTTTGTACCCTCCTGGGGAGCCGTGCTATAGTTGGAGATATGTTTCATTAATAGGGACAAGCGGGTGAGCGAAAATCACGTACGAAGAAGTGATGCAGCATTTAGCTGAGATGGGATCGGAGCAGACGAAGAAAACACTCGTGAATCACGGCGCTCGGGAGCCGTTTTACGGAGTGAAAGTTGGCGATTTGAAGAAGTTAGTGAAGCCAGTTAAGAAGGATCAAGCGCTAGTGCTTTCGCTGTACGACTCTGGTGTCAGTGATGCCATGTATCTCGCCGGACTAACCGTGAATCCGAAGGCGATCACGAAGGAGCAGCTGCAGAGCTGGGTGCGAGGTGCGTATTGGTATTTGCTTGCTGAGTATACGGTAGCGAGCGTGGCGGCGGAGAGCTCTTTTGCCCGCGAGCTGGCGATGGAATGGATTCGGTCGCCGGAGGAAATGATCGCAGCATGCGGCTGGAGCACCTATGCGAACTACTTGTCGATAACGCCGGATGAGCAGCTCAACATGGAAGAAATACGTAAGCTGCTGCACGAGGTGCGGGATCGCATTCATGAGGAGCAGAACCGCGTCCGCTATACGATGAACGGTTTTCTAATCTCGACTGCGGCGTATGTGAGAGAGCTGCACGAGGAAGCGATTGAAATCGCCGAAGCGGTCGGTAAAGTGCACGTCAACGTTGGCAATACGGCCTGCAAAGTGCCCTTTGCCACTGAATATATTACGAAGATGGCCGGAATGGGCAAAATCGGCATTAAACGCAAAACCTGCATTTGCTAGCAGAGGGAGAAGGTTAGGGAACATGACGATGGGCTATATGATAGGCGTCGATATCGGAACGACGAGCACGAAAGCAGTGCTGTTCGAGGAAAATGGTACTGTCGTCACTTCGGCGCATGTGGAATATCCGCTATTCACGCCGACGCCGGCGGTTGCCGAACAGAATCCGGAGGAGATTTTTTCCGCGGTAGTGTCTACCGTTAAGCAAGTGATGCAGGGCGTTGATGCAGGGCAAGTGTTGTTCGTTTCGTTCAGCTCGGCGATGCACAGCGTCATTCCGGTGGATGCTGATGGCACGCCGATTATGAAATGTATCACTTGGGCGGACAACCGCAGCGCAGCATGGACGAAGCGCCTGAAAGAGGAGATGGGCGGACACGCGATCTACTTGCGCACAGGTACGCCGATTCATCCGATGTCTCCAATTACGAAGCTGCTCTGGCTTCGCCATGATGAGCCGGACATCTTTGCACGCGCTGCGAAGTTCATCTCAATAAAAGAATACATATTTGCCAAGCTGTTTGGCGTGTATATAGTCGACCATTCTATCGCTTCGGCAACAGGGATGCTCAATCTGGAGCAGCTCGATTGGGATGACGAAGCGCTCCGTATCGCTGGCGTAAAGGCAGATCGGCTGTCCACACTCGTGCCGACAACGCATGCGCAGCGGGGACTTAAAGGCGAGTATGCTGCTGCGATGGGACTGCATGAGGATACGCCGTTCGTCGTCGGAGCAAGCGACGGCCCGCTCTCGAACCTGGGAGTCGGCGCGGTTGACCCCGGCGTTGTTGCCGTTACAATCGGGACGAGCGGCGCCATTCGGACGCTTGTCGATAAGCCGGTGACCGACCCGAAAGGCCGTTACTTCTGCTATGCGCTGACGGAGCATAAATGGGTCATCGGCGGGGCGGTCAACAATGGCGGTATTATTTTCCGTTGGCTCCGGGATGAGCTAGCGGCTGCTGAAGTCGAGACCGCGAAGCGCCTCGGCATTGATCCGTATGATGTGCTCACTCGTATTATGGAGGGCGTTCGCCCGGGTTCGGATGGTCTTATTTTCCACCCGTATCTGACAGGAGAGCGGGCGCCGCTGTGGAATCCCGATGCGCGCGGCTCCTTCTTCGGCTTGACACTGCACCATCGTAAGGAGCATATGATGCGGGCCGTGCTTGAAGGGATCAACTATAATTTGGCGGCCGTGCTCGCGGCGTTGGAGGAGACGATTGGGAAGCCGGTTCGGATTCATGGGACTGGCGGCTTCGCTCGTTCGGCGTTGTGGCGCCAAATGATGGCGGATGTGCTTGGTCAGGAAGTGATTATACCGGAGAGCTTCGAGAGCTCCTGCCTCGGGGCGGTTGTACTGGGACTTGTGGCGACTGGCAGAGCGGATTCGCTTAGCATCGTCTTGCAGATGACGGGCTCGAATTACTCGCACACGCCAAATAAAGAAGCAGCAGCCCAATACAGGGAGCTGCTGCCGATTTACATGCGCCTTGCGGGCAAGCTGGAAGAGGAATATGCCAGCATTGCCGAGTATCAGCGCCGATTGTTTCTCTAGAAATCGTGGTTAATGGCGATAATTCCAATGACTTGCTGCTCGTCGGAGCTGCCGCCGAACCAAATATCACCGTTGCCGACCATGACGCCTTGGTAATTGACGAATAGCTGGTCGACGGATTGATTCGCAATCGCTTTTTTCACAGGCTCGGTTATGATCTCATCGTAATGCTGCACGAAATCAGCCCGTGTCTGATAAAGCTCTGTGCCGGACTTGCTGTTCACCCTCAGCGGGTACAGAATGTGACTGGCAACTTCGGCTTGATCGCCGTCCGCGATGGCATTCTTGACCGTATTAAATACGTCGATGAAGTCATTCGGATTACGAATGCCCGCCACTTCAAAAGGATTCGTCCCTGACTCGATGCGATCAGAGACTGTCGTCGGATCCGCCGATCTGAGCGGCGCAGCCGTATTCGCGTCGTTATTGTCAGCGTGACCGCAACCAGCAGCCAGCACAAGCATTGAAGCGGTTATAAGAACGGCTGCCGAGAGCCGGAGCCAGACATGTAGACGATTACCAACTTTGTTGTTCATTTCCATACACCCTTTCCTCCTTATCCTTTCACTTATTGGACGAAAGGATGCAGCGTAATGTTACGAGGTTATAGCTAGAAAATAGTGGTGGCAGCGTGGTGGCAAAGCAGAGTGCCCAAGAAGTTCCTGTTGCCAGGATTCTTGGGCACTTTTGTTTGTTGCAGCGGGTTGTAGCTTGGTCGCCGCAGTTTCGTGAGCTGGAAAGCGGAACTTTGCACCCGAGAATCCGAGAACCCGTGAATCGTCGAACCTGCAAATCCGTGAACCTGCGAACAGTCGAACCCGCAAGCCCGCAAGCCCGCAAGCCCGCAAGCCCGCAAGCCCGCAAGCCCGCAAGCCCGCAAGCCCGCAAACCCGCAAACCCGCAAACCCGCAAACCCGCAAACCTGCAACGCTAAAGAGTAAATTCTCTAACGGAACTCAGAAGCGCTATTCGCCTCAAAACGCACGCTACTAAATTCTAACGAATCTCAGCGATGCTATCGCGCCTCAAACAAGGGTGAAATAAGCAATTTTCCCTGAATAACGCTTCCTGGTTCCGTTAGAAACTCAAATTCAACGAAAATGACCAAATAGCGCTTCCTGAGTTCGTTAGAAGGGGAGGCAGACGAGGGGGCGGAACGTTTGAAAGTTACTTTGTAGACAGGCGATCACTCCACCGTGCCGTTCACCGCCGTAGCCGTTCCCCCGCCGTAGCAACTCCCCCGGGCTGCAGCACAGTAACTTCGCTAACGGAACTCAGAAGCGCTATTAGGCCCAAAACGCACGCTAATAAATTCTAACGGAACTCAGCGGTGCTATTGCGTCAAAAACAAGGGTGAAACTCGTGATTTCCCCTTAATAAAGCATCCTGGGTCCGTTAGAAGCCGCTCATATCACAAAAAAAGCCGCCACTTGTTGCTAGTGGCGACTCCTTTTTCTAAGCACGGTCAACAATCGTTTCGTAAGTCGACCGGTCACAGTTCTCAACCAGCTTCACGAGCAGCTCCTTCGCTGCGTCGTAGTCGTCCGTGTGGAGAACGGATGCGGACGTGTGAATGTATCTCGCACATACGCCAATGACGGTCGACGGGATGCCGATGCCTTGCGTATGGACCGCGCCGGCGTCCGTACCGCCTTGCGAGACGAAATATTGATATGGAATCTTGTGCGTGTTTGCCATATCAAGCACATACTCGACCATGCCGCGGTGCGTCAGCATGGTTGGATCGTAAATGCGCAGCAGCGTGCCTTTGCCCAGCTGGCCGAACTGCGACTTGTCGCCGTTCATATCATTCGCCGCGCTCGCATCCATCGCGAAGAACAGGTCCGGCTTAATGAGCGAGGATGCTGTCTTCGCGCCGCGAAGGCCGAGCTCTTCCTGTACCGTCGCGCCGGAGTAGAGCACGTTCGGCAGCTGCTTGCCCTTCAGCTCCTTCAGCAGCTCGATGGCAAGGCCGACGCCGTAGCGGTTATCCCATGCTTTTGCCATAATCTTCTTCGGGTTCGCCAGCGGGGTGAACGGGCAATATGGCACAGCTTGCTGGCCGATGCGCACGCCAACCTCTTCGGCATGCGAGCGGCTGTCTGCGCCGATGTCGATGTACATGCCTTTCACATCAAGCGGCTTGCCGCGCGCCGATTCGTCGAGCAGATGGACCGGCGTCGTGCCAATAATGCCTACTATTGGGCCGTTATCGGTCATCACTTGGATGCGCTGCGCCGGCAGCACTTGGCTAAACCAGCCGCCAAGCGTCTGGAAGCGGAGCATGCCGTTCTCGGTAATGCCCGTAATCATGAAGCCAACTTCGTCCAGATGGCCTGCCGCCATAATGACCGGACCGCTCTCATCGCCCCGCATCACGCCAAAAATACTGCCAAGTCTGTCGGTTACAATCTCGCTCGTATATTTCTCAATTTCTCCGCGTACAAAGCCTCTAAGCTCTCGCTCGAATCCGGATGCCGCTTGAAAATCGGTGAGTGTCCTCATTAGTTCCATCGTATCTTGATTCATGGGTACAGTACCTCGCTATTCGTTTAATCTATGGACCACTATCATTTTAAACCTTTTGGCAGCACGGGTAAACTTTAGGCAAAGGAACTGATCGATTTAGAAGCCATTCAGGCCAGAGCAGCAGCTGCGGGACTCATCAACTGAATGACAATTTCATGTCCATCCGGGTCGGCAAGTACCCATTTACGCAGGCCATCATCTGCCTCTCCGATTGTACGCGAGACGTTAATGCCTGAATCGCGCTGCCATGCATAGAACGAGGAAGCATCCTTAGCTTCCAGCTGCAATCGCGCTGCTGCATCCGGGGAGCTTAGCTTGTCTATGAATCGAATGCTGCGCATCACAATCTCCTCACCGATAAGCTCGCTGTAAGCGCTGGCCGACGCCGCTACGCTTTTCACCGCAAGTACGAAGGGGGCTTTGGCAACACCAGCACGCAGAGCATGGTTGTCGCAAGTCCGCCTTGCAGCGGGGAAAGATTCCGCGAGCGAGTGGCTGCCCATCATTATCTGATGGCCCTCCGCATCTGCTGCAATAAAAATATCGGTGAAGGGACCGCCTTTATCGAGAAAATTGATGATGGTCCATTTTTGCCGGAGCGCCCGTTCATAGGTTTCATCCATATCGGGCACGCGCACATAGTAAGCGGGCTTCCAATCGGCATGGTTAAGATCGAGCCGCTTGTCCATCAAGACGAGCCATGTATCTGCCCCGAGGGGGAGCAGGCCTATTGGATTGTTAAGCTGATCCGGCTTCACTTCGACTCCGAGCAGCGCTCCATAGAACCGCATGCTTGCTTTCAAATTACCGCACATGTACACGACGCCTTCAAACCTGCCATCCGCTTGCTTGGGTAGAGCGGGCTTGGGACGGTTTCCGCCGAACGAATAGAAAGGGCTAAGCGGGATATGATGCACGGGCGGCAGATCGGCGCATAAGCTTGAGCTTAGTCTAATGATCAGAAGCTCGGACAGCAGCTCGCGGAGGATGCCGATCGCTTCTGTTTCCTTACCCTTAGCCTCACGAAGCAGCTGTAAGGCTTGCTTGCGAAGCTCCGGCTGGCGGGGAAATCCGCCATGAGGGAACGGGAATAATTGTGCGAGAGCTGCGAATGATTGCTGAACCGCATCATATGCGAGTTCGGCTTGACGAAGCAAGCTTGTAATCTCGCCATGATTTTCCGACCATATCGGATCCGCTCGCCGCTCTGCCCAGAACGTCGCAGCATGCTTGCGAGTCCATACATATAACGCAATATTGGAGGCGTTCCCCAGAGGATCTATCGTGCTGTTCTCGAACGCGGCAATCCATTCGTCATAGGCAGCCAGACCGTTCAGGCAAGGCATGAACGTATGATCGCCTCCGTCTGCATGGCGAATGACCCGTTCAAGCAAGCGAATCAGCTTATGCTCGGGCCGCTGGTATTCACCGCCGAGCTCGCCATCAAGCACATAAGCATACAGCTCGCGTGAAATCGCATGATCGAATTTCGGATTCCCGTGATACAGCGTTCGATAAGGAACCTGGCCGCTTCTCTGCGGATCCGCTGCGAGCAGTACTTGATTCTCATCGTCGTAGCCGTAGACAATCGCCAAATCATAGGACATTGCGCTCGATAGCAGCGCTGGATATCCTCGGTCGATGGAATCACGAATCATGTCTAGCGTATAGAGGAAATTTCGTGTTTTGTGAGCGCTTGAGGCTGCGTTCTTGAAATGCTGATAATCTACATAGTTCGAATGATAGCCGAGATTAAGCAGCGCATTAGAGATAAACGTGTCCCAATCCCACAGCATCGGACTTTCCGCGCCAATCGTATGCCTTAGCACGTTAAGGTTGAAAGCATAACCGGAATAACCCATTACCTCCGCCATCGACACCTTGGAACCAACTGCCCGGAGCAGGTGATAAAAGGCATTCGCAAAAGCGACGCCTTGATGAGAGAGCGGCTCGTCTTGGATGGTTGGCTTGTTTAATACAACCGTCCGGCTGCCTCCCCTTGCACTCGTATGGACACGGATTTGTGTTCGAATATCGAGTTCAATTCGGCTATCCTCTGCTTTGCGCCGGATGCGGGAAAGCGTCTTATGTATCGTGTTGACGTTCGTATCGAGGCTTTCCGCGATTTCCTGCGGGGACAGCTGTTCATAGAAATGCTTGACGAATACGTCCCGTTCTCTCGGTCCCAAAGCGCGGATCACTTCCGGCAGCCACTCGGCGAGCGGAGAGTCTGCAATAGAAGTAGAGGTGGAACTCGTACCGCTTGCGGTTTTGCGTTTCGCATAGTGATGAAGCGCGGTATCCAGATCGCCCCAGTCTTGCGGTTGGTCATTGGATACGAGCGTTGTCGGGGCAAGCAGCGATGTAAACGTGCTCTCCCGGGCATGCGGTCCTCCGCGGCGCAACTTCATCAAAGCCTGGTTGCGGACGATCGTTCGAAGCCAAGGAAGGAATTTAGACAAATCCGTCACGGTGCCCAGCTTCAAAAATGCCCGAATAAGCGCTTCCTGCACAATATCCTCGGCCAGATGAGTATCCGGCGTCATTTGTTTGGCCCACTGGAACGCCCGTCCGCGATGCCTTGCCAGCAATTCCTGATAGGCGTCGGTACTGCCGAGCCGAGCACGCTCAATGAGCATTTCATCCGAGGCGCCGTCTATGTTTTGAACATCCATGTGTAGAGTCTCCTGTTACGTATGGTCGGTGGTCTTTAAAATGACTTTCGCCAAAAGGATTTATTTTCCTGTAAAATTTTTTCTAGTAGGTCAGGTTCATAGAGTCATGTGGCATCTATAAAAGTGTGGGATAAAAAAGAGGAGGTTGTCACGATGATCACGAAGCCATTGAACGCAGCGCATATGCCGGTTGTAGCTTCTGTAATCCCGACTATTTATGTAACGAATCTGCAGGATGCACTGGAATGGTACTGCCGTTGTCTGCATTTTAGAGTGCTGGCCTATAACCCTCATTTCGCGACGCTCGAGATGTCGCCAGGGCGAATTTGCTGGATCAACCAGGATGCGTCGAAGATCGGGCAGGGACAGAACAACTTCCATGTGAGAGACGCGGCTGCCTTGCATGACCACTTGCAGCGGGAGGGTGCTGACGTTGATCCCCTTGAAATTGGTGTGGCGGATACCCATTGGTATACGCTGCGGGACCCGGATGGCAATTCCTTCGGGGTGTGGAGCGGATTGTTTGGCTTGAACGAGACGGACAACGTGAACCGGCCGGATTTTCCGAAATTGTGGTCATATCGGTTCGAGAAAATGCCGTCCAAGCGCTGCGTCGGTATCCCTGTGACCGTTGATGTGGATCATCCGCAAGCGGCTATTGCCGCAGCGGCCGAGCGATCAAAGCTAGGGGAGCGATTGCTGATCGTGAATCCGATTCTCGAGCGGTATGCCAGCGTCAAGCAGAACCGTCTATGGGTATGCAGCGAGCTGTCGATAGATGCTGCTGTTCCGGACGGACTAGATGAGCTTGTTATCCCGGAGCAAAATTACGCGGTATTCACGTTCAAGCGTGATCAGGACAATTTTCGCAGTCAATATTCCGATATTTATCGGTGGCTGGGTCAGCAATTCGGCTTCCTGAAGACAGAGCCGGGGGCGGCTGGGGCATATCATTTGGAGATGATGCTCGAAGATCGCATTGATGCTTACATCCCTTATGCGACTGGACCCGACGAGACGCATGACTATGACTAAGTTTGTTCTTCACCAAGCCGTCAATCCGGGGATGTACGGCCTCTCTCATCCGTTCAAGGCGGGCTGTACTTCGATGCATTCTGTTACACCGATGTACGGCAATTGCTAGAAGAGATAAGGGCGAAGAATGTTCCGATTGTAAGAGCGCTTTTGGAGGATAGGTAACGCCAAATACAGAAGAAGCCTTCCAATCTTCAAGATCGGGAGGCTTCTTTTCTATTGCTGGATGATGCTAGGGAAATTGTGATCAAAATGCGGATTAACCCCTTTATACAAGTTTTGGAATTGATTACAATAGGGGAAGGTACTTTCCTTGACATCATTGGCTTCTCTTCTAAAATGTAAGCGGTTTTATACAGCTGGCAGCGGCACGACGACATCGAATGGATCAGACCCCTTTTGCAGCGAGATGCACTTACAATCTTTCCTAATAAGATTCGGAGGTAGCGAACGTGGCCAAAATTACAGGCGTGAAATGTATTCGCACAAGGCATGACGGCAGCTGGACGATCGTGAAGGTGACGACGGACCAGGATGGTCTCTATGGAATCGGCTCGGCGACCGATATTTTCAATCCCGAGGCGGTCGTTCAGGTGGTAGAGCAGCTCTTTGCTCCGCTCTTGATCGGTAGAGACCCGAGCCGGATCGAGGATATTTGGCAGACGCTGCATCAGAGCGGTTATTGGCGCCATGGCTCCATTACTCAGACCGCAATCGGCGGCATTGATATGGCGCTGTGGGATATTAAGGGCAAAGAAGCGAACCTGCCCGTATATCAACTGCTTGGCGGCGCATGCAGAGCGGCAGTGCCGTGCTATGGTCATGCGGACGGTCGAGATCAGTCGGAGCTGGAGGAAGCGGTGCACCGATATAAAGAGGAAGGCTATACTGTCATTCGCTGTCAGCTCGGTTCTTACGGAGGCGGAGGCTTCCTGAAGGACAGCGAGGCGAACTTGCCGGATCCACACTGGTCTACTGGCGCGACATTTAATGAAACGACCTACTTGAACGCCATTCCGGACATGTTCGAGAAGCTGCGCGTGAAGTTCGGAAACGATATGCAATTCACGCATGACGTGCATGAGCATTTGACGCCAATTGGCGCAGTGCAACTGGCTAAACGGCTGGAGCCATACAGCCTGTTCTTCCTTGAGGATGTGCTGCCGCCGGAGCAGATCGGCTGGTATCGCCATCTGCGCCAGCAGTCGACCACGCCGCAAGCGGTCGGCGAGCTGTTCGCCAATCCGCACGAGTGGACGGATCTCATCGTCGAGCGGCTCATAGATTTCATCCGCGTGCGCGTCTCCAAAGCGGGCGGCATCAGCGCTTGCCGCAAAATCGCGGCGCTCGGCGAGAACTTCGGCGTCCGCACAGCATGGCAGGAGGGCGGCGAGAACGATCCGGTGAACCAAGCGGCGGCTGTTCATCTAGACCGAGCGGTCTGGAATTTTGGCATTCAAGAGATTAATCATTTCAAAGATGCGGAATGCGAGGCGTTCCCAGGGCATGTCGTGCGCAAGGGCGGCTATCTGTATTCAGCGGAGAAGCCGGGGCTTGGCGTTGATATCGACGAGGAGAAGGCGGCGCTGCTGGTCGACGAGAAGTGGAATCGCAGGGCGTACCACTTCCCGTACCCGACAGATCGTAAAGCGGATGGGACGCTTGTTCGTCCATAAGGAATGGAGGCGATTGCTATTAAGACCATCGCAGTAACGGGAGCGAGCGGCAAGCTTGGCGTTCGCGTCGTAGAGGAGCTGCAGCGGCAGGGCTATGAGGTCGTTGCGCTGGATACCCGCCGCAGCGACAAGCTGCGCTGCAAGCAGGTAACGGTGAATTTATCTGATCTTGGACAAGTGATTAGCGGCATTCATGGTGCGGATGCAATCGTCCACTTAGCGGCGATTCCGTCGCCAACGGGCTATACGTATGAGCATATTTTTGCGAACAATGTGATGTCTACATACAATGTGCTCGAGGCGGCATCGATTCTCGGCATCAAGAAGGCGGTATTAGGCTCGAGCGAATCGTCATACGGCTTCTGCTGGGCGCCGACTTCATTCGACCCGCACTATTTGCCAGTCGATGAAGCGCATCCGCAGCTGCCGCAGGAATGCTATGGGCTCTCGAAGATCGTTAACGAGCAGACGGCGGAGATGTTCTATCGCCGGGACGGGATGCAGGTTGTGGCGATGCGCTATTCGATGATCACAACGGAGGAGGAGCTGAAGTGGCATCGGCAAAGCTTTTCCGACCCTTCTCGCTTCAAAAATATACTGTGGAGCTACATCCACGTGGATGATGCCGTCTCCGCAACGATCGCGGCGCTCACTGCCGAAGGTCTAGGCTATGTATCGCTCGGCATTACGAGCAGCGATACGCTTAGCGATTGGGAGACGGAGCGGCTGCTCGCGGAGTATTACCCCGAGGTGCGCGACCGTCGGAAGCGCTTCGAGGGGCGCGAAGCCATTGTGAGCAACGCGCTAGCCGGGCGTTTGCTGAACTGGAGCCCGGTGCGTTCGTGGGCGGATGTGGAATCGTAGTTTGCGATTGTGAGTGTGAGTCTCGCTTGCTCCGGATGGAGCAAGCGGGGCTTTTATTGCTTTATAGCAAACTTGGATGACCTCATATAGGGAATTAGCCATTGATGGGAGCTACTCCTGGGCAGAGCCATTTTATCTCCCGCCAATATTGTTAGAGCTGAAGTGGCATGAAATAGAGAAGACAATGCTATAATGGTGACAAGCTTACAACTTTCGAAGAGGTGATGGAATCGTGATAGGTCGCAGCGGGAATCCAACGTTGAATGACAAAACTTTTGAGAAAACAGGTAATTACTCCAGCACGAACCGGATGACTATTAACGGGACGGTCAACAAAGCGTTCATCACGCTGGCGATTCTACTTGGCGGCGCATTTGCTACTTGGTCGATGTACTTCGATGGCAGGAATGTGCTGCCGTTCGTTGTGGCAGGTGCGATCGGAGGGTTTATCCTCGCGCTAGTCATTAGCTTCAAGCCAACGACTGCTCCGTTCCTCGTACCGATCTATGCGGCACTCGAAGGCTGCTTCCTCGGCGCATTGTCAGCGGGCTACGAGAACAAGTACCACGGCATTACGCTGCAAGCCGCGCTCATAACGATGTGCGTGTTCTTCGCGCTACTAGTTGCATACAAGACGCGGCTGATTCGAGCGACGGAGAACTTCAAGCTCGGCGTCTTCGCAGCAACCGGCGGCATCGCGCTCGTCTACCTCCTGAGCATGGTTCTCGGCATGTTCGGCGTCTCGGTGCCTTACTTGCATGACAGCACGCCGCTTGGCATCGGCATCTCGCTTGTCATTGTCGTTATCGCAGCACTGAACCTCGTGCTGGATTTCGATTTCATCGAGCAAGGAGCAGACCAAGGCGCGCCGAAGTACATGGAATGGTACGGCGCGTTCGGCCTCATGGTAACGCTAGTATGGCTGTACATTGAGATTCTTCGTTTGCTGGCGAAGCTGCGCAGCCGCGACTAGCGGGATGTGGTGATTAAATGCAAATATCCACTTATTTAGGGCTCAACAGCGTTTTCGGCGAAAATAAGTGCAATTATCCGCTTATTTCTTGCTCCAGATCGCTAAGTCTCCCATCCTACCTCTAATAAGTGGATTTTCGCACTTATGAATGAGCATTGCCTCGAAACCATCTCAAATAAGTGGATATCTGCACTTATTTTTGATTGCAGAGTAGTGTGTATTTTCTCGACACTTCAAAAAGCCTCGTACCTTCCAACGCGGAAGGTACGAGGCCTTTTTTATACCCGATAAGCCGACGGACTAACGCCCGTCACCTTCTTGAACACGTTGCAGAAATAGTTCTGGTCCTCGTAGCCGACCAACTGCGAGATGCGCGCGATCTTCAGCGTCGTTGTGCGGAGCAGCTCCTTCGACCGTTCGATTCGCGCTCGCGTGACATAGTCGTTGAAGCTGATGCCGACGACGCTCTTGAAGCGCTTCGAGAAATAATTCGGGTGAATATAGTAGTTGTCGCTCACCCATTGCAACGATAAGTCTTCCTCATAATGCTGCTGCACATAGTGCTGCACATGCTCTATAATCTCGTCGCAGGAGCGCTCGACGCCGCGGTCGAGCATGCTGCTCAGCCGCTCCAGCTGCTGTTCGATAATCGCAATAATATCGCGCCAGTCCGTCAGGCTCTCGAGACTCGCAATCGGCGTGCCGAGACTCCAGTTCGGCAGGTCGATTGCCGTCTTGGCGGCATGCTTGCGGAGCATGTGAATGATCTCGGTGTACAGGTATTCTACCTGTTCATACCGCGCGTCCGGCGACTCCGCGAGGGAGTGGAACAGCTGCGCCGCATAGTCCAGAAACTCGCGGTGCTGCCCCTCCTCCAGCATGGCGGTCAACCCGCGCTCTGCCTGGTTCAACAGCTGCGGATATCCCGCCGTGGCTGCCCCGGAAGCCCCGGCAACTGCGGAAGCGCCGCTCGCATTATTCGCTTTATTCCCTCCGGAAGCGCCACTCCCGCCATTCGCACCAGCCGCGCCTTTCGTTCCAGCCATTCCACTCCCGCCATTCCCGCCAACCGCTCCACCACCCGAATCCACATAAACATTGCCATTGCCGAACAGCAGCCGGTTCTGCAGCGCCTTCCTTGCTTCCATGCAGGATAGCCGCAGCTGAGTCAGCTCCTCCTTCACGCCGCCGACGCCGATGGAGACGATGAGGCCGAGATGCTGGCGAATCCAGCTGACCGTCTGCGTGAGCGTCTCCCCAATGCGTCCAAGGTCGAGCGCGTCCGCCTGAGAGCCGAGGAAGACGACAATCTCTTCCGAGTGATAGGCATGCTTGAACGCGATGACTTCAATCGGCAGCACAGCGAGCGCATTCTCAATGCTATTCTGCACAGCGAAGCGGGCAAGCGGTTCATCATTTTCACCAAAACGCGAGGTCTCGTTACGGTACACGATTCGTACCGATGCGCCTGTGAACGAGTGGCTTCGCACCAATCCAATCGGCAGCCCGTCCCAGCGGGCATCCTGCTCCGAGATCAGATGCGTCAGCTGGAAATCGAGCGGCTGCAAATTGCTCTGGCGAATCATCTCATTCAGCTCATTAAGCTTGGAGCGATCAGCCTCCTGCCGCCGCTCCGCACGCAGTTCCTCGACGAGTCCCGCCAGCAATACATGCAGCTTCTGTTTGTCGATTGGCTTGAGCAGATAATCCTTCACATTATAGAGCAGCGCCTCGCGCACATATTCGAACTCATTGAAGCCGCTGATGATGACAAACTTCACGTTCGGGAAGTTGACCCGCGCCTGGTTGATGAACTGCAGTCCGTCCAGACCGGGCATTCTGACATCGGTAAGGACGATATCCGGCTGGCAGTTTACCAGCTGGAACATCGCTTCGAACCCGTCGCCAGCCTCTCCGGCAAGCTCAAGGCCGAGTGTCTGCCAATCAATCTTGCGAATCAGACCTTCCCGCAGCAGCGGCTCGTCTTCAACGATGAGTACTTTCATCCGCTTCATCTCCTCCCGCAGTCTGCTTCGGCAGCACAAAATAAATCCGTGTGCCGACGCCAGGCTGACTGTCAATTTCAACCCGCGGGTCGCTGTCGTAGTACATTTGTATGCGCCTAAATACATTCGCAAGTCCGATCATGGTGCGGGAGGAGGACTGTCTGGACACGATATCGCTCGTATTGCTCAGCTTGCGGTGGAAGAGCTCGATCATGGCGGGGTCCATGCCAACCCCGTTATCCTCCACGATAATTTTCAGCCGAGCTTCATCGAAACTGCCGATCGTGACATGCACCGACTTGAAGCCGACCTTCTGCTCCAGGCCATGAATAATCGCATTCTCGACTAGAGGCTGAATAAGAAACTTGGGCAAAATCAAATCTTCAATGCCGGGCTCCACATCAATCTCATAAGCGAACTGCTTAGCGAAACGGATCCGATAGATGGACAGATACTGGTCCAGATGCGTAACTTCCTCCTGCACCGTTGCCAGACTGCCGCCGTTCAGGTTATAGCGGAGCATGCTCCCGAGCGCAATACAAATATAGGAGACTCGCTCGTCCCCATCAATGGAGGAGATGCTGTCGATGGTGCTTAACGTATTGTAGAGAAAATGCGGGTTAATCTGCGTTTGCAGCGCCTTAATCTCGGCCTCCTTCTTGAGCAGCTCCGTCTCATAAACTTTGGAGATGAGCGTACTAATCTCGGAGGTCATCTTATTAAAGCTATGCTGGATGGTAGACAGCTCGTCGTTGCCCCTCACTTCGATCGTAGCTCCGAAGTCGCCCATTTCCACCTGTTTCATCTTCTTATTGAGCTCTTTCAGCGGACGGGTTACGCCTGCGGCAATGAGCGAAGCGAGCAGCATCGCAGAGAGGGAGCTGATCATGGCGACGATGATGAGCGTGTTGCGAAAGGTATCCACCTTCTGCAGCACTTGCCCCAGAGGAACACTGCCGATGATGATCCAGTCGCCGGCATTCAGTCTTTCATAATAGCCAATGAACGTTTTACTCTCATTCACAAATCGAAAATTAACGTAATCATTCGACTTCTGCGCCTGCTTATAGGCAGCGAAGAGCGGACTTCTTGCAAGGGTCTTGCCAATATCCGCTTTATTTTGCGTATAGATGATGCGTCCGGCGCGGTCTGCAATGTAATACTTGCTGCCGTTGTCGTTTTGCAGGCCGAGTAATATGTTGTCAAGCACGCCGGGGTCCATATCAATCTTGATATAACCGATCGGACGCTGCTCATTCATCATAATGCGTTTGAGCAGTTGAATATAGCTGACGGATTGGACCGGAGTCACGGTTGTGCTGATGGTCGTATAAGAGACGGACCAGAACGGGAAGCCATCCATTTGGAGCGCCTTTTGATTTAGCTTCGCCTGTTCCTGATCCAGCAGTTGTTTGACACTCGGGTTGTAATAGTAGTAGCTGGATAATTGCGTCCCGTCCAAACGGGTAATCGAAATGAAGGAGATGAGCGGATTTTGTACCTTCTGGGAAGCTAGCTTATTGCGGTAATATTGTTCATTGTCGAAGTTCGGGGGACCGTCGAGGAATTTCTGCAGCGATGTATCGCTGAAATAGCTGTAGCCCGTATTCGAGATCGTCTTGAAATGGAGATTCAGCGTGTCGACCGTTTGCTCGGTCATCTTCTCAAGGCCTTGCAGGGTAGAGGCTTCTAGCTCGCGGCTCATGATGCGGTAATAGGAGTAGCCCATGATGATGGCAGTTAGGCTGATGACGATGAAGAAGGAGAGAATCATTTTATTGCGGAACTGCATGGTAAGGAACCCCCTAACATCTGTAACCGCTTTCCTTTGCGGAAAGTATTCGACAAATTCAGATGGTTTCCTTTTTTTAAAATATAAGAACGTATAAGTCTCACCTTATACGTCTGTCTTATATTTCACCGCGAAACGTTAGCTTTACCGCCGAAGGACGGTGCCAGCCGTTTACGCTTTAGGCGTTCCCTACTCTAGAAGTTGCTTAAAATATTGCTAACCGAATGTTAAGATATTACATAGAAAGCGCTATCATTCGAGCCTATACTTGAGTTGTAAATGAGATAATCATTCGAGGGAGGCAGTCAATTGAAGAACAAGTTGAAGTTCAGAACATGGTCAAGCTTGGCAATTGTTCTCGTCTTAATGCTCATCGTTTCAGCTTGTGGGGGCGGCAATAACGGCAACAACAATACTAGCTCGGATACAAGCAATAACTCTGGCACGACGGACAATACTGCAACGACGAACGACTCTTCGAACACGAATGCGACGACAAACAACACATCGGATAATGCGGCAGCTACAGATAACGCAGCTGCAAGCGGCGGTACTGTCGACATTACAGTATGGGATCAGCCGAATCCGGACGATACGATGAAATCAGTGAAAGAAGAAGTGTTTGCTGATTTCGAAACGGCGAATCCGGGCATTAAAGTGAAGCACGAATTGATGCCGCAAGGCACGAACGACCGTGAAGTATTCGTAACGGCGATGGCGGGCGGCAACGGCCCGGATGCGTACCACGCGGCTCACTTCCCGATCATTGGAGACTGGGTAGGCCAAGGTCTTGCTCTTGACTTGACTCCTTACTGGGATAGTTATGAGGACAAAGATAAATTTATTGCATCTTCGATGCAAGCAGGTACAATTGACGGCAAAGTATACGGCATTCCGCACGATATTTACGTAACCGGCTTGTTCTGGAACAAGAAGATGTTCGAAGCAGCGGGGCTTGACCGTGATACGCCTCCTGCGAACTGGGATCAGCTGGTTGAATTCGGCCAGAAGCTGACGAATACGTCCAAGAAGCAGTACGGCATTACGCTGCTTGGTATGGAATGGGCGGACTGGTGGTTCGAGTACTATGTATGGCAAGCAGGCGGCGATCTGACGCATGTGAATGACGACGGCAAAGTGCAATTGGCGTTCACCGAAGATCCTTCGGTTCAAGCGCTGCAATTCTATAAAGATCTCAAATGGAAGTATAAAATCGTACAAAACAACGTGCTCCAAAGCTACCAGGATAATATGAACGATATTTTCCAAGGTCGAGCGGCCATGTCGAATGCAGCATCCGGCGGCTTCGGCGACTACGTTGCGCAAGGCATGGATCTGAACGATGTAGGCTTTGCTCCATATCCGGTAGGTCCTGGCGGCAAAGGCCCAGGCCAAATCGGCGGCGCTTACTGGATTATCAATCCGAAGACTTCCAAAGAGAAGCAGGACGCAGCTTGGAAATACATCACTTACATGAACTCCAAAGAAGTAGCTGAGAAATATCTCACATTCCAGCAAGACAACGGTATGTTCCCGAACCTGCTGTCCGTTCGCAGCGACGTGGATCCTTCGCAATTCGCGAAAGACATCTCGCCTGAGCTTGTAGCGGCCGCGAACAAAGCAGCATCCGACACGCATCTCGAGTACTTCCTGAAAGAGCGTCTGACTCCATATGTCGTTAAAGCGGTTCAAAAAGCGCTGACAGATGAGAAATCAGATCCGAAGCAGCTCCTCCAGGAAGCGCAAGATGCGGCGCAAAAAGAAGTTGTCGATGCGTATAACGCATCCGTGAAGAAATAAGGCAGCGTAACAAAGGCGGAGTCGATCGGCGGGCACTTTAGGTGCTAGCTGCGCTGCTCCGCCTGCCATTTCGAAGGGAGGGGTCAATACGTTGAAAACAGCTATAGAGCAGCAGCCTCAGATGCAAGTGCGGGTCAGAACCCGTTCAAGGTTTAAGATCTCCTGGACATCGGTCGCTTTCCTGACTCCGGCGATTGTTTGTTTTTTGCTGTTCAAGTACTATCCGCTCATTCAAGCCGTCTATATGGGCTTCTTCGATTATAAAGTCATCAACCCGCCGGGCAAGTTCGTCTGGCTGGATAACTATAAGTATTTGATCCATTCGACCGAGTTCTGGAATGCGCTCAAGAACACGTTCGCGTTCTTCTTTATTTATTTCATCCTTACGTTCTGGGTGCCGATTGTACAGGCGGTGCTGCTGAACGAGATCAAATTCGCGAGCAAGACGCTCCGCTCCTTGTACTTGCTGCCGACGGCGGTTCCGGCGGTTGCCGGCTACCTGCTGTGGAAGTGGCTCTATAATCCGGATTACGGCTTACTGAACTATCTGCTTCACTTCATCGGTCTTGGTCCTTATGGGTGGCTCAATGATCCTGCTACGGCAAAGTGGTCGATCGTACTGCCAGGCGTGTTCGCGACAGGAATGGGTATGCTCATCTACTATTCCGCATTGCAAGGCATTCCAAGCGAGAATATCGAAGCGGCTAAGATTGACGGTGCAGGTCCATGGCGCCGGATGCGTTCAATTGTATTCCCAAGCCTGAAATTCATTATTGGCATTCAATTTATTTCGTTTATATCCGGCGTCTTCTTAACGTTCGACCCGATGTACATCATGACAGGCGGCGGTCCTGCGAACAGCACGCGGACGCTCTCCATGCTCGTCTTCAACAGCTCCTTCAAAGAATTCCGCTTTGGGGTGGCAGGCGCGATCTCATTCGTCATGTTCGCCATTATTGCAATTATTACGTATGTGCAGATTAAGATATCGAATCGGGATTAGAGCTTACGCGAATTGCGAGATCTGCGAGAATTAGGAGATTTGCGAGATTTGCGAAGCAGGAAGGAGCAGCTCATGGCTAGACGCGGACGTATTAAGGAGAAAGGCGGACTCTCCGTCAAGATCGTCTCTTACACGGTTGCTATTATTTTCATCCTATCGTCGATCGTGCCGCTGGTCTGGATGATCAGTTCGTCGATGAAGGACAACATCTCTATCTATAAGTTTCCTCCGACATGGGTTCCAGAGGTGCCGAAGACGGTCAGCGTAACGTTGAATTATGACGGCACGGATTTGAAAAAGGCCGACTACGAGCTAGATGCGATGGAAGCGATCTGGTTCACCTGGAAACGAATGCAGAACGAAGCTGTCGGTGCGATGAAGATTACAGGCGTTAAAGACGGCGTCGTCGTCTATAAAGCATCCATGCCTGCATATAAGTTTACGGTGGGACGATCTGAGATTGTCCCGACGATGATCGCCACTCATGCGATTATGAAGAACAAGCTGCAAAAAATTCATAACCTTAAGCTGACGACTTTCGATTACAAAGGTGATGGCGGCAAGTACAGCGGGGATACGACGATTGCCGCAGCGCTGCCTGAGCAGGCGACTAATGCATTGAAATGGCTGTCCGAGTCCAAAGTGGTCAAGGGCAAAGTGCTGACTATCGGCGAAGTAAGCGACTGGAAGCGGCTGTTCGACAACTATATCGTGCTATGGGAGATGACCGGCGGCGCGGAAAGCAAGACGGGTACCGCATCTTACGGCTTCCCGCACTTCTTGCTGAACAGCGTCATCGTTACTGGGCTAACGATTATTTTGCAGCTCATTATCGGCGGTACGGCAGGCTATGCGCTTGCGCATCTCGTTCGCAAAAGCCTCGGCGGCTGGCTGACTCTCTTCTTCGTCGCGACGATCATGATCCCGGAGATTGCGATTCTCGTTCCGCTCTATCTCACGATGGATAAGCTGCATTTGGTCAATACGCTGTGGGGCATTATTTTGCCGCATACCGCTTGGGGGATTGTTATCTTCCTGTTCAAAGGATTCTTCGAGCAGCTGCCCGGCGAGCTTCTGCAAGCAGGCCGTATTGACGGTGCCAGCGAGATCAAGATCTTCTACCGCATTGTGGTGCCGATGTCGGCGCCGATCTTCACCGTTGTTGCCGTTATGACGTTCATCGCGGTATGGAATGAATTTTTGTGGCCGCTCGTCGTTGCGCGGACGCAGGATGTGTGGACGTTTACCGTTGCTCTGAATGACTTCCAGCAGCGGAGAAGTCTAGGATCCAACGTCATTATGTCAAGTCTCGTTATCGCAACGATTCCGCTTATGCTTATCATTACGTCCTGTCAGAAGCTGATTGAGAAAGGCGTTTCTTTCACAGGGCTCAAAGGGTAGGAGATCGCTTTGGAACGTAAAGTGGCTTTAGTAACCGGTTCGGGACGCGGTATTGGCAAAGGGATTGCGCATGCTTTTGCCGAAGCTGGTTACGACGTGTGCGTCAACTATAACAAGAGCGCTGATCAGGCGGAGGAAGTCGTCGAGCAGCTGCGCGGGCTTGGCGTCAAGGCAGAGGCGGTGCAAGCGAACATTGCCGATCTGGACAACGTCGCTTCGCTCATCGAGCAGGTGGAGAGTCGGTTCGGAAGGCTCGACGTCCTCGTGAACAATTCGGGCATTACGCGGATGAAGCCGTTCCTCGAGACGTCTCCAGAGCTGTTCGACGAGGTGGTACACACCGACTTTCGCGGCTTGTACTTCTGCTCGCAGCATGCGGCGCGGCTGATGGTGAAGCAGGGTACTCGCGGCGTCATCATTCATATCAGCTCGAATCATGCAGAGGGCAACTGGGCGAACTCGACGGTGTACGCGGCGTCGAAGGCTGCGGTGAACAAGCTCGCGAAGAACATGGCGCTGGATCTTGCTCCGCACGGCATTCGGGTCGTCGGCATTGCCCCTGGCTATACGAAGAATAGCTGGGCGGATGGAAGCGAACGCGTGCAGAAAATGATCGAGAACATCTCCTCGCGCATTCCGATGGGACGGTTCTGCACACCGCGGGAGGTTGGAGAGGCGGCGGTGTTTCTAGCCTCCGACAGCGCGGGCTATATGACGGGAACGACGATCTATATGGATGGCGGCGCTCTGCTTCCGGTGTGGGCGGAGAAGGGCCATAACGGCTAACGGTACGACGGATGCAGCTTGGTCAAAGTCAATATGAAGCAAAGGAGATCCGAATTGTGAAAATAACAGAAATGAAGCTCTACCATGTCAAGCCTCGCTGGCTGTTCCTGAAGATTGAGACCGACGAGGGGATCGTGGGCTGGGGTGAGCCGATTGTTGAGGGTCGCGCCCTGACCGTTGCGACGGCAATTGAAGAGCTGAAGCGCTATCTGATCGGCGAAGATCCGCTGCGTATTGAGCATCACTGGCAAGTGATGTACCGCGGTACGTTCTACCGCGGCGGTCCTGTGCTCGTCAGCGCGATCAGCGGCATTGAGCAAGCATTGTGGGATATTAAAGGCAAGTTCTACAACTTGCCTGTCTATGAGATGCTCGGCGGCCGCGTGCGCGATAAGATCCGCATGTACTGCCACTGCGGAGGCGCAACGCCTGAGGAGTTCGCGGAGAACGCGAAGAAGCGGGTCGCGGCGGGCTTTGACGCAATCAAGACCGGCGTCGATGCGCCTGTGCGCAACGTGGATTCGCTCGCCTTCGTGGAGAGCCAAGTGAACAAGTTCGCGGCTGCGCGCGAAGCGGTTGGCAGCGGCGTCGATATTGCAATTGACTTCCACGGGCGAGTCAGCCCGGCGATGGCGATTCGATTGGCGGCTGCGCTGGAGCCGTATTATCCGATGTTCATCGAGGAGCCGTGCTTGCCGGAGAACGTCGATCAATTGCTGCGCGTCGCGCAATCGACGAGCATTCCGATCGCGACAGGCGAGCGGCTGTTCACGCGCTGGGGCTTCCGAGAAGCGCTGGAGAAAGGCGCAGTCGCGATCGTGCAGCCGGATCTGTGCCATGCCGGCGGCATCTTCGAAGGCCGCAAAATCGCCGCCATGGCGGAGACTTACTACGCGTCCATCGCGCCGCACAATCCGCTCGGGCCGATCTCGCTCGCGTCCTGCTTGCAGCTTGATGCGTGCACGCCGAACTTCCTCATTCAAGAGCATCCATCGATGGCGGAGAAGTGGGATCTTGGCGAAGGCTATCTGAAGAAGCCGTTCGAAGTGATCGACGGTCATGTCGCGATTCCGCAAGGGCCGGGACTTGGTATCGAAATCAATGAAGAAGCGCTCATCGAACGCAGCTTCGGCGGGGACTGGGATACGCCTCGCCTCGCGTACGATGACGGCTCGTTCGCGGAGTGGTAATGGAGTAGAATAAGGCCGCCCCCTCTCTAGTAGAGAGGGGGCGGTTTATTTTGTATTCGACTGAAACTGCCCTTTGACTACAAGACTCCTCGCAGATCCGCTAACGGATGCCACGCACGCTATTTAGCTCACGTAGCTCTTTTTAAATTTTAACGGTTGTCAGCTACGTTATTTAGCGATTTTAGCAGCAGACTGCCTCGATTAGGGCCAAATAAGTCATCTGACAACCGCTAGATCTCCAGAAGGATGATTTTTGTTCAAATAAGCGCTGTCACATCCCGTTACGTTACAGAGGCAGCAGTGGCAAGCTATGGCGTAACCTGCTGCTTCATATACTGTTCTTGTATTCTTTTCAGCTTATCATCAGGGAAGGTTCGTGAATTGAGTTCAGACAGAACGCTATGCAGAGACTTCAAGCTGCATGATACCTGCTCAGGTGGCGTTACTCCCAAGCTTAGCCCTAACTCGAACTCGTCCATATCCATAACATGATAACTGCCATCGACGTTCACTGAGATATCGATAAACAGGTCGTAGACGCAGAAGAAGCCGGGTTGTACTTCCTGAATTTCTACAACATCAATTAACCACCATGGATATCTTTGTTTGTGATTCATTGAGAACTGAAGTCCTCTATCTATGCAATAAATAATAATAAAGTTGTCATCGTTATCTGGTGCTGGAAGTTCGATTAATGTGGTCTCATCATATCTAATAAAACGGTTACGATAGTTACGAGCACGCTTTACTTTAAGATCTAGCGCTTGCTGAACAACCTCAGGTGTGTTTTTCCGTATGTCATCGGTATAGTCCAATCCGCCATGCTCTCTTCCGACATGATTCCAAAAGATTCGCAAATCCATAGGTGCACCTCCAATAGGTAGGTAGTCATTCTATCTATCCTATCTCTGGAAGAAAGCGGCAGCAATAGAACATTGTAAATTTTGACAACTGACCTGCTTCTCGCTAACATGAAGGCAACGAAACGGCGGGCAAAGGAGCATGTGATCTGCAATGGAAGCGAACCTAGAGCTAATCGTCCGTTCCACGGAGATTGATGTGAACGGGCATGTGAATAACGCCAAGTATCTCGAATATTTGGAGTGGGGAAGAGAAGAATGGTACGAGCAGGCTGAACTGCACTATAACGTATTCCTTGGGATGGGCATTCAAACGGTGACCGTTAACATTAACATCAATTACCGCAAAGAGTGCAAGCAAGGCGATAAGCTGACTGTCACGACATCGCCGGAGCAGGCCGGCCGCACAAGCTACGTGCTGAAGCAGCGGATCATGAATGACCGCGGGGAGCTGTGCGCCGATGCGCTCGTGACGAGCGTCACGATGGATGTGGACACGCGCAAGAGCCGGGAGCTGCCGCAAGTGCTGCGAAGTCAATTCGAGGCCGTATCGGAGCCGGAGAAATAGGAAATCATGGAACAGAGGGCGATGCTACACGGCATCGCCTTTTTCATAGGCTATAGAGATGGATCGGACCGAAGACCGAACACGGAAGACCGAAGGAGGAATCAACGATGGACTACCGGATGGAGCGAGACTCCATGGGTGAAATTGCCGTAGATGCGAACCGGATGTGGGGCGCTCAGACCGAGCGCAGCCTGCACCATTTTAAGATTGGCACAGAAAAGATGCCGCGGGAGCTTATCACCGCATTCGCGTTCTTGAAGAAAGCGGCAGCAACCGTCAACAGTGGACTTGGCAAGCTGGATGCGAAGAAGGCGGAAGCGATCGCGGCTGCCGCTGACGAAGTAATCGCAGGGAAGTGGTTGGAGGATTTTCCGCTCTCCGTATGGCAGACAGGCAGCGGCACGCAGTCCAATATGAATGTGAATGAAGTCATTGCCCGCCGAGCAGCCCAGCTGCTCCAGGAGCAAGGCGCGACGGACGCGGCTGTACATCCGAACGATGACGTGAACCGCTCCCAGAGCTCGAACGACACATTCCCGACGGCGATGCATATCGCAGCGCTTATCGCGGTAGAAGACGCCGTACTTCCGGCGATAGCGGAGCTGAAGGCAACGCTCGCGGAGAAGAGCCAAGCGTTCGCCGACATTATCAAGATTGGGCGCACGCATCTGCAAGACGCGACTCCGCTCACGCTTGGGCAGGAGATTAGCGGCTGGGTGCGCATGCTCGAGAAAGGTGAGCGCAACGTGAAGCAAAGCCTCGAGGAGCTGCGCGAGCTGGCGATTGGCGGTACGGCTGTTGGCACAGGGCTGAACGCCCCGCCGGGATTCAGCGAGAAAGTCGCTGCAGCGATCAGCGATCTCACAGGCAAAGGCTTCATCAGCGCGCCGAACAAGTTCCAAGCGCTAACGAGCCATGACGAGATCGTCTTCGTGCATGGCGCCTTTAAGGCACTGGCGGCGGATCTGATGAAGATCGCCAACGACGTCCGCTGGCTGTCGAGCGGCCCGCGCTGCGGCATCGGAGAAATTCGGATTCCAGAGAATGAGCCAGGCAGCTCCATCATGCCGGGGAAAGTTAATCCGACGCAATGTGAAGCGATAACGATGGTCGCTTGTCAAATAATGGGGAACGATGCGACGATCGGGTTCGCGGCAAGCCAAGGCAATTTCGAGCTGAACGTATTCAAGCCGGTCATCATTCACAATTTCCTGCAGTCGGCGAGGCTGCTGAGCGACGCGATACGCTCCTTCGATGAGCATTGCGCTCGCGGCATTGAACCGAACCGCGAGGCCATTGCCCGCCATCTTAGCGAGTCGCTTATGCTCGTAACCGCGCTGAATCCGCACATCGGCTACGAGAATGCGGCTGCAATTGCCAAGGCGGCGCATAAGGAAGGCCTGACGCTGCGAGAGGCTGCGATTCGGAGCGGGCTCATTGCGGCAGAGAAATTCGACGAAGTCGTTCGTGCGGAGGATATGGTTTAGCATTCTCTACTGCTAGCATGAAACAAAATTTTCTAATTGGGTTATGCTAATAATTCGTGCAAATCTGACAAATTGACTTTGCGTTCATAGCCAATATCAAGTATTATGGTTAGAAAAGATCTGGCTGCAAAGGAGACTATCGTGCTATGAATGCTTCGAAGAAAAGTAACTGCAAAATCGTCGACTGTACGATCCGCGATGGCGGACTCGTCAATAACTGGGATTTCAGCGTAGAGTTCGTTCAGCACTTATACAATTCGTTGAATGAAGCTGGCGTTGAGTATATGGAAATCGGCTACAAGAACTCGCCGAAGCTGCTCAAAGGTGCTGAAGGCGCAGGTCCTTGGCGTTTCCTGGATGACGACTTCTTGCGTAAAGTCATTCCGCAGAAGCTGAACACGAAGCTGTCGGCGCTCGTCGATATCGGCCGTGTAGACGAGAATGATATTTTGCCTCGTGAAGAGAGTATGCTCGATCTGATCCGTGTTGCTTGCTACATTCAAGACGTGCCTAAGGCGCTTGAGCTTGTTAACGTATTCCACGAGCGTGGTTATGAAACAACACTCAATATTATGGCGCTCTCCAACGTTATGGAGAACCAGCTGCTTGAAGCGTTTGAACTGATCGAAGCAAGTGTCGTAGACGTGGTTTATGTTGTAGACTCGTACGGCAGCTTGGATCCGAATGACTTCAACTACCTGGTTAGCAAATTCCAGAAGTACTTGCCAAGCAAGCGTCTTGGTGTGCATACGCACAACAACATGCAACTGGCATTCGCGAACACGCTTATCTCCGTTGAGAAGGGCGTAGAGTTCCTCGACGCTTCCGTATACGGCATGGGCCGTGCAGCGGGTAACTGCCCAACTGAGCTGCTCGTTGCTCACTTGAAGAATACGAAGTACAACGTGCGTCCAGTTCTGGACATGATCGAGAAATATATGATTCCACTCCGTGAGAAAGAAGAGTGGGGCTACATTATTCCTTACATGATTACTGGCATGCTGGATGAGCACCCTCGCTCGGCGATGGCGCTTCGTGACTCCGCGGACAAAGATAAAGCAGTCGATTTCTACGACAAGCTGACGACACCGGAAGTGCTGCACAGCAAGTAATCTAATCACATATCCAACACGAGACGGCAGAAGGCGATAGACCTTTTGTCGTCTTTTTCGTGTGCGGTCATGCTTCGTTGATTTCCCACATACACGTAATAGAGACTCCGTTCGAATCAAGCGAATAAAGCGAATAAAGCAAACCTTATCAGGAGGCCCAGATACAGATGAATGATGAAACCAAGCGGGGGACAAGCTTAGACTCGGTGGATTTGCAGCAGCATATCGAGCAGTTCAACCGGGATGGCTTCACGCTGGTACGTAACGTACTAAGCGAAGAGGAAGCGGATGAGCTTCGGCGGCAGCATCAACATATCTTCGAGACGACAGAACCGGACGGATATGGCGCCAATCTGCGGACCAAAATGTTCGAGCGAGGCGAAATCTTCCTCCAGCTCATCAATAAGTCGCCGACTGTGGAGTTTGCAGAAGCCGTGCTTGGCGCGAACTGCCACATGTTCTCGAACAACGCGCTCTATACGACACCGGGTACAGGCATTGATTTCTGGCATGTGGATGAAGATTTGTTCTTCCCGATTCCGGAGGACGCTGAGCTCGATCCGCGCATTACGATGCCGTGCTTCATGTTCAGCGCCATGTACTACCTGACGGATGTAACGGAGGATATGGGGCCGACACAGCTTGTGCCGGGCAGCCATCGCAGCGGCAGGCATCCGGCTTCTCCGAAGGAGACGCCATACTACAATGGCCAGGGCCCCGTATCGATTCTGGCACGCAAGGGAGATGTACTATACTTCAACGGCCAAACCTGGCATCGCGGCGCCAAAAATGAAAGCGACCGAGTCCGGCAAGTCCAGCAAGTCACATACGGCAGACGTTGGGTTTCGCAGCGATTTTATCCTTTTATCAACTATGTGATGCCGCAGGAAGTGATAAACCTTGTGGAAGGAAACCCGAGGCTGAAGCGGCTGATGGGCTTTCATCCGCGCGGGCCGTACGGGTGAACTTATCGAAGGACAGCACGGAGCAATTCCGTGCTGTTTTTATATGATTCGACTCTTTTGCACGTCCGTATTGAAATTTGGTAGGGGTTCCATTACAATAAAGTCCATTCTATACCATGATTGGCGTTACTGAAGTTGAGAGGGAGTGGCTGTGACATGGAGAATACATTAGCGCTAATCAAGGGGCGTTTGGAAGCACGCCATACTTTGCCGGCATTGTCGCCGAAGCTTGCGTGGGACTCAGCGCTCGATGATCAAATTGCGGACTTGCCGCTTGAAACAACATTAAAGACAAGAGCTGCCGAGGCTGCGCTTATCGCGCTTCGGGCAGGAATGTATCTGCTCAATGATAATTTGGACGCTTCGCATTCGCAGTCGCAGGAAATTGAGGATGACGCGACAGGCGCTTACTGGCACGGCATTATGCACCGTATGGAAGGCGATTACTCGAACGCGAACTATTGGTTCAGCCAAGCAGGCGCTCATCCCGCGATGGAGAAGCTGCAGGTGCGGGTAGCAGATTGGATCCAGCACAGCGTCGTTCTTGGCGATCTGCCAGACGGACAGATCCGTGACGCCTTGCTTCTTATGAAGCAGCAGGTGCGCTGGAACCCAAATGCATTTACGAGCATGGTTGCGCTGCAGGAGAGCGGAGCGCTCTCGGAGGAGACCAGAAGCGCGATTGAATATGTGCAGCATCTAGAGCTGCTAGAGCTGTTTGACTATACCTGTGAAGCGGCTAAGCGTGTATTGGAAGCTTAAATAAGTTAGATCTCCGAAGAAGAAGGACCTCAAAGCCACGTCATTTGCGTGGCCTTGAGGTCCTTCTTCATCTGTATAACAACTATAATGTTAATTTTGGGGCTTGCTTCGGCTTACCTTTTACCGCTGCCTCTCCTTCAGCATCGGCTTCTGTCTGTGGCTCTGCAGCCAGCTTGCGGAACGGCCACCAGTTCGCTTCACCGAACAAGTTGGCGAGAGCCGGTACGACCAGTCCCATGAACACCGTCGCGTACAGGATCAGCCCGATTACGATGCCCGCACCGATCTGCAGCAGCGTATTAACTCCCGAGAGCATCAGTGCAGCGAATGTGCCGCCCATGATGACGGCTGCCGAAATAATAACGCCGCCGGTCGTCGACATCGCCTTCGTCATCGCATACGTAATGCCGCGCGGCCGGTATTCTTCTTTGAACCTTGCCATCAGGAAGATGCTGTAGTCAACGCCAAGCGCAACGATGATGAGGAAGACGAAGAACGATGCGCTCCACGACAGCCCTTCCTTGCCAAGCAGATCGACGAAGATGAATTCGACGATACCCATCGTCACAAGGAAGTTGAAGCCGAGTGACAGCAGTACGTAGAGCGGCGCTATAATCGAGCGGAGCAGAATCATGAGCACGATGAAAATACCGATCAGCACGTACGAGCCCGTTCTCATAAAGTCTGTCTTCGAGATGTCCTTGAGCTCATTGATTTGAGCTGATGTGCCGGAAATATATAGTTTAGCCCCTTTAATGGAGCCGTCATCGAGGCTGCTGTGCAGTGCAGCGCGGATTTGTTCCACGGTCGTTAGCGCCTCTGGCGAATAAGGGTTCACGGACAGCACGACATCAAGCTTCGCGGTCTTGCCGTCCTTCGAGATGTAGTAGTCAAGAGCTTGCTGCATCTCTGGCGTATCAAGTGCTGCCTGCGGCAGGTTCCAGCCTGGAATTTGGCTGTCTCCGATGGATTTCTGCGCGTCGCTTACGGTTGTGAGGCCACTCGAAATATCAGCAAGGCCTTTCGCGCCATCCTTAAGACCGCTCGTTAGTTCTTTGAGGCCGCCGCCGAGCTTCGCTGTCCCGTCGGCTGCATCGTTCTGCCCGGCTGCGAGCTGGCCGAGACCGCTCGTGACTGATTGCACGCCGGGATTCAGCTTCGTGAAGCTTGCCGAGAGCTGGCTTGCTCCGCTCTGAAGCTGATGTAAGCCGCCTGAGAGCCCTTTTTGCTTGCCGAGCAGCTGCTGCATCTCAGGCTCTTTGGCAAGCTCAGGATATTTCTTCAGCAGCGCCTGAAGGTTGCCGTTCATCGAATCCGAGACGTCTGTGCTTTGCTTCAGTCCGCCGGACAGGCTGCCTGCTCCTTTGGACGCTTGCTCCAGTCCGCCGTAAATTTGCTGCAGCCCTTTCTGGGCTTCGGTTGTTTTGGATGCCATCGTACGAAGTCCGTTCGTCAGCTTCTGAACGTCACCTTGACCGCTGCCCAGCGAACCGCTGGCATCTTGAAGACCTCTGGCTACTTTGTCGACGCCGTCTTTCATCTGCTGAAGCGCATCGGAGGTTTTTGTCAGCTGGTTTGACACGGTCAGATCCTTCAGCTGCTCGCCGAGCGGGCGGACCGCGCTGCGTACTTCTTTGACGCCGCTTAGCTTCGCGACGCTTGCGCTTGCGGTTTCAAGTGCGGCAAGCGCTGCCGGAGTTCGCATGGATGATGGCGATGTCAGCGCGACGGACAAAGGGAACACTTCGCCGGAGCCGAAGGAATGCTCGACTTGACGGAACCCTTGAACGGAGCCGAGCTTCGGATCGATTTCGGCGAGATCATCGAAAGAACGTTTGTTATGGTAGAGCAGCGTCAGCGGTGTCAACAGCAAGACGGTTACTACCAAGATGGCAACCGGTCTGCGTGCAGCAAGGGAAGCCATTCCTTTCCACAGCTTCGATTCGCCATGACCTTGGCCCGCTGCTTTGGAAGGCCAAAATGTCGCTTTGCCAAACACCATCAGCAAGGCAGGCGTCAGCGTCAAACCTGCAATAAGCGTAACCGCCACGCCGATCGCTACGCCTACTGCCGACTGGTAAAGTCCGAACTGTGCGAAGCCGATCAGGAAGAACGCGACGAACACGGTGCTAGCCGAGTAAGCGACTGTCTTGCCGACTGTCCGCATCGTTCTGACGAGTGCTTCTACTTTATCCCCGTCATGTCCGAACTCCTCGCGGAACCGCTGAATGAGCAATATACAGTAGTCGGTGCCTGCTCCGAACATGACCGCGATCAGGAACGATTGGGTGAAGGAGGAGACTGGCATGCCGAAATGCGTCGCCTCCGCTACAAGGCCTGTCGTAATGACGAGCGATAGACCGATCGTAATGAGCGGGATGAAAGGTGCGACCGGGGAACGGAAAACGATAAGCAGAATAACAAGGACAAGCACGACGGTAAGGAGCTCCGTCTTCTTCAGTCCCTCCTCCGAGCTGCTTTGAAAATCTTTCCCGATCGGCGCGCTGCCCGTCAGCTCAACCTTAGTGCCGCTTGGGGCACCTTCGACCTTGGAGGCTAAAATATCGACCGCTTCTTGCGTGAGCGTATCGTTATCCGCATGCGTGAAGCCGACGATGACGAGTTCCGTCGTGCCGTCCTTACTTTGGAACTTGGATGCAAGCTCCGGCGTTTCATATGCCGATTGCACGGATTTGAAGCCTTGATCTTCCTTCAGCCTGGAGAGCTCATCGACTTTGGCTTTCAGCCAGCTGCGATCCTGCTCCGTAAGGCCGTTTTCCCTCGAAAAGACGATAATGGCGCTTGATTTCACCGTTGTCTCCGGATTGATCCGCTCAAGCAGCTGTTTCGCAACGACTGATTCCGAATCAGCCGGGATGAACTTCTGCTCCGTTTGGCGGACGATGGACTGCAAATTCGGCAGCGTTAATACGGAAACGACTGTAATGACGAGCCAGCCGATAATAATCGCCCACCTTGCTTTGGCAAGTCCGCGGATTAAACGTTCTGTCATTTCTGAATTCCTCCCCTAACTTCGTATTCTCTAAGTTTAGTTATAGCGCAACGGAAGAACGGAAGTCAATATTTTTGGACTGACGGTCATAATTATTTCACATTGTTATTTTGTAGATATATCAGGCATATAGAAGTTCTTATACGAATATGTTTCATCATTATTTATTAGAAAGTTATACCGACGGTCATGTAATGTTTACGGTAAGTAGGGGCTATGCTACAATAAAATAGAGTAAAACGCAGAAATGACGGAGGAACGAACGATGAAGCGCGAGCTCAAGAAGGAACAGACGCGCCTACGCATCAAGGAAGCGGCGCTTGATTTGATCGCGGATCATGGCTATGAAGCGACGACGGTCGAAGAGATCGCGAAGCAGGCTGGTGTTGCGAAGGGCACTTTTTTTAACTATTTCTCATCGAAGGATGAGCTCATATGTGATTTGCAGGCAGTATTCGCCATGAATGAGGTCTCGAAGCTAAAGGATCAGCCGGGACCGCTCGTACCGCGGTTTCAGTTATTGATCTTCCAGCTCGTCAAAGAGTTTGAGCTGAGCAAGACGCTAACGCGAGCGCTCTTCCAAGCGATGTTCGGCAGCCAACGTCAGCTGGGGTCGCACAATCGTTTGCTCGACTCGCTCAAGGAGGTGCTACTCCCGCTTATCCGGCAAGGCCAGGACAACGGCGAGCTGCGCCGCGATATGCCAGCCGAGATGATTGCCCAGCAGGCGTTCCAATCCTACTTCGGCACACTCATCATCTGGTCGATGGAGGAGAACGACGAGCCGCTCGATAGTCGGATGGCGATGGCATTCGAGCTGTTTTTTAGAGGTATTACGGTATAACAGTACTGATGATGTGTTTATGGGACATCGGCTTCATCCTAGTTGGGATGAGGTCGGTGTTTTTTTTTTTGGTTGGAGCGGAGGTGGGAGTTGCTGAGAGGGAGAAACGCGGTGGAGGGAGTAGAGAGGGACCTCAAAACCGAAAGAGTATCCCCTAGGGATACACAAATTGACGGGGAAGTGGGGGAATGGACTAAAGAGAGTACCCCAGGTATCTACATTGGCGGGAAAGTGGTGGAATGGACGAACGAGAGTACCCTAGGGATCTACTTTGGTGGGAAAGTGGTGGGAAGCCGAAAGAGTATCCCCCAGGGATACACATTGGCGAGAAAGAGGTTAAAAAGCTGATAGAGTATCCCCTAGGGATACTCTTGGTAGGAATGGGCCAGAATGCCAACAGAACATCCCTTAGTGCTCCTCTTTCGAAACAAGTAGCTGGTCTGGTGGACTACATTGGTGGAAATTAGGTGGAATGAGGAGAAGTAGCTGGTTAGGTGGACTACATAGGTGGAAATTCGGTGGGATGAGTAGAAGTAGCTGGTTTGATGGACTACATTGGTGGAAATTCGATGAAATGAGAGGAAGTAGCTGGTCTGGTGGACTAACTAATTACACGTTCATTGCACGAGATACCTCACTAGTAACCAGTACCCCTCTTAAGCAGAAAACCAGAAAAAACAACCCAAAAGGAGTACCCAGTACCCATCTTGAGGAGAAACCCAGCAAAAACAGCCCAATAGGAGTACCCAGTACCCCTCTTACTCAGAAAACCAGCAAAAACAACCAAAGAGGAGTAGCAGGTACCCCTCTCCTGCGCCGCATACAAACGAAAAAAACGCAAGGAGAGGTCCTCGTCTCGACGAGTCCCCTCCTCTACACTTTTTAAAACCCCGCCAACTCGCCATCGCCACGGATCGCTGCTGCGTTGTGCTGGACGTTGGGATGGAAGTAGCCAAATGCGTTGAACGGTTTGCCACCTGCAGTGATCCCTGCAAGCTCAACGCCGATCTGCTCGGATTCGTTGAACATACGAAGCAGCGACGTCTGCGTCATTCCGTCAATCTCGATATACCACAGCTTATAGCCCGTCTCCGTGACAACAACGAGCTGGGCAGCCGTGAAGGCAAGCCGCGTGGTGTTCTCGTTATAAGTGATACTAAGCTCCGCCAAATGATACGTTTCCAAGGCAGCAAGCCTCCTTCCTTCTCGCAAAAATAATCTTCTCCCGATTGTAATGTCCCCCCTCACATATTGCAACAATTGCCCAATACACTACGTCGAGAGTGATAAGACGCCGTTTACAAATATTGGAGTCTGAACTTGCCACTCAAGGGGGAATAGGTATGCAACAACCAATGAAGCGATTCAAACTAAAGAGAGAAAGAAATCAGAAACGCGCAGCAAAGCTCAAAGTAGGCCTATTACTGGCAACCGCGCTCTTTACACTAATGACAGGATGTTCTTCCAGCAATAACAATCAAAATAACAGCTCTTCGGCAAACGCTTCGAATACGGCGAAGGACGATTCGCGGAACGCAGCTAGCTCGGATACTGCAGACAACAGCAGCACTGACAGCAAAGCGGACAACAGCTCCAGCAGTAGCTCGAACTCGAATTCCAGCACCTCTGACAGCACAACCGCTCCAGACAAACCAGCTGCAGACGACACAGATCGTACAGACACTAAGGATTCTCACGATGAATCTGGCAACTCGCAATACGACAGCTCTCAACCGGGTCAATTGACAGCGGGAGAATGGGATGACCTGAGTGAGTGGAAAAGGTGGAAGAAGCTGCTTCATGGCAATGAAGGGGCAGATAACGAGTCGTACTGGTCGATGTTTCCGGAGAATCGGCTAGAGGTGATCGTGACGGGAGGCGGCAAGCCGGTGCCTGACGCCGATGTCAGCATCGTGGATGAAGACGGTGAGACAATCTGGGAAGCGCACACGAATATGGACGGAGAAGCGTATGCTTTTGCAGGCATGTTCGATGAGCAAGGGACGGACGACACGTACGGCGTGGTTGTACAATCTGGCAACAGCGAGAAACGCTACGAGAATGTGCCTATTCCAAGAGACTCTGCCTTGAAGATAGATCTTGACGCTGCATCCAAAGTACCGAACGCGCTTGATCTGATGCTCGTCGTAGATACGACGGGCTCAATGGAAGATGAGCTGAACTATCTTCAAACAGAGCTGAAGGACGTCGTCAAGCGAGTCGGTCAGGACAACGGACAGCAGCTGGATATTCGAGTGAGCGCGAACTTTTACCGGGATAAGAACGATGCGTATGTCGTGCGTGATTTTCCGTTTACGGGCGATATTGTTGAAGTTGTGCAGCAGCTTGGGCAGCAGAAAGCGGCAGGAGGCGGAGATTTTCCAGAGGCGGTGGACCAAGCGCTGGAGAATGCGATCAATGAGCACAAATGGAGCAATGACGCTAGAGCACGCCTGTTGTTCCTCGTCATGGATGCCCCTCCGCACCATGATCGCAAAGTGACGAAACATATGCACGAGCTGATTGAGACAGCAGCTGCCGAAGGCATACGGATCATCCCGGTCGCATCTAGCGGTGTGGATGTCAGCACGGAGTATTTGATGCGGTTTATTGCGGCTGCAACGGGCGGTACTTACTTGTTTCTAACCGATCACAGCGGCATTGGAAATGACCATTTGAAGCCAGCGGTGGGTGAGTTTGAAGTGAAAGCGCTGAACGATCTGCTCGTCGATGTAATCAATCGTTATACTTCGTAGAAGATAGGCTCCTTTTGTCGGAAAATGTTTTAGAAAAGTGTTAAGAAGATGCTGGACAAAAAGGGCTGTAATGGTACAAACTAGAGGGTAACAACGTAGTGGGAATTACTTTCCAACTTATATTTGCAATGCAGAAAATTTGAGAAAAATGGTGAATTTTGTGACCTCGGCGGATGGATTGAAGATGAGTATTATACCGCTTGGTGACCGTGCGCTTGTCATTCAGCTGCCGCTTCAGCATGAGAATCAGCCCGTATGGCAGCAAAGTGCAGCGATAGCGGAAATGCTTCGTTCAGCAAAGCGTAGCTGGATTATAGATGTTGTTCCGGCATATACGACAGTAACCGTCGTGTATGATCCTCTGCTGCGCTTATTTGAAGAGGGTGTTGCCGAGGTGCGATCGATTGTACAGGGTCATATACAGCCTGCGGATGCTTTGCTTCCAGAGCCGCGAGTGATCGAAATTCCCGTTTATTATGGCAAAACAGATGGGCCTGACCTGCTGCAGTGCGCGAAGCGGGCTGGGATGAGCGAGAACGAGTTTATTAAACGGCATGCTGAAGCGGTGTACCGGGTGGCGATGATCGGCTTTATGCCCGGGTTTCCGTATTTGACGGGATTGCCGCCAGAGCTTAGCCAGCCGCGCCGGTCCTCGCCGCGTAGCGTCGTTCCGGTCGGGGCAGTCGGCATCGCAGGCGGACAGACCGGCGTTTACCCGTTGGCTACGCCAGGGGGCTGGCAGCTAATTGGGCGTACGCCGCTAAGTTTGTTTGATCCGAAGCGAGCGGAGCCGATTTTGCTGCGGATGGGGGATGTCGTTCGATTCGTCCCCTTTGCTGAGGGCTCGTATGCTCTGGGAGAGTCGCGATGACAATATTCGTTATGAAACCGGGCTTTCATACGACGGTGCAAGATTTGGGACGTCCCGGCTGGCGCCGGGGCGGCATACCGGAGGGCGGCGCGATGGACCGCATTGCGCTGCGGATTGCGAATATGCTTGTCGGCAATGCCGAAGGCGCAGCTGCGCTTGAATTGACGCTCAGCGGGCCGCAGCTGCGGCTCGAGCAGGATATGCTGATCGCTGTGACCGGCGCGCAGATCTCGCCGACGATCGACGGCGAGCCGCTCCCGCAGTGGCGGCCGGTATGGGCTGCCGCAGGCGCGGTTATCGCCTTCGGCCAAGCGACCAGCGGCTGCCGGGCCTATGTCGCCGTCGCCGGCGGCATTGACGCGGCGCCCGCACTCGGCAGCCGCAGCACGGACACGCGCGCCGGCATCGGCGGCATCGCGGGCCGCGCGCTTCGCGGCGGCGACGTGCTCCCCTGCGGCAGCGAAGCCGACGCCGCAGGGCGCGCACGCGCGGCCGCGTGGCGCGCTTCGCTCGCCGCGCGTGCCGCCGCCGGGGCCGAGGGCCGCCGCCCGAACTGGGCGGCCCCGGCCTGGTTCGCGGCTCCGCCGCGAACGCCGCTGCTGGCTTCGCCCAGCAGCAGCGACAAGCATGGCACCACGGTGCTTCGCGTGGTGCCTGGCGCCGAGTACGGGCAGTTCCGCGAAGCGGCCCGTACGGCGTTCATGCGGGAGCGCTACCGCGTTGCTCCCGCCTCGGACCGAATGGGGGTCCGCCTGGATGGCCCCCCGCTTGAAATCTCGGACAGCGCGGAACTGCTGTCCCATGGCGTCATCGCCGGCACGGTGCAAGTGCCGCATGGCGGGACGCCGATTATATTAGCCGCCGATTGTCAGACGACCGGCGGCTATCCAAAGATTGCGCACGTCATCAGCGCCGATTTGCCTGTGTTTGCGCAGTGCAGGCCTGGCGATTGGCTGACATTTACAGAAGTGACATTAGGCGAGGCGCAGCGTATTCTGCTTGACCAAGAACGCGAGATGCGGCTGCTTGCCGCAGCCATTCGGCTGCGTAGCCGCATTCAACTTATTTGAGGTAAAGAATGGAGCGCTAATTGCCGATATGACTATTGATACAGGTATGATTCGAGCGAAGAGAAGCATAGATTTGAATTGTGATTTTGGCGAAGGCTATGGCGCATATTCGTTTGGCCAGGATGCAGCGCTCCTTAAGCATGTGACCTCCGTGAATATCGCCTGCGGCTTCCATGCCGGCGACCCGCACACGATGCGAGAAGCAGTGGAACGGGCCGCAGGCGCGGGCGTTGCCATCGGCGCGCATCCGGGCCTGCCTGACCGGCTCGGCTTCGGCCGCCGGGAGATGGCAGTCAGCCCGCAGGAGGTCTACGATTTGACGCTCTACCAAATCGGAGCGCTGCAAGCTTTCGTTCAAAGCATCACCGGCGGCACGCTGCGACACGTGAAGCCGCATGGCGCACTCTATCATATGGCCGGCCGCAACCCTGCCCTTGCGGAGGCTTTCGTGCGCGCCGTGAAAACATTCGATGCTTCTTTATTGATATTCGGGCAATGGGGAAGCGAGCTGCTGACAGCTGCGGATAAACAGGGGATGCTTCGTGTATCGGAAGTGTTTGCCGACCGCACCTATCAGGAAGATGGAAAGTTGACGCCGCGCGATATGCCAGGCGCGTTGCTTAAGACTCCGGACGCTGCGCTAGCGCAGACGCTCGCCATTCTTACCCATGGCAAGGTCAAGACAACATCAGGTTTGGAGACGACCGTACAGGGAGATACCCTTTGCCTGCACGGTGACGGTCCGCATGCCGCCGAGTTTGCCGCGATGCTGCGTCAAGGCTTGGAAGGCGCTGGTGTTGAACTTCGGCCGCCGCATGCCTATTAAGAATATCTATTCATTCGCGACAGACATGCAGACAGCAGTGGCTTTTTGTTGAAGGAGGACATCATGTCAATAAACCGGGCGGAAAAAATAACGATATGGACGGCATTGGTCGCCATCTTCAGCTTTATCCTTGTGCGTTGCTTACATCGTGAACTCTTTATGGCAATTCCAGAACGGATGTATTTATTCGTTCATTCTGGCATGGAATTTATCGGCTTTGCCATTAGTTTCACGATGCTTGTACTCGGCTGGTTATTTTTCGCCAAATCATTATCGAAACATCGGCTATACACCGCCGCCTTATTTAGTGCAATCGGCTTGTTTGATCTGTTGCACGCGCTAACCTCGAGAGGGATGCCCTACTATATGACGGCAGGGGAGACGACGATATCGTCGCTGTTCTCCGATACCGCTCAGGTAGTCGGCGCTGTTGGCTTGTTTGTGATTTTCCGCAAGAACGATGCGCCTATTCGAGCATCACATCGGTTGCCAGCTTTCGCCTTGTCGCTAGGCCTTGCTGCAACAGTTGCTGTGTTCTATTACATGATCGCCGAACAGTCATCGGTACCTGTGTTAGCTGGCAAGCCGCTTGAATTGCTGCGCTGGCTTGTACATTTTGTCATTATTTTCGCCTACATAAGCACAATTACGATGGTTTTGTATTTGAATCGGACCGAACGTCCGCAAGCTCTACTAACGATCATACAGTCGCTCGTATTTTTCACGATCGCGAGTCTGCAATTCATCCTTGGCTCTAATATTCATGGCAGCGATTTAGTATTCGGACATCTTTATAAGCTTGCTGGCTACTACTTTCTAATGAAGGGGATCTATTACGTAACGATCTACGAGCCGTTCAAGCAAGAGAAACGGTCAGAATCTCGCATTAATTATTTGGCTTACCATGATGAATTGACAGGCTTGTCCAACCGCCGGTTGCTCAAGGATAAGCTTGAAGAAGAGCTTACGCGCGCCAAAGTGAATGAGAGCCGATTGGCTGTTTTCCTGTTTGATATCGACCGATTCAAGAACGTCAACGATGCGCTAGGCCATTCATTTGGCGATCAGATGCTGCTTGCTGTATCCGATCGGTTACGCTATGCCGCGGGTAAAGGGAATCATCTGTTCCGAATGGGCGGGGACGAGTTTGTTATGCTGATGCCGGACATTCAGGAAGCAGAGGACGAACGTGTCGAGAAGCAGGCAAAGGCGATTATGGGGCTCTTCGATGCGCCGTTCGTGCTTGGCGATGCGGAATATCATATTACGATCAGTCTTGGTATCTCCTTCTTCCCGAAGGATGGCGAGAGTGTCGAGGTGCTGCTGAAGAACGCAGATACTGCCATGTATAGCGCCAAAGCGCACCGTAACGAATATAGCAGCTATGAGCCGGAGATGAACCAGAAAGCGCATGATCGGCTGCGTCTGGAGAGCGACCTGCGCAAGGCGATCGAGCAGGAGCAGTTCTCCCTGGCTTACCAGCCGCTCGTTAATCTAACCACGGGCCAGGTGGTCGGTGTCGAAGCGCTTGTCCGCTGGAATCACCCCAAGCGGGGACTACTGCCGCCAGGCGAATTTATTCCGCTTACCGAAGAGAACGGACTTATACTCCAGCTCGGTGAATGGGTACTTAAGGCAGCGTGTAAGCAAAATGTTGCTTGGCAGCAAGCAGGATTACCGCAGATGATGATGTCCGTCAACTTGTCCATGCGACAGTTCAGGCAGCATCAGCTCGCGGAACGGATTAAAGATATTTTGGTGCAGACCGGCATGCCGCCACAGTTTCTCGAGCTTGAGATCACCGAGAGTATGACGAGTGATGTCGAGTTTGCTGCTGAGACGCTAACAAGCTTGAAGGAGCTTGGTGTGCAGATTAGTATTGACGATTTCGGTACAGGCTACAGCTCGCTAGTCTCCTTGAAGCGGTTTCCGATCGATAAGCTGAAGATCGACCGTTCGTTTGTCGGTGATTTATCACAGGGCGGAAGTGACGCAGCAATCGTTTCAACCATTACGACGATGGCGAAGAATCTGAAGCTGAAAGTGACGGCTGAAGGCGTCGAGAATGACGAGCAAATCAAGTTTTTACGTGACAGCAATTGTGAGGAAGCGCAAGGATTTTACTTTACGAAGCCGATTCCGGCGAACTTGTTCGAGAATTGGTACAGGCACCGCAGTCAGTCCGCGTAATTTAGCCCCAAGGAGTTAGTTGATCATGCACGAACGACTTACTGCGGTATTTATTTACGGTTCATTACTGCCAGGGCATAGCAATCATCATGTGGCGGCGGATTATATCCACGCCTCGCGGCCTGGTGTCATTCAGGGACGGCTCGTTGATTACGGGCCGTATCCGGCATTGCTCCGTGATGATAAAGCGCGTGAAAGCAGGTTGGTCGTGCGCGGGCTGTGGGTGGATGTGAATGAATTAGGGTTGAAGCGAATGGATCAGCTGGAGCAGTTTCTAGGTATTGAAGAGGATAATGACTACGATCGGATCTGGGTGCAGGATGTGGATTCGCCTGCTATGAGCGGGTGGGTGTATGTGTGGGAGTCGCCGCGTGGCTGCCCTGCAATTGAGGAGCCTTATTGGCCTGATTACTTTGCCCGCAAGTTAGGGCGGATCTGACGCGGCGTGGTTACTTAATCATTGAGAGATGGCGAAGTCGATGTCATCGTTATACGTATTGTTGAATTACGCTCAGCCGTCGTGCTGAGCGTTTTTACGTTATTCATCGTATGGATGATCCCGAAGGCGAGCAGCATACAAGCCATCGTATAGATGATGACACGTTTTATCGTATGAATGAGCGCTGTTCCATCATCACGATGAATGGTTCTGCGGCGGATGGATTGACGCCAGATCAGCAGTGCCGGCGAAGCCAGAATGAGCAGTCCGACAGCCAAAGTCAGTTTACGGTATTCCATACCGATTGGAAAGACGTTAATGGCGGCATAGATCAAGGCTTCCACGACAAACGCTTGAATAGGTACAACGAGAGCCACTTCCGAGGCAGCCCGGCGTTTCGTGCGGTTAGCCATCTCTGTACTGTTCTTAGGCTGCAGATGGATCAACTCCAGCAGGCGAGGGACTGAGAAGAAGGCAATAGCCGCTGACGGCAGTGCAATTAATGTGACGAATAGCAGTAAATTATCAAGCACGAACCATTCACGGTAGGAATATGTCGCAATGAGAAGTATCATTTTGCCGATCGCTAGAAGTGTCATGGTTGCGAGCAGAATTAACGTAACAAAGGCGGTGCGTTTCAAGCTTTCCATCGTCTTGCGGAAAGCAAGACTGCCAGAGGCCAGTCCGGCGAACAGAGCTAACAGGAGTAGTACAATTACAAGAACGGCATTGGTCACATAAACTTTCTCGGACATGATGATTTTCCTCCTTCTCCACGTGTTCTTCCATTATTCAGTGTACAAGGAAGTGATAATTACCGTGAATTGGCTCTGGTCTAGTTTCTCGGCTAGACGTTAGTCTAGTTGTGAATGATCGCGTTTTCGAGTACCTTCCGGTAAGCTCGATTATAGGATGCAGATTGTATCGTCAATTGATGAATTGAATAATCGTCCAATTACTGATGGATTACTTACCCGCACGTCCAAAAAATTTCTTATCCTTATTGTATCACGAAGAAGCCAAATCAAGTATGTTGTACACATAAAAATCAAAAAGACTGCCATGTGGAATCGGCAGTCTTCGTATGCTTTACAGGTCGCCCCAGTTGAGGTTGGACGATTTGCTGTAGTTGGTTACCTTTTGTTCGAAGAAGTCGGTTTTCATGCCGTTCATGTTGCTGAAGCTCTCAACCCACTTCATTGGATGCTCCACGATTTCTGGATATAGGATATCCAGGTTCAGCTTGCGCAGACGCTCGTTGGAGAGGAACTTGATGTAGCTCTCGATAATCTCGTCTGTCAAACCAGGAATTTGGTTGTTCGTAATGTATTTGCCCCACTCGATTTCATGCTCAACAGCTGTACGCATCATTTGGCGCAGCTCTTCGATCAGTACCGGTGTGAACAGCTCCGGGTTCTCCTTACGCACTTCACGGAAGATCCCTTGGAATAATGCAAGATGAGTCAGCTCATCACGCTGAATATATTTGATTTCGGACACAGTCCCGAGCATTTTACCTTGACGGCCAAGCGCGTAGAAGAAGCTGAAGCCGCTGTAGAAGTAGATGCCTTCGAGAATGTAGTTCGCCATAATTGTCTTAAGAAGGTTTTGCGACGATGGGTTCGCGATAAAGTTCTCATACAGGTCCGTAATGAAACGGTTCCGTTTGAGCAGGTTTTTATCTTCACGCCACAAGTTATAAATTTGGTCACGTACTTCGGGAGAGACGACGCTATCCAGGATGTACGAGTAGGATTGGCTATGAACTGCTTCTTGGAACGCCTGTACGGTTAAGCACAGGTTAACCTCAGGTGCTGTAATATACTCATTAATGTTCGGCAGGTTCGCCGTCTGAAGCGAATCAAGGAAAATCAGGAAGCTAATAATTTTATCGTAGCTGTTACGCTCGGAGAGCGACAGGTTTCTATAATCCTTTGCATCCTGAGCAAGTGGAATTTCTTCTGGAATCCAGAAGTTATTCATCATTGTGCGGTACATCTTCGTTGCCCAGTCATATTTCACGTTGTTAAGCTCGATCAGGTTCGTCGTGTTTCCGCCAATGATACGGCGTTTACCCCAATCCCGGTCGCCTTCTTCGTTGAAAAGCTTCTTCTTCTGCAGATCCATAAAATGGGCTGCCTCCTTCTGCTTCCTCATGTAGCTGCTTAGTTTATTATTTGAGAATGGGAGCCCTGCGGTCCGGATTGAGTCTCCAATCGCTGTTGTAGTTCGGATTCAACGGATTCAATAAAACATTTAGAGGTATGAATCCGACTACAAAGGCGTTTCCGACTTCAATCCGGCCCTCCGGGCTTATATTCTCGTATTAAGCGCTGCAGCTTACACAATCTTCGACTTCAAGGCTCTTATTACGGCAGTAGTAAACGGTTTTCAGGCCGTTCTCCCATGCTGCCATGTAGAGATCCATAAATTCCTTCGCCGAATAGTTCGGCGTAATGTACAGGTTGAACGATTGCGCTTGGTCGATATGGCGCTGACGACGACCCGCTGCGCGGATGCTCCAGTGCTGATCGATGTGATGCGCTTCTTTGTAGAACCAGAACGTTTCTTCGTTCAGGTTAGGCGCTGTTTGCGGGATGACCGCGTTCTTCTTCTCTTCGACGAAGAACTTGTTGAAGATTGGATCGATACCAGCCGTCGAACCAGCGATAAGCGAAGTGGACGCTGTAGGTGCGATTGCGAACATCCACGCGTTGCGGACGCCGTTCTCGGCTACATCCTTCTTCAGTTTCTGCCAGTGTGGGGCATCGTAACCGCGACGCTCGAAAAATTCGCCTGTATGCCATTCGCTGCCTTCAAATACGCGGTAAGAGCCTTTTTCCTTGGCAATTTCCATAGATGCTTTGATGGCATAGTAGTTGATCCATTCGTACAGCTCATCAGCACGGTCCAGATGTTCCTCGGATTCCCATGCAATGCCGTTCAGCGCAAGCCATTGGTGGTAACCGCTTGTGCCAAGGCCGACTGCACGATACTTCTGGTTCGTAATCTCCGCTTGCGGGATTGGGTAATGGTTCAAGTCGATAACATTATCCATCATCCGCATTTGGCAGGATACAACCTCTTCAATTTCCTCAAGCGTCCTTGTACGGCCGAGGTTCAAAGAGGAGAGGTTACATACGACGTAGTCGCCGCTCTTCACTTGTGTCGAGATAATGCCGTCTTCATGCGTCGTCGTCAAGTACTCAGTCGCGCTCATGTTCTGGCAGATCTCTGTGCAGAGGTTCGAGCAGTAGACGATACCTTTGTGCTTGTTCGGGTTCGCACGGTTAACCGTATCACGGTAGAAGATGAACGGCGTACCTGTTTCGAAGGAGCTCGCAAGAATCTTCTTCATAATCTCGATAGCTGGCACTTCATCACGGGAAAGCTCAGGATGGTTCACGCACTCTTCGTAACGGCGTTCCCACTCTTCGCCCCAGGCATCTTCAAGCGCCCAGCCCATGTAGCTGCGAACTTCATGCGGATCGAACAGGCACCAGGACTCACGCTCTTGCACTTTACGCATGAAGAGATCTGGAATACATACGCCAGGGAAGATGTCGTGCGCCTTCATCCGGTCGTCACCATTGTTCGTCTTGAGGTTCAAGAAGTCGAAAATATCTTTATGCCATACGTCTAGGTATACCGCAACCGCGCCGGAACGAACGCCCAGCTGGTCAACCGCAACCGCCGTATTGTTGTAGTTCTTGATCCAAGGCACAACGCCGCCAGCAACACCTTTGAAACCACGGATGTTGGAACCACGGCTGCGCACTTTACCGATGTAGATACCCATGCCGCCGCCGAATTTGGAAACTTGCGCGAAGCTGGAGTCTACATTGTAGATGCCCCACAGGTTGTCAGGCACGGTGTCGATGAAGCAGCTGGACAATTGATGGAATGGTTTACGTGCATTTGCGAGCGTAGGTGTCGCCACTGTCATTTGCAGGCGGCTTAGCACGTCGTAGAACTTGCGAGCCCAGCCCAGCTTGTCCGTTTCCTTCATCGCTAGGTGCATCGCTACGCCCATGAACAGCTCTTGCGGAAGCTCGAGCACATCGCCGCTGAAGCTCTTGATCAAATAACGATCGGCAAGCGTCTTAAGTCCGATGTAGTTGAACAAGTAGTCGCGCTCAGGCACGATGTAATTGCCAAGCTCACGGATTTCATCGCGTGTGTAGTGCTCTAGTATGTAGCTGCCATAGAGCCCTTTGTCTGTCAGGTACGTAATGAGAGAGTAGAAATCGCCATAGCCAAAATAGCCGTATTTGCGGTTGATTGCAGATTCTTTATAGAGGTCATACACAAGAAGTTTAGCTGCAACGTACTGCCAGTTCGGCTGCTCGATGCTTGTTTTCTCCACTGCAACTTGTGTGAGCGTGCGTTGAATTTCCTTAGTTGTAATGTTGTTGCGGAAATATGGAAGCAAAGCTGTCTCAAGCTCTAGCGGGTCACAATCGTTGTAGCCCACACACGAAAAATCGATGACTTTTTTTAGCTTTGAAAAGATAAGTTCTTCTTTCTGACCGTTCCTCTTAATTATATCCACGAGCGGAGCCTCTCCTTGTCGAAGATTGTCTTCCGACAACCCCTGATACACAATATGTTGTTATCGCTTTTCTAAATTACACCAATATATAGTGTCTGTCAAGGTATAGTATTCGACATCGAGCAAGTCCGTGACTGCTGTTTTACGGCTTGAAAACAGGATGAAAACGTGCAGTGACGCACCTTCTGAAGCCTTACAAAACTCTACTAATCAAGACAGTGCTCCTATAAAAAAGTTAGCTACATTCAAACAGCGAAAACTAATTATAGCACTAACTGCCTTCTCTATGTGTTGACAATAATAGGGATAAATCATGTCGAATCAATCGGCCGCGATTTGAGCTGTTTTCGAAATTGACATTGGTGTTGAACGTCGACCTTTAGTACACTAAGGCTGTATTGTTAATCGACAGAACCTATTGTAAAAGAGAGGACGTGACTTCTAATCCGCTATGAGCCGTAAATTGAACAAATACCTATCACTTATTCAAGCAGCAGCCATCTCCATCTGGATGTGCCTGATGCTTCTTAGCATGCCGGGAGCCGTCGCCGCGCATGCGGAGCTTGAACGAACCGTGCCAGAGCCGAATGCGAAATATGAGCAAAGCCCAACGGCCGTCGAGCTATCCTTCAATGAATCGATTGAACCTGAGGTCGGCGCCATTAAAGTGCTGGATTCCAAATCTCGCCCTGTAACAGACAAAGCGCCTACTGCCAGCAAGGACGGACAGTCGCTTACACTGCCGCTACCGAAGCTAACAGAAGGCGTGTATACCGTTTCTTATGCGGTCATTTCCGAGGACGGACATCCGATAAGCGGATCGTACGTATTTGTTGTCGGCAATGTGACCGAAGGAGTTGATGCCGCAACCTTCGACCCGCACAAAGAGCTTGGTCATGAGGGACATAGTGTATCCACACAGCTAACCATTAATCAATTCATTATTTATGCAGTGCGTGCAGTCTATTACGCATCGCTGCTGCTCGCTGCAGGCCTCATGCTATGGCCGCTGCTCACAAGAGGACGCGGTGAACAGCTGCGACAGCTTCAGAAGAAATGGGAGATGCTCGCTCTTCAGACGCTGCTCGTCGCTTCGCTTCTTTATATATTCGTGCACGCGCGCGAGATCCTTACCGGCTATCCAAGCTCGGAATACAGCAAGCTGTTCCTGCGCACGACAATTGGCCATGAATGGGTAGCGCTGCTGGCATTCGCTCTCATCGGATTTATTATCGTCCGATTCGGTCCAATAATGAAGGCTTTGTGGGCAGCTGGCATTCTTGTACTGGAAAGCCTTAGTGGTCACGCTGTCGTATTTACGCCGAAAATATCGTCCGTGCTGTTCGATTTCGTGCACCTTGCAGCCGCATCAGTGTGGGTAGGAGGCTTGCTGCTGCTTCTAGTGCTGTGGATGGCAGATCGTAAGGAAGCTGGGCGCTTCGCCGTTGTATTCTCGCGGGCAGCCTTACTGTCTATTACGCTTCTCGTACTGACAGGGATGGGACTTACGCTGCTCTTCCTGCCGTCGCTTCATTACCTGTTCTATACCGCATGGGGAACGATTCTGCTTGTGAAGACAGGCCTTGTCGTGTTCGTGCTTGGCGTTGGAGGCTTGCTTCACTTGCGCGTGCGAAGAGGCGACCTGCCGACAACCGTACTGCTTCGCGTAGATGCAGCGCTAATGGCGCTTATTATCGTATGTGCGGCGCTCTTTACCTATATAAGTCCATTGCCCGCGAACGAGCCTGTACTGTACCACAAGATGGGCGACAAGATGCACCTCTCGCTCCGAGTAACGCCTAACAAGCCAGGAGAGAACAATTTCATCGTCAAAGTATGGCTGCCGGATGCGACTGGCGCGCCCAAGTCGGTGAAGCTGAGGCTGTTCTCGCTCGATCGCCCAGATCTCGGACCGATTGATGTGCCAATCAAAGCTTTTGAAGATCCAGAAATAACTTCTTTCGACGGCTTCGTGAAAGCGGCGTTTACGACGGAAGGTCCATTCGTTCCGTTCGCAGGCCGTTGGCAGGCCGAAATCCGTGTCATGGATAAAGACGATAATGAAACGGTGGAGAAGACGGAGTTCCGCAACTACTAAATAATGATAGCTGATAACTGATTCGAGGAAGGGGGAGAAAACGCGAATGTCGTCGTATAAACGGATCAAATGGTTCATACTGTGGACGCCGACGCTGACGATTGCGCTGTGGGAATACCTTAGGCATACGATTCTGTTGCCATACGTGTCGATGGAGCTTGGCAACTGGTTAACGCCTGTCATCGTTATGACCGTAACGGCGACGCTTGTCATTAAGCTGTTTCGAATGCTGGAAGAAACGAATGAGTCGCTGCAGCAGGCCAAATCTGCCAAAGCGGCTTTCATGGAACGCGAGCAGCTGGCGCGCGAGCTGCATGATGGCATATCGCAGTCGCTCTTCCTCTTGTCAGTTAAGCTCGACAAGCTTGAGCAGGCGAAGGACAATGAGCAGGTCATGGAGACGGCGCAGCAGCTTCGGCGCACCGTCCGCCATGTGTATGAAGATGTGCGCCAATCCATTGCGAGCCTGCGAAGCGAGCCGTCACGTACGGACGTGCAGTGGATGCAGGCAGTTCGGGAGATGGCGGAGGAGCTGCGGCGCGGCGGACTGGATGCACAGCTGGATTGGCGACTGGGCGACAGTCTGCTGAGCAGCAAAGAGAAGGTGGAGCTGCTCGCCATCGTCCGCGAGGCGATGCTGAACGTGCAGAAGCATGCGCATGCCACGCAGCTGATTGTGCATGCTGTGCCAATAGGCGAAGCTCCTGGCGCCGTAGACTTCCGCTGCACCATCACGGATAACGGCATCGGCGCGCTGCCTGAGCAGCTCGGCGCTAAAGGACGATACGGCATTCGAATGATGCGTGACCGCGCAGAGGCGATGGGCTGGCAATTCCAAGTGCGAAGCCGAGATGAGCTGGAGCATGGCGCAACAGTAGAAGTCATCAAGGAGGCGCAGGGCCGATGAGCGAACAGAAGCAGATTACAGTTCTGCTGGCGGACGATCATCCGCATGGCCGTGAAGGAATGCGGGATATTGTGAGCGGGGATGCGGCATTCCTCATTGCAGGGGAAGCGGCAAACGGTGAAGAGGCAGTCAGGCTAGCTGCCGAGCTCGTCCCGGATCTTGTATTAATGGATATTAATATGCCGGTGATGAACGGGATGGAAGCGACGCAGCATATTAAAGCGATCGATCCTCGCATTAAGATCATTATGGTGACTGTATCTGATGATATTAGCGATCTGTTCGAAGCAATCAAGCGCGGGGCACAAGGCTACCTGCTGAAGAACTTATCACCGTCGGCGTGGCTGGAATACCTTCGCGCCGTAGCGGTTGACGAGGCGCCGTTGTCCAAAGAGCTGGCGTTTCGGATGCTGCAGGAGTTTAACGGCGGGAGCAAGGGAATGGAGACACAGCTAAACGGGGGAAGCAGAGCAGGCTCATCCGAGGAGGAAGCGTACCATACTGCTCTGACGCATCGGGAGCGCGAAGTGCTTGAAGGGGTCGCATCAGGCAGCTCCAACCGGCAGATTGCGGAGAGCTTCGGCATTTCGGAGCATACGGTGAAGAACCATCTGAAAAATATTTTGCAGAAGCTTCACTTGGATAACAGGGTTCAGCTAACGCGATATGCGCTTGAGAAGGGTTTAATTCCGAAGAAATGAACGAGCCGACAATATATTGTAACAATCATATAGCTCTATCGAGCCATGCCCTCGATAATATTCTGGGCTATACTCCTCTGTAGAGATGAATGAGGAGGAGCAATCCACTATGAATAAGTTGAAAAAATGGTCCATACTTACACTAACAGCACTATCCCTATTCCTGTTCGCAGGAATCGCTAGCGCGCACGTTACGGTGCAGCCCCCGACAGCGGAGGCGAACAGCTATCAAGTCTTCGCGGTTCGCGTGCCGAGCGAGAAAGAGAACGTAACGACAACGGCTGTTAAAGTCAAAGTACCTGACGGTGTGAAGGTGAGCCGCGTGGAGCCCAAAACAGGCTGGAAATACGAGCTTGAGCGCAATGCAGACACGAAGGCGATCACCGCGATTACGTGGACAGCGGAAGGCGCAGGCTTGTCGCAGACGGAGTTTACGGAATTCCGTGTATCCGGTAAAGTTGCACAGGATGCGACACAGCTCGTATGGAAAGCGTACCAAACGTACAGCGACAAATCGTTAGTGGAATGGGTTGGCGGCGAAGATGCGGAATACCCTGCTTCTGTAACGACGGTTACTGCGGCGGCTGCAGGCGAAGGGGACAGTCACGGCGGCGGTACATCGGCAGAACCGGCTGGTAACAAGGATGCAGCAACGTCGAATGCTTCTGCGGGATCGAGCAACAGCTCTGCAGGCAATGCGGCGACTACGACAGACAGCGGCCACCAAGCAGCAACGAACGATGCAACTGCTTCGGCGCAAGAGACAGATCAGCCAATGACAGCAGCTGAAGACAGCACGAAAGCGAACGTAACGCTTGGCCTTGCGATTGCAGCTGTGGTGCTTGCAGCGGCAGCGCTTGTCGTGGCGTCAACACGGAAGAAACGTTAATCCAAGCTTTTCGCGGAGAAGACTTGCGCGGTGACAGTATAATTAATTATAATAGAAGCTATATATCTTAATGCGATGAGGAAGAAGAGTACGCAGTGCTTTCTTAACAGGGAGAAGACGCCGCAGATTGAGAGCGTCTTTAAGAAATCAGGCTGCCGAAGTTCGCTTCCGAGCAGACTCTTGAAGGGCGCAGCTGCTAAAGCTGCAGCTTTGTAGAGAGTACCGGTTTTCCGGCCGATATCCGGAGTTTGAGGAATTTTTCCGCGAGGATGGATAGCGGAGGAGTTCGAACTAGGGTGGTAACACGGTTCTTTCGTCCCTTACGGGGAGAGAGGACCGTTTTTTATTTGCTTAAGAGAGGAATGGTCAGAAGATGAAAGAGCGTTTGGAAGCATTGCGCGCCGAGGCGCTGCAGGAGCTGCAGCAAGTAGCCGGGCCGCAGCAGTTGAATGATTTGCGGGTCAAATATTTAGGCAAGAAAGGTGCGCTAACCGAAATTCTTCGCGGCATGGGTGCTCTGAGCGCTGAAGAGCGTCCGATTATCGGGCAAGTCGGCAACGAAGTCCGCGCAGCAATTGAAGAAGTCATCGAGACGAAGCAGGCTGCATTCCAGCAAGCGGAGACAGAGAATCGCCTTCGCGAGGAAACCATCGATGTCACGCTGCCAGGCAAGAAGCTTGGAGCAGGCGCGGTCCACCCGCTTAACAAGGTGGCGCAGGAGATCGAGGATGCTTTTATCGGCATGGGTTATACCATTGCGGAAGGACCTGAGGTTGAGTCCGACTACTATAACTTCGAAGCGTTGAACCTGCCGAAGAACCACCCTGCGCGCGATATGCAGGATTCGTTCTACGTAACGGAAGATATTCTGATGCGTACGCACACATCGCCGGTGCAAGTTCGCACGATGAAAGCGATGAACGGCAAGCCAGTTAAAGTCATCTGCCCGGGCAAAGTTTATCGCCGTGACGATGACGATGCGACGCATTCGTTCCAGTTCAATCAGATTGAAGGGCTCGTAATCGGGCCGAACATCCGCATGAGCGACTTGAAAGGCACTTTGCTGCAATTCGTACAGCAAATGTTCGGCAAGCAGGCGCAAATTCGTCTGCGTCCGAGCTTCTTCCCATTCACAGAGCCAAGCGCTGAAGTGGATGTCACTTGCGTGCAATGCGGCGGTCATGGCTGCCGGATGTGCAAGCAGACCGGTTGGCTCGAAATTCTCGGCTGCGGCATGGTTCACCCGCGCGTGCTCGAGATGGGCGGCTACGATCCGAACGAAGTCAGCGGCTTCGCATTCGGCATGGGCGTAGAGCGTATCGCTCTCCTCAAGTACGGCATCGACGATATTCGTCATTTCTATACGAACGATCTGCGCTTCCTGAGCCAGTTTGTCCGAATGTGAGAAGGAGGCTAACTAAAGATGAATGTTTCTTATAAATGGCTAAGTGAATATATAGATCTGAACGGTTACACCGGCGAGCAGTTGGCGGAACTGATGACAAGCGGCGGTATTGAGATTGACGTCGTTGAAAACCGCAACAAAGGCGTGAAAGCCGGCGTCGTAGTCGGTCACGTGCTAACATGCGAGAAGCATCCGGATGCGGATAAGCTAAGCGTATGTACACTTGACGTTGGCGGCCCTGAAGTGCTGCAAATCGTGTGCGGCGCGAAGAACGTTGCGGCAGGCCAGCTCGTTCCGGTAGCAACAATCGGCGCAGTGCTTCCTGGCGACTTCGCAATTAAACGCGCTAAGCTGCGCGGTGTTGAATCGCAAGGCATGATCTGCTCGGCGAAGGAGCTTGGCCTTAGCGAGAAGCTGCTTCCTAAGGAGCAGCAGGAAGGCATTCTCGTTCTGCCTGAAGGTACTAAAGTAGGCGCGTCGATTCTTGATGTGCTGGCAATTGATGATGAAGTGCTGGAGCTTGATCTGACACCGAACCGCTCGGACTGCCTGAGCATGCTTGGCGTCGCTTATGAAGTAGGCGCGCTAACAGGTCGTGAAGTCAAGCTGCCTGACAACCGCGTGAGCGATTCAGCAGAGCTGACTTCGGCACATGTGTCCGTTCGCATTGAAGCGAAGGAGCAGTGCTCCCACTATTCCGCTCGCTATATTAAAGGCGTTAAGATCGGTCCTTCTCCGCAATGGATGCAGAACCGCCTTATGGCTGCAGGCATTCGCCCAATCAGCAACGTCGTTGATATTACGAACTACGTTCTGCTCGAATACGGTCAACCGCTGCACGCATTCGATGCGGATAAAGTGGCAGGTGGACGCATCGTGGTCCGTATGGCGAATGACGGCGAAGTGCTGGAAACGCTTGACGGTCAGGAGCGCAAGCTGGATTCGAGCATGCTCGTCATTACGAATGGCAGCGAGCCAATTGCGCTTGCAGGCGTAATGGGCGGCTCGACTTCGGAGGTTACTGACGGTACGGTCAATATTTTGCTGGAATCGGCTCGCTTCGATGGCGGCACGATCCGCAAGACATCCCGCCAAGTCGGTCTTCGCTCGGAATCGAGCGTTCGTTTCGAGAAGGGCGTAGACCCGGCGCGTGTCGTACCTGCGCTTGATCGTGCAGCGGTCCTGATGGAGAAGTATGCGGATGGTCTTGTGCTTGAAGGCATCGTTGAAGAGCTTACAGAGCAGCCGAAACAGACCGTTGTCAGCGTATCTCTCGATAAAATCAACCGTTACCTCGGCACGGAGCTGTCGAAGCTTGAGGTCGAGACGATCTTCGGGCGTTTGCAATTCCCGTTTGAATTGTCGGCGGATGGGGTATTTACCGTTCAGACGCCTTCGCGCCGCGGCGACATTACGCGCGACGTTGACTTGATTGAAGAAGTAGCCCGTCTGTTCGGCTACGATAACATCCCAACGACTGCTATTGAAGGTGCAGCGACACCAGGCGCATTGACGAAGCCGCAGGCAATCCGCCGCGAGCTGCGTAAGCGTCTGACAGATGCAGGCCTTCATGAAGTAATCAGCTATTCGTTCACGCATCCAGACCGCACGAAGCTATTCCCGGCTTTGACTGGCGCAGATCTGTTCCCTGTTCGTCTGGCGCTGCCGATGAGCGAGGACCGCAGCGCTCTTCGCACAAGTCTGCTGCCGCAATTGCTTGAGACGGCGACGTACAATCGCAACCGTAAGAATGATGATGCCGCGATCTTCGAAATCGGCAGCGTCTTCCATACAGATGAAGCGGAGCTGACTCGCCTGCCGCATGAGAAACATCGTTTGGCGATTTTGCTTACAGGCAATAAAAATGTGGCGTCGTGGAACCGCAAAGCAGATGCGTATGACTTCTATGATCTGAAAGGCATCATGGAAACGATCGTCGATCTTCTTGGCGTCAGCGGCGACATCAGCTATGAAGCGGCACAGCCGGAGCATATGCATCCGGGACGAACAGCTGCAATCGTATTCGCTAGCGAGCGCGGTCCTGTGACAATCGGTTACATGGGTCAATTGCACCCTACGACTCAGAACGATCACGATCTTGGCGATACGTATGTGCTTGAAGTAGACTTGGCGCCGCTCTATGATGCGGCCAGCTTCGATATTGTGTACAAAGCGCTGCCTCGTTACCCAGCGATGGAGCGGGACATTGCAGTCGTACTGAGCCAAGAGGTGGAAGCAGGCAAGCTGATTGGCGCTGTTCGCGAGACAGCTGGCGAGCTGCTCGAGTCGGTTCGCATCTTCGACATCTACACGGGCGAGAAGCTCGGTGCAGACAAGAAGAGTGTTGCATTGTCGCTCGTTTACCGCCATGCTGAGCGCACACTAACGGATGAAGAAGCAACGGAGATACACGGCAAGGTCGTAACAAACTTGGAACAATCTTTTGCAGCAGAATTGCGTAAATAGGCAGGAGATGCGGGAAGCCGTATCGAATTAGTTCTTTGCCAAGCAAAAACGGATATTGTCTATTGTAGGAATAGATGATACGTGCTGTGCGGCCTCTGAACGAATATTCGATGCGGCTTTATCCTATTTGTAAGACCTTGTATTATTCGGAGGCAGAATAGTCGTCGTTTTTTGCTTGATTGAATGTGGATGATGGCAACGATTGTCGCATAGAACTGTAGTTTTGACTTATGAATCTATAGGAGGATCACCCCTATGAACGCTGCCGATCGGACACGAGTAACGGTTGATATATACGGTAACCAATTTAAACTAGCAGGACATACAAATCCCGATTACATCAAGCGCATTGCCGCGCTTGTTGATGAGAATATGCATAAGCTGGCAAAAGGATATCCCATGCTGGATTTGCCGAAAATATCCATGCTTGCTGCAGTACATATGGCTGAAGATGTTTTCCGGCTGCGCGTTGAGAACGAGCACATGCACGAGACCGAACAACGCCGAAAGGTAGCGGTTGCTGAGCTTGAGCAGTTGAAGCAGCTGCTTGATGAGCTGCAGAAGCAGTTCGATGCAGAACGCGCGGATGCTGAGGAGACGCTTGCTTCGGAACGCGCAGCAGCGCGTAATGAGCAAGAGAGAGTACGAAGTGAGCTGGAAGCGAAGCTGGCGAGTGAAAGTCATGCCGCAGCGGCGGAGCTGGCGCGGGTTCGCGAAGAGCTGGAAGTGAAGCTGGAGAGTGAGCGCGCGAATGCGATGGAGACGCTCGAGTTCGAGCGCGAAGTAGCGCGAGAAGAGCAAGAGCGAGTACGAAACGAGCTTGAGGCTCAGCTCGCGAGTGAGCGTGAGGCAGCTGCGGGAGAGCAACAGCGAGTTCGTAGCGAGCTTGAGGCAAGGCTGGCGAGAGAAAGCGATGCCGCAGCGGCGGAACTGACGCGAGTTCGCGAAGAGCTGGAAGTGAAACTGGCGGGTGAGCTCGCGAATGCGCAGGAGACGCTCGAGTTCGAGCGTGAAGTAGCGCGTGAAGAGCAGGAGCGGGTACGAAGCGAGCTTGAAGCGCAGCTGGCGAGTGAACGCGAGGCGGCTGCGGGAGAACTAGAGCGAGTACGAAGCGAATTGGAAGCACAGCTTGAGAACGAGCGCGAGTCTTCGCTCGAAGAGCTGGAGCGGACAAGCGCAGCTCTGCAAGGGCGCATGGAAGAAGCGGTTCGCGTTGCAGCCGAAGTACTTGCAAGCGAGCGTGAAGCGGCATCAGCGGAGCTTGCGCGGGTTCGCGGGGAGCTGGAGGCGTTGCTAGCAAGCGAACGCGAGTCTATGGCGGAGCAAGAGCGAGTACGCGGCGAGCTTGAGGCAAAGCTGGCGAGTGAGCGCGAAACAGCGGCGGCGGAGCAAGAGCGAGTACGCGGCGAGCTTGAGGTGAAGCTGGCAAGCGAGCGCCAGAAAGCGGACGAGACGCTCGAATTCGAGCGTGAAGTAGCGCGAGAAGAACTGGAGCGAGTGCGAGTCGAGCTGGAGAAGCTGCTAGCAAGCGAGCGTGAGTCGGCAGCTGCGGAGCAAGAACGAGTACTCGGCGAGTTTGAGAGCGAGAGAGCGGCAGCGCGAGAAGAGCTGGAGCGGACAAGAGCAGCTTTGCAAGGGCGCTTGGAAGAAGCGGCACGCACCGCGGCAGCGGAGCTTGCGAGCGAGCGCGAGTCAGCCATGGCTGAGCTTGAGAGAGTGCAAGTCGAGCTTGAGGCACAGCTCACGAGCGAGCGTGAAGCAGCGGCAGCGGAGCAAGAGCGAGTGAGAGCCGAGCTGGAAGCGCAGCTCGCGAACGTGCGTGAGAACGCAGAGGAGGCGCTCGAGTTCGAGCGTGAAGTAGCGAGCGAAGAGCTTGAACGCGTGCGAAGAGAGCTGAGTGCGCAGGTTGAGAGCGAGCGCAAGATGGTAGCGGAGCAAGCGAGGGCGCGTGCCGAGCTTGAGTCGAAACTGATCAGCGAGCGCGAAGCGGCGCGCGAAGCGCTGGAGCATACAAGCGCCGATCTGCAAGGGCGCATGGATGAAGCAGCTCGCGCAGCGGCAGCGGAGCTCGCAAGCGTTCGCGAAGCGGCAGCAGCGGAGCTGGCGCAAGCACGTGGTGAGCTTGAGGCGCAGCTGGCGAGCGAGCGCGAGAACGCAGAGGAGACGCTCGGGTTCGAGCGTGAACTAGCGCGTGAAGAGCAGGAGCGAGTACGCGGTGAGCTTGAGGCGAAGCTGGCAAGTGAGCGCGAAGCGGCAGCAGCGGAGCTCTCGCAGGTACGAGGCGAGCTTGAGGCGCAGCTGGCGAGCGAGCGCGAAGCGACAGCGGCTTCCCAAGCGGAGCTGGAGCGCGTGTGGGTAGAGCTTACGGCGGAGCGGGAGAATGAGCAGGAAACGGCTCGCGTCTTGCTTGAGCAAGTAAGATCGGAGCTGCAGGAGCAACTGGCAAGCGAGCAAGCATCAGCTCGTGCTGAGCTTGAGCAGGTCCGTTCGGAATTGCAAGGACGGCTTGAGCAAGCGATTGAATCGGCAGCAATCGAAGCGGCAAGCGAGCGCGAGCTGGCAGCTGCGGAGCTCGTGCAGCTGCGCGAGCAGCTGGATGCGGCGATGGCGGAGCAGCGCTTCGAGATGGAACTCGAGCTCGAAGTGCAAGTCATTGCATTGCGCACAGCTCGCGAAGAGCATGATCGCGAGTGCGCGGCGCTTGAAGCGCAGCATGAGCAAGCGCTCGAAGCGAGCCGGGCAGAGCTGGCTCGCGTGCGAGAAGCAGCTGCGGCGCAGCTGGCAGAAGGCCGCGAAGCAGCGGCAGCGGAGCTTGCACAGCTGCGTGAGCAGCTGGGAGCAGTGATGGCGGAGCAGCGCTTCGAGCAGGAGCTTGAGCTCGAAGAGCTAGCTATTGCACTGCGCACAGCTCGCGAAGGACATGAGAACGAGCGAGCAGCACTTCAAGCGCAGCTTGCAAGTGAACGCCAAGCAGCAGAAGCGCGGCTAGCGGATGCGCTTGCAGCGCATGACGACGAGCTCAGCAAAGAGCGTCAGATGCATGAAACGGCAGCAGCTGCAGCAGCGGAGATGTTCGAGGAAACGCGAGCAGAGCTGCAGCTGCAAGCGGAGCAAGCGCGCGCGAATGCGGAAGCGGAAGTGGAGCGTATTCGCCAAGCGGCGCGCGAGCGGTTCGATCGCATTCGCGGCGAGGCTGCGGAAGCAGCCGCGGCGGCAGAGGAACAGCTGTCGCAGCTGCGTTTGGCATTGCAAAGCGAGCTGGAAGCTGAGCGATTAGAAGCGGCAGCAGCGCTAGCGGCGGCAAGTGAAGAGGCAGCCGCAACGATTGCACAAATGCGCGAGAAGCATCGGGCTGAGCTTGAGCAAGAGCGTAAGCAGGCTGCAATTGTGCTCGAGCAGGAGCGGAATAATGGTCAATCGCTGTTTGAGGAAGCGCTGCAAGAAGGAGCGCAAGAGGCGGAAGCGGTTGCCGCTAGATATAAGCAAGAGCTGGATGCAGTCCGCGCTGAGTCGGAGCTGCGTTATGCGATGCTCGAAGAAGCTGCGGAGAGCTCAAAGACTCTGTGGCAGAACGAACGCGAATCTCTCTCCTCATTGCTTGATGAAACAGGACGCGAGCTGAGCGTGCTGCAAGCCAAGCTTAAGGAAGCAGAAGAGCAGGCGGAGCTGTTCGCCCTGGAAGCAGCGGAGCAGGACGATTCACTGCGCAAAACAGTTAAGCGTCTTGAACAAGAGCTTCACGAGCGAGATAACGCAGTGTCTAAGATCGAACAGGCGCTTGTCTCCTTCCAGCAGGAAGACCAGCACCGCCTTGAAGCGATGCAAGAGCTTGAGGAACAGCTAGCGGAGCTTCGCGCACAGCTGAAAGAAACGCATCAGGAAACGGAAAGCAGCAATTATGAGCACCAACTGCTCGTGGAGCAGCGCGATACGCTGCAGCAGGAACTGAAGCAGCTCGCTGAGCAGAAGGAAGAGCTTGCAAGCAGACTGCAAGCCGCAGAAGATCGCGCATTCGAATGGATGCGCGAAGCTCGCCAGCACATGGCGGAAGCCGAGCGGATCGCAGAAGAAGCGTCCTCGAAGCTGAATGATCAGGTGCAAGCGGCCGATTCGGAGATTCAGCTTGCGAAGCGGGAAGCCGCAGCGCATGCGGAAGCGGAAGCAGGGCTGCTTGAGCAGCTGCTGCTAACCGAAGAGGATGCGATGAAAGTGAAGCAGGAGGCGCAGCAAATTAGCGAACGCCTCGCGGAGCTGGAGTCGGCGCTGCAAGAAGCAGGTCAAGCAGAGCAGCAGCAGCGCGACTCATATGCGAAGCTGCAAACGGAACACAGCAAGCTGCAGATTGAATACTCCAAGCTGCAAACGGAGTATAATGAGTGGATTGAGCTTATCTCGGACAACTAAGAGAAGGCTCCATCCGTATCAACAACAAAAGGGCTATGCACGTATGAAGGTTTCTACCGGAACCGGCTCATACGGACATAGCCCTTATTTACGCGACGACTTCATTTCAATGCTCATTAATAGGTAACGATCGAGCCCGTTACGCCGTTCTGCGGAAGCGACGCTAGGCGAACAAGCTCAGACGTCACTTGATGCGGATCCCTGCCAGTTGCATGCATCTCGCTGCGAACTGTACCCGGATTGAACGCGTTCACGAGAATGCCGAAGTCATGCTCTTCATCCGCTGTCGTCCGCGTTAGTGACTCGAGGCCCGCTTTGGATGCGCTGTATGCGGCATAACCACCGGCACCGTTCCAAGCGAGACCGGAAGTGATGTTGATAATCCGGCCATAACGAGCCTCCCGCATAGCTGGCAGGACGCCTCGCGTCATGAGGAAAGGTCCCGTCAAATTCGCGCTAAGCTGAAGCGCCCACTCCGCAGCCGTCAGTTCAATGACTTTGCCAGGTTCAAATACCGCTGCGTTATTCACGAGAATATCAATCTTGCCTAGCTCGGCAATGATCCGTGCAATAGCGGCTTCTACCTGCTCTTCTATCGAAATATCACACGCCAATACAAGTGCTTTGCCTTCGCCTGCTGCATCGTTTCCGATCCGTTCAGCTGTTTCTTCGAGCTTGTGGGGCCGTCTGCCGAGCAGCACGACATGTGCGCCTTCCCGCGCAAAATCAATTGCCGTCGCCCTGCCGAGTCCCGTGCCCGCACCTGTAATTACCGCTACTTGTCCACTCAGCTTGCCCATGAAGACCACCCTTTGCATCGTTGTTGACATCATCGTAACAGCAACCGGCTGACGAAAGGAATAGTGCGGCTATAAGGCTTTCTTATGCGTTACTGCTGGTAAAACCAATATAGCTGTCAATTGAGGCGCTTCATCAGCTTTTCTGATGGACAGCATTACGAATCGGAATAATAAAAACCGTCCCGGGAGGGACGGTTTCATATGTGTTATTCAACAACCAGCTTCGCAATCATCTTAGAGTGGCCGCTTCCGCACATGATGTCGCAGTGGAATTCATATTCGCCTGCATCGTTGATCGTAACGACCTTAGGGCTGTCGCTGTCGATCTTCAGCTCGTTCAAGTCAGACACTTCGATGCCGTGAACGCCGTCTTCCGACTTCAGCGTAATTTCAGTCGGCTCGCCTTTCTTGATCTTGTACACAGGCTTATCGAACTCGTAGCGCTTCGCTTTAATCGTAATTTTGGCGGAAGCTGCTGTACCTGTTTCTTCTACACCCGCGCCTGCGCCTGTATTCGTATTGTCAGATTTGTTCTCGCCGCAAGCCGCCAGAACAAGAACCGCTGCAACCATCATGAAAGCAATAAGCAGTAATTTCTTCACTAGATAACCCTCCATAGCTTGGAATCAATAATGTATCTAGTATACCTTGCCATGGGTAAAATTACTGTGACGATCTGTTGAATACGGGAAGGCGCGCTGTCTGTAGGCTTGAAACGTTCTATTTACTCGCGTCCAGCTTCGTAAGGCGTGCTGACGGGGATAAATAGGTCGATGATCCCGATGACAAGCGCTGCCAGTATCGCTCCGAGCCATGTCGCATGAACACCGCCGACGATAAACTGAGCAAGCCAGATGACGAGTGCGCTGCAGAGGAAGCCAACGATACCGCGTCCGAATGGCGTAACTCTTTTGCCGAAAATACCTTCGATAATCCAGCCTAGCGCTGCGATGACCAGAGCGAGGAATAAAGCGCTCCAGAATCCGCCGACACTGAATTGTGGCACAATATAACCGACGATCATTAACACAATCGCTGATACGATGAATCTAACTACATGACCCAGAAAATGCATAACGGAAAACCTCCTGTACCTATTTTTTGGAAGAGCTTCCTTACTCGGAGATGGTGATACTCCTCGTGTACATGTAGTGTTACCTTTTTTGCAGCTGTCATTCATGGGTGCATCGCTTGTCATAGCATAGACTGCGTCCTTCCGCTATAATAAGAAACGAGAGGAGTTGTGCCCGCTTGGACAACAAAATATTACACACACTCGATTATGCCAAAATCATAAATAAATTAGAGCAGCATGCTGCGACATCACTTGGAAAAGCAGCAGTTCAGGCGCTCCAGCCAAACTCCGATTTGGAGATGGTGAAGCATTCCCTAGCCATTACGGATGAATCCTATAAAGCCGATCGGCTCAAAGGCAGTGCGCCATTCGGCGGCGTCGTCGATATTAAGCCGTCCCTGCTTCGTTCCAAGATCGGCGGTACGCTAAACCCAGGGGAGCTGCTGGAAATTGCGGAGACCGTTCGCGGTTCGCGCCGGGTGAAACGCCATATTGAGCAGCTTCACGATGACCATTCGGTTCCGCTGCTTGCGGCAATGGTTGAGCAGTTGACAGAGCATAAAGCTTTGGAAGACGCCATCTTCCTCTGCATCGACGATCAAGCAGAAGTGATGGACAGCGCAAGCATGGAGCTCGCTTCTATTCGCCGAGAGCTGCGCAGCGGCGAATCGCGCGTACGAGAGAAGCTCGAGGGCATGATTCGTTCGTCTTCTGTGCAGAAGATGCTGCAGGATGCCATTATTACGATCCGTAACGACCGCTATGTCATTCCGGTGAAGCAGGAATACCGTTCGAATTTCGGCGGTATTGTTCATGATCAATCAGGCTCTGGCGCGACGCTGTTCATCGAGCCGGAAGCGATTGTCGTGATGAACAATAAACTGCGTGAGCTGCGGCTTGCCGAGGAGCGGGAAATTGAGAAAATACTGCAAAAGCTGACCGCTCTGACAGCGGAATATGCCGATGACTTAATGCTGGATCTGGATGTTCTCGGCCAGCTTGATTTTGCCTTTGCCAAAGCGCGCCTTGCGCATACGATGGGGGCAACGCTGCCGCTCATGAATGACAGAGGCTTCCTGAAGCTGCGCCGCGGTCGCCACCCGCTTATTGCGCGCGAGCATGTGGTGCCGATTGATGTCGAGCTCGGCAACAACTACACGGCGATTATCGTAACAGGTCCGAATACGGGCGGTAAGACGGTCTCCCTGAAGACGATCGGCTTGCTCAGCCTGATGGCGATGTCGGGCTTGTTCGTACCCGCGGAAGACGGCAGCCAGCTATGCGTATTCGATGCGATCTATGCCGATATCGGCGATGAGCAAAGCATTGAACAGAGCTTAAGTACGTTCTCCAGTCACTTAACCAATATTATCCGAATCTTAAGCAATATGACGCCGAAGAGCCTTGTTCTGCTTGATGAGCTTGGTGCAGGAACTGACCCTGCGGAAGGCTCTGCGCTGGCGATTGCGATTCTCGAGCATATGCATAAGCTCGGCTGCCGCATCATAGCGACAACGCACTACAGTGAATTGAAAGCTTATGCTTATAACCGCAAAGGCGTAATCAACGCCAGCATGGAGTTTGATATTGCAACGCTGAGCCCAACGTACCGCTTGCTCATCGGCGTTCCTGGCCGAAGCAACGCGTTCGCGATTGCGGAGCGGCTTGGCCTTACGCGGACTATTATTGATCACGCGCGCGGCGAAGTGAGCGAAGAGGATATGCGCGTCGAGTCGATGATCGCCTCCTTGGAGGAGAATCGAATCGGGGCCGAGGCGGAACGGCATACAGCCGAAGCGCTGCGCAAGCAGCTGGAGGCGGAGCGTACGCGGCATGAAGCGGAGCTGCAGAAGTTCGAGGAGCAGCGCGAGCGGTTGCTCGCAAAGGCGCAGGATGATGCCCGCGAAGTGATGCTGAAGGCGAGGCGCGAAGCGGAAGAAATCATCGCGGATCTGCGCAAGCTCGCGCAAGAGGAAGGCGCGGCGGTGAAGGATCACAAGCTGATCGAAGCGCGCCGTAAGCTGGATGAAGCAACGCCAGAGAAACGCAGAGCGGCAGGCACGAAGCAAAAGACTGCAAAGCCGCAGCAAATCGAGAACGGCGACGAGGTTATGGTGTACAGCCTGAATCAGCGCGGTCATGTTGTAGAGCTGTCGGGCAGTGATGCTTTTGTGCAGCTCGGTATTATGAAGATGAAGGTAGCGCTTAGCGACCTGGAGCTTGTGAAACGTGCGGAAGCGAACAAGGCGCAGCCGAAGATTGCCGCAAGCCTTAAGCGTACTCGCGACGAGAATGTGCGCTCCGAGCTGGATCTGCGCGGAGCGAACTTAGAGGAAGCGATGATGGAGGTGGACCGGTTCCTCGACGAGTCGTTCTTGGCTGGCTTCGGGCAAGTGTTTATTATCCACGGCATCGGCACGGGCGTACTGCGGACGGGAATCAGCGATTTCCTGCGTAGACATAAGCATGTGAAGAGCTACCGTCTCGGCAGATATGGCGAAGGCGGCGCGGGAGTTACGGTTGCAGAATTGAAGTAACGAAGCGAGGGCGTAAAGATGGAACAAGAAATCGATCAATTGCTCAGCAATACGTTTGCGGCATCGCTAGCTTATGTGTCAGTAGCGGTGCTTGCTCTGCTGGTGTTTCTGTTCTTCTTTGAATTTGTAACCAAATATAAGTGTTGGCAAGAGATCAAGCGCGGGAATATGGCTGTTGCGATGGCGACCGGGGGCAAAATCTTCGGCATCTGCAATTTGTTCCGCTTCTCGATTCAGGCGAACGAAACCGTCTACCAGAGCATTGTATGGGCGACGTTTGGCTTCGCGCTGCTCATTGCCGCATATTTCTTATTCGAATTTCTGACGCCTGTCTTCCGGATCGACGATGAGATTCAGAAGGACAATAAGGCTGTCGGATTTATTGCCATGATTATATCGGTATCGCTTTCTTATGTCATTGGCGCTACGATTGCGTAGCTTTCATTACTTGTTGAAAGGCTGTTGCTGAACAAATGAAATATTTATGGGGAACGTTGTTTGCGCTTGCCGCGCTTTTCGTTATTTTCGGCGTCATCTATTTGCTTCAATAATTTGTATAGGGAGAGAAACAACAATGAACGAGAAACACGAAGATCATGCCATCTGCCCTTGGTGCCATACCGAGATCGTATGGGATGAAGAAATTGGCCCGGAGCGCAATTGCCCGCATTGTGAGAATGAGCTGTCTGGCTACCGTACGCTTTCATTCGGTATGGAGCTGGAAGATGAAGAGGCGGACACAGTAGTTGCGAAGGAACAAGAGGAAGACAGCGATTGGGAAGACGAATATGAAGATGATGCTGAACAATCGCATGCGCATGACCTTTCGGAGCTGCGACCTTATAACCGTGACCAGCTTGCCCTTGAAGAGACGATGAACCGCATACTGGACGATCAGCTGGAAGCGCCTGAATGCCCATCCTGCCGCGAGTTTATGCTTGAAGCGGGCACGCAGACCGTGAAGGAGAAGCGGTTTACGCCAAAAGTGCCTGCCGCTCTAGGCGAGCCCATTCTAGAAGCGCCGTTCGAGCTGGTGCTCTATGTATGCCCGTCTTGCTTCCATACGCAGAACCGGTTGTCCGTGAAGGCGCAAGAACGTCTGGTTAATTTGTTTGCCAAAGCTGCGACTTTGGAAGACTAGAAGCATTTTCCGGCATGCCGCATCCCATATGGGGGTAACTTACGCCTAGAACGCTGCAGCTTTAGGTAAGCAGCAGGCGGGAGGGATTCGCGATTGGAGCAAGGCAAACATACCGTGCAATCACGTTGGCATGCAGGTAAAGCGCGAGAAAAGCAACGCATCGTATCGAATGAAGGTAACAAGCGAAATATGGACAGCCGCGTGCTGGATAGCCAAGCGATTCTGTTGCTCGCGGTACAAGCGCTTCTCGGTATTGCGAACGCGCTGTCCGGCACGTTTCTGCCGGTCTATCTATGGAAAGCGAGCGGTTCGTTCGCGCTGATCGGTTGGTTCAATTTAACCCAGTTCGTCGTAAGCGGCCTCACTTTCTGGCTGGCTGGCAAATGGGTGAAGGAGCATAACAAAATGAACAGCCTCCGGCTCGGCGTTGCGCTGTCCGGAGTTTTCTATTTGGTCGTGCTGCTGCTTGGCAAAACGGCTATTTCTTATATTGTGCCGCTCGGCATGCTGATTGGAATTGGCAACGGCTGCTTCTGGCTTGCGTTCAACGTTGTCTATTTCGAGATTACCGAGCCTGGCAACCGCGACCGTTTCAATGGATGGGCCGGATTGCTCGGGTCAGGTGCAGGCATTATCGCGCCATGGATTTCGGGCTGGCTCATTACAATCCATCAAGGTGAGCGCGGGTACAGTATTATTTTTACAGTGTCGTCTGTCATCTTTGCTGTGGCGGTCGTGCTCAGCTTCTGGCTGAAGAAGCGGGAGTCAAGCGGAACGTATGAATGGTTTCATGGTTTGCGCGTGCTGCGTGAGCACGGCAACCGTTGGCGGTTGGCGGTCCCGGCTATCATAGCGCAAGGAGTGCGCGAAGGCGTCTTCATGTTCTTCATCGGCCTGCTTGTCTACATTGCGACGAAGAATGAAGGGAAGCTCGGCAATTTCTCCTTAATTACGTCGTTCGTCGCGCTCGTAAGCTTCTGGCTTATTGGTCGGATGCTGAAGCCGAATCGAAGACGCGTCGCCATGATGATCGGCTCGATTGCGATCACGGCAATCGTAGTCGTGCTGTTCATGCCGCTGAATTACCGGACGCTGCTTATCTTTGGTCTTGGAACGGCGCTCTTCATGCCGCTCTATATTATACCGATGACATCGGCTGTATTCGATCTTATCGGAAGCGATGAGGACAGCGCGAAGCAGAGGGAGGAGTTCGTCATTCTGAGAGAGGCGGGGCTGACGGTCGGCCGAGTTATCGGCGTAACGGCATATTTAATCGTGCTGCCGTTCATTGACCGCTCTCCGTATGTCGTGCCTTCGCTTATGCTGGCTGTCGGCGCTTTTCCGATACTCGGCTGGCTGCTCATGCGGCCGCTGCTTCGCACGAAGCCTGTTGATAAAGAACGTGCCTCTCCTTCGAGAGGCTGATGGGGAAGGGAAGGGCTGTGTATGCCCCGTATAGTAAACGATGTAACTGAACTGATCGGCGAGACGCCGGTCGTTGCTTTAAGAAGACTTAGGCTGCCTGGTATGGCTGAAGTGCTCGTGAAGCTTGAGCGATTCAACCCGAGCGGAAGCGTGAAGGACCGTGCCGCGTTCTCGCTAATTGCATCCGCAGAACAGGATGGCATTCTTGCTCCGGGAGCGACGATTATCGAGCCGACCAGCGGCAACACCGGTATTGGCCTGGCGATGAATGCCGCAGCCAAGGGCTACAAGCTAATCCTTGTCATGCCGGACAATATGAGCAAGGAACGGATCGGCCTGCTCAAGGCATATGGAGCGGAGGTCGAGCTGACGCCTGCCGCTGAACGCATGCCAGGCGCGATCAAACGTGCATTCGAGCTGCAAGCAGAGCATCCGGGCAGCTATATCCCGAATCAATTCGAGAATCACGCGAATCCGGACATTCATCGCGTCACGACGGCGCAGGAGATTTTGCTTCAAACGGGCGGCAGGCTCGATGTGTTTGTCGCTTCAGCAGGGACCGGAGGAACAATTACCGGAACTGGAGAAACGCTTAAGGATGCGCTGCCAGGACTGTACGTTGCTGTCGTTGAGCCGCTTGGCTCTCCAGTGCTGTCGGGCGGTAAGCCGGGGCCGCATAAGCTTGTTGGCACAAGTCCGGGTTTCGTGCCGGCAATACTGAACACATCGGTCTACGACGAAATCGTCCGTGTGTCCGATGATGATGCTATTGAGACGATGCGTCGTCTTGCCAGAGAGGAAGGGCTGCTGCTTGGTCCGTCCTCGGGCGCTTCCGTATGGGCGGCAATAGAGCAAGCCCGCCGTATTGGTGAAGGCGGGCGTGTGCTTTGTATCGCTCCGGACAGCGGAGAGCGGTATTTAAGTATGGGACTATTTGAATAATAATTGGTTTAATCTTTCCATGTATCGAGCACTTCTTGCACAATGGCCCTGCGTTCTTCAATGTAGTCCAGAAAAGTCTGCGGCTCCTGTTCGAAGGCGTAATAGGGCCATTTGCGCGTAAAATCATCCCGAATCGCAGGTCCGAGCTTCTCATACAGGTTCGCAATCATCGGTTCAATCGTTTCCACTGTAAATTTGGTTGCGAGCATATTCGAGAGGATTTTGCGATAAGCCTGCCTGCATGACTTATATGAGAGCACCTTCCACGTAAGCGTGTTGTACCCCTTCACATCGACAAGATCGCTGCCGCATAGCTTGCCGTAGCAGTTTCTCCCCCATGTACCTTCATAATCCCACGGAATGATCCGGTATCTGCCCGTGCTTGTATGTTCATACAGCGCGTAGTTCTGGTCGAACCCGTCGTAGTTGCCGGTCAGCACTGCGCCTGCGAGCCATTTCAAGTATAAATAGACATCAAGTCGGTTCGCCAAATAAGTCCGCAGCGATGAGTTAGCCGGCCGATTAATGCGTTTTACGAAGCGAATGAGCTTCGTACGCGTATAATCCGTTCCTTTCATAACCCGATATCCTTCGAACATCGTCTCCTTCTCCGCGTCCGTATAAGGGTCGATGGTGCTGAAGTTTGCTTTGTCATTAACCGCATAGATCAGCGATCTCGCGCCAATGCCCCGCTTGCGGAAGAACCTCGAATCAACAGATTCAAGCTCTAAGTAACAGCCATGCGGATTGCCGTTCCATTCGAGCCACATATGCCTCGTCTTTGGCGAAGGCACACCCATCAGATTGAAAAATTGAAAAGAGAGCGCGTTGCGAATCATAGAGGGATCGTCAAACTCGGCATTCCAGTGCAGAATTTGATTGTATCCATAATGGATCTCATACGATTTCTTCGGATAGTTGCGTGTGTGACCGCCGCGGAACCGAAGCTGGGCATCCATGACGACGCCGTTCATCTCCAGCTTGACGGGAGCGAACTCGTTGCTCCAAACGTCCGATTCCAGCCTCCGCAAATCTTCGAGGTCAATTGTTATTTTACGAGTAGGCAGTCCTTCCCCGGACATTAGACCATCTCCTTAGCCAAAAGATAAAGCCTATCGCATTCGATAGGCTTCAGCTTATTTACACTATGCGGATATTCGTCTAATGGTGCGGCGCTAACTGGGAGTTAGCAGTGGGAGCCGTGGGAGCCGTGGGAGCCGTTGGAACCGCGGGAGCCGTTGGAGCCTTGGGAACCACGAGAGCCGTTGGAGCCATGGGAACCGCGAGAACCGTTTGAGCCTTGGGAACCACGGGAGCCGTTGGAGCCACGAGAGCCTTGAGTTCCTTGAGTTCCATGGGAGCCGTGAGAGTCGCCGCAGGAGCCTTGAGAGCCGCGCGATCCGTTGGAACCGCGAGAGCCTTGGGAGCCACGGGAGCCGTTGGAGCCTTGGGAGCCACGAGAGCCGTTGGAGCCTTGGGAGCCGCGAGAGCCGTTGGAGCCGCGGGAACCTTGAGAGTCGCCGCAGGAACCTTGGGAACCACGAGAGCCTTTGGAGCCTTGGGAGCCTTTGGAGCCTTGGGAGCCGCGGGAACCTTGAGAACCGCGAGAACCTTGGTTGTTGCCGCTTTTGTTGTTACCACCGCTTTTATTGTTGTTTCCCCGAACATAAGCGCTTGAACCGAAGGAACCGTCAGATTCGCTGTTCCCCCAGTCGTATTCATTGCCATCATAGCCTTCCCAACCACGAGAACCGTTGGAACCGCGGGACCCTTGGGAACCACGAGAGCCGTTGGAGCCTTGGGAACCGCGGGAGCCATTGGAGCCACGGGACCCTTGAGATCCTTGAGTTGGTTGGTTGCCACGCGAGCCATTGGAACCACGGGACCCTTGGGAACCTTGAGATGGTTGGTTAACGCGAGAACCTTGGGAGCCTTGAGAACCTTGTGTCGAAATCGTCATTTTTCTTTGCAAAATATGTTATTCCTCCTTTGATAGTTTCTAATACAAGCTATGTTTCGAATCTATCAATCGCACTGGGCTCATGACTAATCTTCTAGAAAATAGATATAAATCTAGTACCTCTACGATACGGGATACATATAAATACATTATAAATTGTCTCCCATGATAGATTTCACCGGGGCAAGTAATGGAGGGATGAATGCCGAAGCGAGATGGATGAACCGTATGTTAGGTAGGTCGAATCGTCACGTATTTGCACCGGTGCTTTCGTCGTGGTACAGGTCAAAATCTATTACTTTACGGAGGGATTTTGGTATGGAAGTTAAGAGCAACAATTGGCAAATGGTAAATGGCGGCTGCTGCAACAGAAGCGGTCAAAGACCGCAAAGAACGCAAGGAACACAAGGAAGTCGTGGAAATCAACCACCTAAACAGGAAACGGGAGGGCAAAATTTCTTGGAATCTCAAATGGGTATGAACGTCCGCATTAACCGCGGCGGTCCTGAATCGCTTGACGGTCGTCTGATTGGTGTTCAAAAAGGTTATGTTGTGCTTCGCAACAGCACAGGCACCGTATATGTGAACTCCTCGCATGTGAAGAGCGTAACAGATCTTCCTAGTCAGTCCAGTCGCGGTATGAGCCAATCTCAATCTCAATTCATTAAAGCTGACAGCTTCAACGGCGTACTCCAAGCGCTCACTCGCAAATTTGTTCAAATCAACTGGGGCGGTCCGGAAAAAATCGAAGGCTTCATCGCTCAAGTTGGCAGCCAAGCGCTCATGCTTGTAGTTGGTCAAGAATTGGTGCAAATCCCGCTCTACCACATCAAAACGGTTAAAACTGCAGGCATCTATGCATCCGGCGGAAGCAAAGGCAGCCAAGGCAGCCGCGGCAACAACGACAACAATAACAACAATAACAACAATGGCAATAAAGGCAACAGCAGCAGCGGCGGAAGCAACAGCGGCAACGCTCGCGGCAATCGCAATGCAACTGCTAAAGGCGGCAAAAGCGGCAAGAGCTGCAGATCAGGGAAGTAATGCTCCCAGGTTAATAAGGCCTAGGTGCATGTCGGGGCTATGGCTGTTCAGCCGGCCCCGGCTAAGCCTTACACGCTGACAAGGGGAGAGATCCATGATAACTTCCAGCACACATACACCATCTCCAGAAAGTCTTCCTGTCAATTGGCGGCTGTTTCAGATTTGCATGATCATCGTCGTCGCTTGCGTGCGAGATGTGGCGGCAAAGACTCCTTGGCACTTCCTCTTCTTTGCGTTCGGTATTGATGTGATTGTGGACGGCTTGCAGCAAACTGGTCTGATCCGCTTTCTCGCTTCGGAACTTGGCTTTTGTATATCCATGTCCGCTATTCTCGCCGGCGGCGGGCAACGCTGCTTGCAAGTCTACTCAGTCTCTATGCATGGACGCATTTAATAGGATGAAAGGAGGCCGATTTCATGAAACATCGTCACCCTTTATTAGACCGTTATGTCGAGCTTGACATCTCAGGAAAGATGATGCCTATTCGCGGCAAGCTTATTGATCTAGGTCAAGATATTCTCGTGCTTCATAACGGTACGCAGTTTCTGTATGTTCCTTTGATCCATCTGCAGCAGCTTAGGCTGGCCAAGAACGATACGCAGCAGGAAATAGATGTCCCTGAGCTCCCTTTTGAACCGCAGAATGATCCGATCTCTTACCGCAAAGTGCTTATGAATGCCAAAGGGATGTTCTCCGAGCTGTATATAACCGGCAATCAATCGATCCATGGCTACTTGACCAGCGTAATGAACGATTTCTTCGTCTTCTACTCACCTGTGTACCATTCCGTTATCGTCTCATTGCAGCATCTGAAATATTTAATTCCTTACAACCCCAATGTGACGCCGTATACGCTGACTCCAGAACAATTTCCGCTCAAACCCTCGCCTATTACACTCGCCAGAACCTTTGATCAACAGCTCCGCAAGCTGATTGGTGAGTTTGTCATCCTCGACTTAGGGGAGAATCCAAACAAGATCGGCGTACTCAAGGGCCTCGACCAAAATATGATTGAACTGTCTACAGCAGGCGGCAACCCGGTATATCTGCACTTTGATCATGTCAAAACCGTTCATTTGCCATAATCGCAGGCACTCACCGCTTTCTTCCCCTTCTGCGGGGAGAAACGGCTACATACGTAATGGAAAGACAGGGCACAATAGCCAAGCGAACGACATTTTTTACATCCAGGAGGTACAAAACATTGCTTCAAGCTTTAACAGGCAAGGAACTTGAATATCTGGTCGATTCGATCTCGAATGAAGATTTGCTCATTAAGCAAAATGCAGTTATGGCGGAATCTGCAACCAATATCGCTTTACGTCAGCTAGGTCAGCAAATGATTCAAACCCACAGGCAGCATGTGCAAATGCTGCTTCAATCCATTAGCCAGCATCAGCAGCTCGCGCCGATGCAGCCGCAGCAATAACAGGGGGAGGGACAACGAACGTGTACCAGCAACCATATCAACAACAGCAAGGACAAGCCCAGCATCACCCGATACTGACCGATGAAGATTTAGCCTATACCGTACTAGCCGATTTGAAGCGGGTTGTCAGCGAGTACACAACTGCCGCGACAGAATCCAGCTGCCAGCAAGTACGAGCGCTCTTTACGAATCTGCTGAACAGCACGCTGCAATTGCAGGGACAGTTATTTAAGGTCATGGAACAGAACAATATGTACAGCACATCATCGCCCGCTCTTCGGCAGGAGATCGACAAGCAGCTGAAACAGAATCAGCAGACTGCGCAGAAGACCGATCAGTTTCTGCAGCAGCTCTCCCTCGGCGGAGGCGGTTATCGCATACAGCAGCAGTACCAGCCGATACAGCATCAGCAGCAGCCGCCAAATGCGCAGTATCAACAGCACGTGGGCCAGCCCCAGCAACAGCATAATCCGAATCCATACTATATGTAAGGATGGCGGTGCTGCCCAAGACCCTTCGGGGTCTTTTTTTGTGTGGAAACCAAGCATTTGTTTTCTGCTTTGCAGGACGCCCTAATTCGTTGTAATATAATCTTTATAGCTATTTCACTTTGGAGGCTTGGAAGCTTCGTAAATGTGAAGGAAACAGGAGGGTTTGACGATGAATGAACGAAAAAGGCAAATACTTGAACTGCTTAAAGAGGATGCAAGACGCAGCGCGGATTTAATCGCGACAATGCTTGACGCGCCCGCCGCGGAGGTAAAGCAGGCGATTGCGGAATTGGAGCAGGATCATATCATCGTCAAATATGCGACCGTTGTTAATTGGAGCAAGGTTGAAGACGAGAAAGTAACTGCACTTATAGAAGTTCAAATTACACCGGAGCGGGGCCGTGGATTCGAAGGCATCGCTGAACGGATTTACTTATATCCGGAAGTGAAATCGGTTTATCTGATGTCCGGCGCCTACGATTTGCTCGTTGAGGTGCAAGGCAAGACGCTTAAGGACGTCGCGTCCTTCGTATCGAATAAACTATCGCCAATCGACGCTGTACTTTCTACGAAAACATTCTTCATTCTGAAGAAATATAAGCAGGACGGCATTATATTCGAAGAGCATGAGGACGATCACCGTCTTCTAGTCTCGCCGTAAAGGGGTGTAATTCCGTATGATTAAGGACGAGGAAAAGCAAACGGGAACATTGTCGCGCCGTGCATCCATGTCGGATTATCTCTCGGAGCAGGTGCGGTCCATTAAACCGTCTGGCATCCGCCGATTTTTCGATTTGGCAAGCGGACGTAAAGATATTATTACTCTTGGCGTAGGCGAGCCGGATTTTGTGACGCCTTGGCATGTACGCGAAGCAAGCGTGTATGCGCTTGAAACAGGCAAGACGCAGTATACATCTAATGCTGGAACGCCCGAGCTTCGCGAGGAGATCGGCATTTATTTGAACCGTGAATTTGACGTGACCTATGATCCTGCGAATGAAATCATCGTTACGGTCGGCGGCAGCGAGGCGATTGACCTTGCACTGCGTGCCTTGATTGAACCGGGCGACGAAATTCTCGTGCCAGAGCCATGTTATATCTCTTATTCGCCGATTACAGCGCTTAGCGGCGGTGTTCCAGTCGGCGTTGAAACGTTCGCGAAGGATAACTTCAAGTTAACGGCTGAATCGCTCAAAGCAGCGATTACACCGCGCTCGAAGCTGCTTATTCTATGCTACCCAAGCAACCCGACAGGCGGCATTATGACCTATGAAGACTGGTTGCCGATCGCGAAGGTCGTAGAAGAGAATGATCTCATCGTTATCTCTGACGAAATCTATGCAGAGCTTACTTACGGCACGAAGCATGTCAGCTTCGCTGCGATGCCCGGGATGAAGGACCGCACGATTCTCGTTAGCGGCTTCTCCAAAGCGTTCGCGATGACGGGCTGGCGGATTGGTTACGCATGCGGCCATCCTGAGCTGATCTCGGCGATGCTGAAGATTCACCAATATACCGTTATGTGTGCTTCCAATATGGCACAGGTTGCTGCGCTTGAAGCGCTTCGCAACGGCATGGAAGAGAAGAATCGGATGGTGGAATCGTATAATCAGCGTCGTAGAATCGTTGTTCGGGGCTTCCGTGAAATCGGGCTTGAATGCCACGAGCCGCAAGGGGCGTTCTACGCCTTCCCTTCCATTGCCGGACTTGGGCTTACTTCGGAGGAGTTTGCGACAGGCCTCTTGAATAATCATAAAGTAGCAGCTGTACCGGGCGATGTATTCGGTCTGGGCGGAGAAGGGCATCTGCGTTGCTCCTACGCGACACACGTGAATCTGATTACCGAAGCGATCGAACGAATCGGCCTTTACGTGAGAGAGCTTAAAGGCAACTAAATTCATTTGTGCGCAATGGATAAATTTGCTGAAAATGGATACTACTCAGTTTTCCCAAACTTTGTTATAATTTAAAAAACTTTATAATTGCGCGCAAGTTTACTTCTTTTGAGCTGATGACAGGAGGGATGGCAATGGCTTGTGCAAAAACGGGTCGTAAGCTTATGTCCTCATCCATACGTCTTCTTGAAGACGAGATCTATGCGCTGCGAATCAAGATGGAGCAATCCTATTTTGAAGAAGCGACATTTAGCTCGGAGAAGGTTATTGATTTAAGTCGGCTTCTCGATATGAAAATAAACGAATATATGCAATTTCGAAGAAGCTACGCAGCGCAGCACACGTAAGACAGGCTGAACACGCGGCAGTCGACTTCGGAGAGGAAGAGGTCCTTATTGGGGACTTCTTTTCTTTTGTAAATCTAAGAAAGTATAAGTTAGCACGCGTCACCGTAGGACGACGAGAGCCGTGTTCACTTGGCAAAGATGAAGGAGTAAATGATTTAGAATGAAATCCACAGCAAATTTGCGCCTGTTTAACTTTTTATTTTTCGCGTTACTCGCGATGTTTATCTCATTCTTGCCCGTCTATCTGGATGCGCAAGGACAATCTGCTACGAAGATCGGCATCATTATCGGAACTGGCGGCTTCGTGTCGATCTTCGCCCAGCCGTTCTGGGGAATGATTAGCGACCGTGCCAAGACGATCCGCAAGGTGCTGCTCGTGCTTATCGGATGCTCGGCAGTAATCGGCTACTTACTATACGCCTCAGGGAGCTTCCTCTTGCTTGTGCTATTCACGATGCTGCTCTACTGCTTCCTGCTGCCGATGGATCCGCTGACGGAGAGCCTCAACTTCCAGATCTCTGAGCTGCGCGGCGTCAGCTATGGCTCGATCCGCACATTCGGTGCGCTTGGCTATGCCGTTATGTCGCTTGCGGTCGGTTATGTCATGCTTTACTTCGGAGTGAGCGGCATGGCGCCGCTGTTCGCTGCTTTGTGTGCGGTGAGCTTCATCGTCTGTTTGACCTTGACGGACGTGCCTGCTGCGAGCAAACCTGTCTCAATGAAGAGTTTAGCCAAGTTTCTTAGCCATCGCGAGACACTCATGTTTCTCGTATTAATCTTCATCGCTGCCGTGCCATCACGGATGAACGATACGTATTTAGGCGTGTCGCTGCATGATCTAGGCGGCAGTCCAGAGCTTGTCGGGCAAGCGTGGTTCCTCGCGGCAGGCACAGAAATTCTCGTATTTGCGCTGAGCTTCTGGTGGATGCGCAAAGGGCGGGAACTGGCTATGATCGCTTTTGCAAGCTTCTTCTATTTCTTGCGGTTCTTTATATCGGCATGGGTGACCGACCCGCACGCGCTCGTATACATTCAAGGGATTCAAATGTTCACGTTCCCAATCTTCTACTCGGCTGCTATTCAGTATCTGTACCGGATCGTGCCGGAAGAGTGGAAGGCGACTGGACAAACAGTTCTTGCACTGCTGTTCTTCGGCGTATCGGGCATCGTTGCTTCGTATGCGGGCGGTGTGCTGTATGAGTCGGCAGGCGTGCATTATTTCTATTTGATTATTTCAAGCTTGTCGCTATGTGCGCTCTTATTCAGTCTCGTTCTGCTCTTCATTTATGGGAAACGAGGCAGTATGGCAGCTCAGGAAATTGGCTCCACCTAGGCGTTAACGAGAGCTTTTGTGCTATGATGAAGAGTAGTATTTTGGATAGGACGGGATGGTGGCGAGCGGTGAAATTGTATACTCGTACAGGCGATAAAGGCAATACATCGGTGAAAGGCGGCCGTGTTCGCAAGGACGACAGTCGTGTTGAGGCTTACGGCACAGTGGATGAGTTGAACAGCTTTGTCGGCCAGACGGCAGCGGTCGCTGCGGCGGCTGGACTTCAGGAGCTTGTGGAAGAGCTGCTGGAAATTCAGCAGGAGCTGTTCGATTGTGGCTCGGATCTTGCTTTTGCCGATCCGAACGGGCGTGAGCTGAAGATGGCGCCGGCTTCGGCTGCCCGTCTTGAGGGCTGGATCGATGCGCATACGGATGCGGCTCCAGCGATTACGAAGTTTATATTGCCAGGCGGGAGTGAAGTGTCGGCGCTGCTGCATGTGTGTCGGACAGTATGTCGCAGAGCGGAACGCCGCATTGTGACGTTGGCTGCAGAGCTGCAGGTGCATGAGCCGGTGCAGACTTATATGAACAGGCTGTCCGATTACTTCTTCGCAGCCGCACGCGCGGCGAATGCGAAGCTCGGTGTGCCGGATACTGAATATATACGGAGTGCGGATGTGTTCCGCAAGAAGAGTGATGACGGAAAAGATGGAAAAGGCGCAAATGACGGAAAATCCGAACATGATGGAAGTAACTAGAAGGTTCATTTCGACAGATGAAGTAGCGGTAGTGGATTACTATGAGGCTCTTACTGTAGTCGTACAACCTGAGGACGATGGGAAAATGGTTCGCAACGTGCTGGAGCGCCGCCTCGGTGTCTCCCGTAAACTGCTGTCACGGGTTAAGCTGACGGAGCGCGGCATTACAGTCAACGGTGAGCGAGTGTATACGAATGACCGCGTCGCTGCCCGTGATATAGTCGAGCTGCGGATGGAGCAAGAAGAGTCCGACGATATTCTGCCTGAGCAGATGTCGCTTGATATTGTGTATGAAGACAAAGATCTGCTTATCGTGAACAAACCGCCAGGTCTTATTGTTCATCCGACTCACGGCCATTATACGGGAACGCTGGCAAATGGCGTTGTATATCACTGGAAGTCGCGAGGGGAGAAGGTGCGGTTCCGTCCCATTCATCGGCTCGATGAAGAGACGAGCGGCCTTGTCGCGATTGCGAAGAATCCTTATATTCATCAGCAGCTATCGGAGCAGCTGCAGGCAGGAGAAGTGAATAAGCGGTACCGCGCTTATGTGTACGGCGCTCCTGCTCTGGAGACGGGGACGATCAATGAACCAATCGACCGCGATACGGACAATCCGCATCTGCGCGTCGTCAGGGCGGATGGGTATCCGTCCGTGACGCACTATGAGGTCGAGGCCGTTTACGGCGGCGGTGCCGCATCGAAAGTGCGCATCAAGCTGGAGACAGGCCGGACGCACCAGATTCGCGTGCATATGAAGCATATCGGCTGCCCGCTCATCGGCGATAAGCTATACGGCTTTGCAGGAGAGGAAACCGAAGGCGGCTCGCGGGCACTTGAAGCAGCTGTGCAGCGTCAAGCTCTCCACGCGGCGATCCTGTCATTCAAGCACCCAATTACCGGGGAGCAGATGACGTTCGAAGCCAAGCTGCCGGATGATCTTCAGCAGCTTGAAGCGGCTCTCCTCGCTCTGGAGTAGCGAAAGAAGATCCCCCATTACCGCAAACGTGAAGCGTGTCCCGCAAGGGACGAAAGCGATCCACCAACAAAACCAACAATAGAACACCTCTCTAACCCTGACGTTAGACCTTTGGGTGTCCAGAGGGCGGGAGCCCTTGGGGTCCCCCTTGCAGGGGGATTTAGGGGGTAGAAGTCGCCCTTGATTTAGGGGTAGAAGTCGCCCTTGATTTAGGGGGTAATTAACATTTTAGGAGATTCCACTCATATGAAAAAACTAACCATCTACGAATATCCCAAATGCGGCACATGCCGCAGTGCGATAAAGAAACTGAAGAGCAGCGGTTATGAGCTGGAGTCGCACAACGTATTCGAGAAAGCGCCGCCTGCGAACGTGATTGCAGAGCTTATCAAGCTAAGCGGACTTGAAGTGAAGAAGTTTTTCAACACTTCCGGTGATGCATACAAAGAGCTCTCCTTGAAAGACAAGCTGCCGAGCATGTCCGATCAAGAGAAGATCGAGCTGCTAGCGTCGAACGGACGCCTCATTAAGCGCCCTGTCGTCACGGATGGCACTACTGTAACGGTTGGCTTCAAAGAAGAAGATTTCGAGCAAGTTTGGCGCGGATAACATTCTGATCGACATGGGGAGGCATGGATACAGTGACTACAAAAGGATGGCGCGCTGAGCGACTGTCGCATCTTGGCTCGTCCATTTTTGCAGAAGTAGCAGAGTGGAAGAAAGCGGCGATCGACCGTGGCGTCGACGTTATTGATTTGAGCATCGGCAGCCCTGACCTGCCGCCCTCGCAGGCGATTCGCACTGCACTAAGCGAAGCGGTGCTGCGCGACAATGCATACGGATACCCGGGGTCCAAAGGATCCGTTCGCTTCCTGAAGCAAGCCTCGGACTGGCTCGCCTACCGTTTCGGCGTCCTGATTGACCCGGAGCACGAGCTAGTCTCCCTAATGGGCTCCCAAGACGGCCTCGGCCACTTGGCACTATCACTATGCAATCCAGGTGATATCGCCCTCCTCCCAGACCCGGGCTATCCCGTATATGCCGTCGGGCTTGCACTGGCAGGCGTAGAGCCGTATCTCATGCCTCTGCGGGAAGAAAATCAGTTCTTGCCCGATTTCGACGCGATTCCGGAGCAGGTATGGCAACGCACGAAGTTTATGCTCCTGAACTATCCGAGCAACCCGGTGTCCGCAGTGGCGGATCTGGACTTCTTCAAGAAGGCCATTACGTATGCGAAGCGGCACAATGTGCTCATCGTTCACGATCTCGCATACTCCGAGATGGCATATGGCGGCTACAGGCCACCTAGTATTTTGCAAGCAGAAGGTGCGCTAGACATTGCCGTAGAGTTTCATTCCTTGTCCAAAAGCTTCAACATGGCCGGCTGCCGCATCGGCTTTCTCGCGGGGAATCGGGAAGCTGTCGCAGCGCTGCGCGAGCTGAAGGCGAACATTGACTATGGCGTATTTCTCCCGATTCAGGAGGCAGGCATCATTGCGCTGCAGCAGGATATGGTGCCTACCACCCATCAGCCGGTCGGGACACTTTACGAGAAGCGCCGCGATCAATTCGTCCAAGCGCTCCACCGTCAAGGCTGGGAAGTGCCGTATCCGAAAGCGACCATGTTTATCTGGGCGAAGCTTCCAGAAATGGGATGGGAACTGTCGGAACCTTGGGACTCTCGTCGCATTTCCCGGGAAATGCTCGAAAGGGCTGGAGTCGCAGTCATCCCAGGCGATGCTTTTGGCGCTGAAGGGGAAGGTTACGTCCGAATCGCACTCGTAGAGAGCGAAGCTAGATTAGTAGAAGCCGCAGAACGCATCGGAAGATTCATAAGAGGCGAATAGAAATCATAGATTTCACTAGTATAACGATCATCATGGGGGAGATTACATGTCTGAGAGCACGAAACGCAAAGTGCTGCTTGTCGACGGGATGGCGATATTGTTCCGCGCATTCTATGCAACATCCTACACCGGCTACATCCGCAAGACGAAGGCAGGACTGCCGACGAACGCGGTCTATGGCTTTATCCAATATTTTTTTGACGCCATCAACACATTCAAACCGACACATGTCATTTGCTGCTGGGATATGGGAAGCAAGACGTTCCGCACCGAGCAGTTCGCGGATTACAAGGGCAATCGGGGCGATGCGCCAGAGGAGCTTATTCCGCAATTCGATCTCGTGAAAGACGTTGTCGAATCGATGGGCATTCAAAATATCGGTATCGTCGGCTTTGAAGCTGATGACTGTCTCGGCACGCTCGCAACACAGCTAAGCTCGGAATCGGAAGTTTACATCCTAACAGGTGACCATGATATGCTTCAGCTCGTCAGCGAGACGGTGAAGGTGGTCATCATGAAGAAGGGCAAGCTGAATTACGCGGTCTACGATCCGGCGGTTCTGCTTGAGGAGAAGCAGCTGACCCCGACGCAAGTGATTGATCTGAAAGGCTTTATGGGCGATACGAGCGATAATTATCCTGGCGTCAAAGGCATCGGCGAGAAAACAGCGCTCAAGCTCATTTTGGAATACCAGTCGATTGAAGGCGTATTGTTGAATTTGGATAAGCTTCCGAAAGGCGTTCGTTCCAAAATCGAAGCTGATCTCGATATGCTGCATCTGTCCCGTGACCTCGCAACGATTCGCATCAATGTGCCGATAAGCTGCGAACTGTCTGCTTGCAGCTGGCATATAACGAAGGAAGCCGCTGAGCAGAAGTTCGAAGAGCTTGAATTCGGCGCGCTGGTCAAAATTCTCGAAGGCCATCCGGTCCGTGAAATGGACCCGTTTGCGACAGTATAGCAATACAGCAATATAGGCCGAGGCGGGTGACATCCGTTCTCGGCTTTTTTACGCTGTCCATCTTTTCTCCATTGACAGGAAAACGCTTCCATGCTAGTCTAACGCTGAGTATGAGGTTCCAATTTGACCCTTTTTTAAACGTTTATGTAACCGGTACCACGTGAGCTGAAAGGAGTCATTTATGAAGAAGTCGCCTCTTTTGCATCCGGAAATTTCAAAATTGATCGCTGAGCTCGGCCATTTGGATGAGCTTGTTATTTGTGATAGCGGTTATCCGATTCCTGCGGACATGAAGCGAATTGATCTCGCGCTGACCCAAGGCGTGCCCGGATTTATCGAGACGCTGCAAGTCATTCTGAATGAGCTTTGCGTCCAAGAAGTTATCATCGCTCCGGAAATGATCGAGAAAAGTCCGGAGCTGTACCGCCAAATGATAGCGCTGACCGGACCGCAATTGCCGATTCGCCACTTGCCGCATCAGGAATTAAAGACGCATGTGAAGCAAGTTGCGCGAGCGGTTATACGAACAGGTGAATTTACGCCGTACGCCAATGTATCTCTTGTGTGCGGAGTTGTATTTTAATGGCTACGATTCGCGATGTGGCTGCACTTGCCGGCGTTTCCGTCGCTACGGTTTCCCGGTTTATTAACCGCAACGGTTACGTAAACAAGGAGACGAAACACAAAGTTAATCAAGCCATCGAAGCGCTGAACTATCAGCCGAGCTCGATTGCCCGCGGGCTTGCTGGGAAACGGATGGAGGTTGTCGCACTCGTCCTGCCGGATATTTCAAACCCGTTCTTCCCGGAGCTCGCTCGAGCGGTCGAAGACATTTGCCTAAGCCGAGGCTACACGCTCATTCTGTGCAACTCGGACAATGACCGGAAGAAGGAGCTCACCTATATTAAGTCGCTCCATCGCAATAGTGTTGCCGGGTTTATTTTTGCAACGGATTCGTTATTGCAGGAGGATCTGGAGGAGCTGCATCAATCCGGTACACCGATCGTCGTGCTTGACCGGAGCGGCGATGCGGACAACTGCAGTATCATTCGTGCTGACAACCGAAAAGGCGCCATCCTCGCGGTTCAGCATCTGCTTGATAAAGGTTGCCGCAAAATCGCGCACATCTATGGGCCGCAATCCATCGTTACGGCGCGCGAGCGTCTTGAAGGATATGAGCAAGTTGCGCAGCAGTACTCCTGGTACTCGCCATCACTGCTCATTCCGGGAGACTTCCGCGTTGAGAGCGGAATCGAGGCCGTACAGCTGCTATTAGAACGCCATCCCGATGTGGACGGTATCTTCGCAGGCAACGATATGATGGCGATTGGCGCGCTGAAGGGGCTAATCCGGCACGGTATCCGAGTGCCCGAGCAAATGGCATTGTGCGGTTTCGATGGCATCGGCATGACTCGCATGACCGAGCCGGAGCTGACAACAATTGCGCAGCCGATAGCGGAGATGGGCAAGATGGCCGCCGAGATCCTTATTGGCAAGATCGAATCAAACGGTGGAGAGAATCGCTTCTACGAGCTTGACGTTCAGCTGATGGAACGCAGCTCAACGTAATCTGCCTGCAAGAGCTGTAGAGCACAAGCATCGCTCATCATGATCAGTCGGACTGAAGCCAATTCAGAAACGGGGGGCATGCAACAGCATGCAGCAAACTGTAAAGCCATACGCTGGTATGATTATTACCGAGGACGTTATTTTTGAGCCAGGAGAATATATGTTCAGCAATAGCAAGGGCATCGTTATCGCTTCCGACCATATTACGGTTGACGGCAACGGCGCAGTCATTCGTGGCAGAGGGAAGCCCGGCAACATTCACACCTACGACGGTACAGGCGTTTCCTGCAATGGATATAGCGGTGTTACCGTTAAAAACCTAAGCGTATATGGCTTCAAGGTTGGCATGAAGGTGTCGAATGGTTCTGGTTGGGTTATTGACTGCAATGACTTCTCCGACAACTATACGGATCCTGATTACGGCTGGGGTGACGGAGAACCGTATGGCGCGCTCTTTCTGGAGCGTGTCTCAGAGAGCATCGTCTCCCGCAATATTGGCAATCGGGTCTGGAACGGGCTTTATTTGAGATACGCAGACCGCAATAAGGTAATCAGCAACACGTTCGCCAATTGCACGAATGTTTGCTTGAAGCTATGGGGTTCTTCCGGCAACGAGATCGATAGCAATCTTATGAATTATGGCATCCGAATCGCTCCAGGGGAGGTCCATGCGAGAGATTCAACCTCCGTGCTGATCGAGAGCGGATCGAATGACAACCGGATTCGGAATAACGACTTTACCTACGGCGGGGATGGCGTGTTTATTCGCTCGCTGAATGGCTATGTAAGCACAGGCAACTATTTTGAAAATAACGATGCGTCCCATGCAAACAACAATGCTTGGGAAGTATGGGATCCGGGCAACGTGTTTGTGCGCAATAAGGGCAACCATTCCAGCTACGGCTTCTGGCTCGGAGGCTCGTGTCGTGCGGTGCTGATCGAGAACGAAGCCGCTTATAATGGTCTCCGAATCGCGAACGCGCCAGAGAAATTCGGCAACGCGGGAATCGCGGTCGTGAACGGCTCGAGCAGCCATTTCACGATGCGGCGCAATCGGATTCATCACAATAAGAGCGTAGGTCTTGCGATCGGCTATAAGGAAGGCTATGAAGCGTTCCATTGGATCGTCGAGCAGAACGAGATTACGGATAACGACACGTATGGTGTTTATATCAAACATGCGAAGCAGCTCTATTTTGCCGGCAACACCATAACCGGCAATGGCAGCGGAGACTTCCATCACGAAGTGAACGTCTCGCAAGTTGCCGTATGCGAAGCGGAGGGTCCGTCGCCGGTTGCTGTGGCAACGCTTGCTACTGTAAGCCCGCGAGCAGGTGGCGTGGTGGAATTCGACGGCTCGTACAGTCAGGATATTGACGGAGGTAGCAGCTTGACCTACCAATGGGACTTGGGGGATGGAACAAGAAGCGAGGCTGCAGCAGTCGAACATACATACGCGGAGCCAGGATTTTATCGGGTGGGGCTTACGGTCATAAGCGCATCCGGCACTGTTGATCTCGATTGGATAGACCTTCATGTGCTGCCGGCTGACGAGCAAGTGAAGTACTGCTTCGATATGGCTTCGGCGGTCATTAAGGAAGCTATTCCGAGCCGTAGCGCTTATCTTGAGTTAAATGAGCAAGATGCCGTTGATGCCGGACCTTCTGTACAGCTGCAAGCCGCATCATCACTCGTCAAGCTGCAGTTTCATATGCCGAATGCAGCGGCGGATGAGGCTCTAGCGTTCGGCTGTGAGCTCCACTTCTGGATCAAATTCTCGCATGAGACATGGGGAGGATTCCCTCCTTCTGCCTTCACCGTCCGCATGAAACAAACATTCAACCGGTATGTGCAGTGGGTTGCCGCATGTCCGTTCTTCGAATGGACGCAGATCGCTTCGGAAGCGCGAAGCGGATGGTCGCATCAATGCATCCCGCTGACCCGGGAAGTGAATGGATGGGTGCGGAGCATGACAGGCAATCCTGATCTGAACCAGCTGAACCTATTGGAGCTTCAGATTACATCTATCGGAGGAGACTTCACCTTATCGTTTGACGAGATCGCGTTTGTACAAGAACAGAAGTAAGAGGGGAAGGCGTATCTACTTGGCGAGGGTGACTAGTAGAAACGCCTTCTTTCTTTTCTATCGACAGCGCATGAAATGTGAGGTATTGTATGTTTGATAGAAACATTTAATGTTAATAACGAACATGCGTAATGGGAGAAAATGATTCCGGGAGGATGAACGAATGGCTGCGAAGCTTCACTTGTTAAGCAATGCGCATTTGGACCCTGTATGGCAGTGGGAATGGGAGGAAGGAGCGGCGGCAGCAGTATCGACGTTCAGAGCTGCGGCTGAATTTTGCAGGGAATATGAAGGGTATGTTTTCAATCACAATGAGGTCATTCTGTACAAATGGATTGAGGAATATGAGCCGGAGCTGTTCACGGAAATTCAGGAGCTAGCGCGGCTCGGCAAGTGGCATATCATGGGCGGCTGGTATTTGCAGCCTGATTGCAATATGCCCTCTGGTGAGTCGATCGTGCGGCAAATGCTGCATGGACGCGCGTATTTCGCAGAGAAGTTCGGTGCCCGGCCAACGACGGCGATTAACTTCGACTCCTTCGGGCATTCCCGTGGTTTAGTGCAGCTGATGAGCCAAGCTGGCTTCGATTCCTATCTGTTCATGCGCCCGGATGATCATACGGTAGGGCCTGACCGGGAATTCCGTTGGATCGGCTTCGACGGTTCCGAGGTGATGGCGCATCAGACTTATCAGTACAATACGCTCATGGGGCAGGCGCGCGGTGCGATTGAACAGCGGCTGGAGCAAGTGCAGCGTGAGGGCAAATCGCTTGGCTTGATGCTGTGGGGAGTAGGCAATCATGGCGGCGGACCTTCTCGGGTGGATTTGGACGAGATCGGCGGTCTGATGGCGAATGGGGATTCAGAAGTAGAGATTGTACATTCAACGCCTGAGCAGTATTTTGCCGATCTGGCGGAGAATCGTGCTGAGCTGCCAGCGCATGAAGGGGACTTGAATCCGCGATTCGTCGGCTGCTATACGTCGATGATTCGGATTAAGCAGAAGCATCGCTTGCTGGAGAACGAGCTTTATTTAACGGAGAAAATGTTATCAGCCGCCGCTGTTGCAGGCAAGCTGGTTTATCCTCGTGAAGAGCTGCGGCAGGCGACGGAGGATTTGATGACCGCACAGTTTCATGATATATTGCCGGGCTCGTCGGTGCAGCCTGCAGAGGATGCATCGCTTCGCTTGCTTGGGCATGGCCTTGAAATCGTCTCCAGGCTGAAGGCGCGCGCCTTCTTCGCGCTTGCCTCGGGGCAGCGCAAAGCGGACGATGGCGAATATCCGATTCTGATCTACAATCCGCATCCTTATCCGGTTCGTGGCGTGTTTGCATGTGAATTTATGCTTGCTGACCAGAACTGGAAGGATGAGTTCTCCATGCCGGTCGTATACCAGGATGGCAAACGGATCGAGTCGCAGCCGGAGAAAGAGCACAGCAATATTAACTTGGACTGGCGTAAACGCGTTGTATTCCAAGCAGAGCTTGCACCGTCTTCCATGAACCGGTTTGATTGCCGTATTGAGATGCTGCCCGCGAAGCCGTTGCCACAAGTTGTCGTGGAAGGCGGGGTAATCCGCTTCTCAAATGATCGAATGACTGCGGTCATTAACGCGCATACGGGACTGCTCGATGCGTATACAGTTGACGGCGTCTCGTATGTAAAGGAGCGGGCGTTCCAGCCGATAGTCGTTGCAGATAATGAAGACCCGTGGCGGATGGATACGAACCGGTTCGAGCCGGACATTGGCTCGTTCCAGCTGATGGACCGCGGCGCCGGCTCTGACTTCTCCGGCTTGCGGCACGTGCTCCTGCCGTCGGTCCGCGTCATCGAGGACGGTGCGGTTCGCACGGTAGTGGAAGCGATGCTCGCGTATAACGACTCGAAGCTTGCGCTTACTTATAAACTGCCGAAACAGGGCACCGAGCTTGAAGTGCATGCTCGCGTCTTCTGGAATGAGAAGGATAAGCTGCTGAAGCTGTCCATTCCGACTGCTATTGGCGACGGAGACGCTTCGTACATCGGTCAGACGATGTACGGTGTGCAGAAGCTGGATACGACCGGGCGGGAGGCTGTCGCGCAGAAATGGACAGCAGCTTGCTCCGCATCGTCTGGTGTGGCGCTGACGCTGATCAATAACGGCACGTACGGCTCGGACTTCAAGGATGGCGCGATCCGGCCGACGCTGCTGCGCAGCCCGAGCTACACGGCGCATCCAATCATGGAGCGTCCGCTCATCGTGCAGGACCGCTTCTCGCCGCGGATCGATCAGGGCGAGCGCGAGTTCACCTATTGGCTGAACGGCGGGGCAGCGGACGATCGGCTAAGCGCCGTAGATCGCGAAGCGGCGCAGCATAATGAAGTGCCCTACTCGCTGTCCTTCTTCCCTTCAGGACGCGGCGAGCCGGTAGAGCCGCTCGTCGTGTTGAAGGATGCAGTCGTGCAGCTCGGCGCTTTCAAGCAGATGGAGCGAGGCGGCGATTATGTTCTGCGGTTGTTTGAGCCGACAGGCATCGCGCGCGAGACGACAGTGGAGATCCCGATGCTGGGCATTTCGAGCCTTGTCGCGCTTGCGCCGTTCGAGGTGAAGACGTTCCGCGTTTCTGTAAGCGAACGGTCGATGACGGAGACGGTACTGATGGAGGAGTAGTCGGACAAAACCGACTCGCGGGCTCAATGAGCTAACGGATCCTAGCGTGCTTATTCGCGAAAAAATGGTCCGATCCGTGTGCGTGTGCGTGTGCGTGTTAGCGGTGAAACCACCAACTCAAGCCAAAGAGACCGGAGCACTCCGGTCTCTTTTTTTAGCCGAATGCTTCAATTCATCGGCTGAACCGCCGAAGAAATAGTAGACGCAACCAAAATTATACAGTCAGAGGAGATTTACAGCCTGCTATGAAGAAAACTGCTCTACGAACCATCGCTGCCTTGATGGCGCTCACGATGATTACCGCAGGAGCGGACGCCGTATGGGCGGCGCAACCTGCACCGGATGCACCACCTGCACAAGCTCAATCGAAGCCATCGGCGCCGAAGCTGATCAGCTACCCAACTGCTTCGATCACGCTGCCGCTTGGCAAACAGCTGCCGGTTGGCATTAAGCTGAAGCTATCCAAGCCAGCGACATTAAGCTGCTCGACAGGCAATCCAGCCGTCGCATCGGTGAACGCGGCAGGCGTGCTGACGCCTATTGCGCCAGGTATGACGACGTTGACGATTCGGGCGTCCGCGTCGGAGGGCGAAGCCTCATCTCCTACCGCCGACACAGTCGTAGTCCTGAAGCTGCCTGTAACAGTGACAAAGGCAGCACCTACTCAGCTTGCCTTCAAGCCAAAGCTTGAAGTACGCAAAGTAAAAGCAGGAAGCTCAATTTTCACGGTTAGCACCGTTCTCATTCCAAAAGGGATGCCGGTTGCCGCAGGCATCGCGAATCGGCGAGTCGGCACGACGCAGTCGCTTAGCCAGATCGCCTCGCTCTATAAAGCAGACATCGCGATAAACGGCACATTTTTTGATGCATATACGGACATTCCCGATCCTTATGGCAATCTCATCAGCAGCGGGCTGGCGGAGCATATTGGCAACCGCGGCACGACGATCGGCTTCCGCTGGGACGGCAGCGCTGTGATGGATTCGCTGCGCATCAATGTGCGCGGCACCGTTAGCCGCAAACAAGGCGGTACCGGCTCGTGGTACGTCTACTTTATGAACCGGAAGCCGACTGGCAGCGCTTCTGCGATTCTTTTCACGCCGAAACGGGGCAAGACGATTGGCTTCGCTGCGGATGCGGCGGTCGTGGTTCGAAACCGCAAGGTTGCTGCTATTCATCACGGAGTCGACGTTTCGATTCCGTCAGATGGTTATGTGCTTGTTTTCCAAGGAAGGGAAAAGGGGCAGGCAGAACGGTTCGAGGTCGGAGCGCAGGTTGCATATACGGTTAGCTTAACTAATATGCAAGGCAAATCGCTTGATTGGTCTGGCATTCATACTGCAGTAGGAGCGGGCCCGCGACTGGTGACGAATGGCGCAGTAACGGTTAATCCAGCAGCAGAGGGGTTCCAGGATCCGAAGATTCTCACAGGCGGCGGCGCGCGCAGCGGCATTGCGATTATGAAGGACGGCTCCATCCTGCTCGCAACGGTGCCGGGGGCGACGATGAAGCAGTGGGCGCAAGTAATGATGAAGCTCGGCGCGCAGCAAGCGATGAATCTCGACGGAGGCGCTTCCTCTGGGCTATGGTTCCAAGGCAAAACCGTCACTGCTCCTGGAAGATCGCTCAGTAATGCGCTCCTGTTCGGTCAGCAGTTGAAGTGGTAATAGAAAAAACCGCTTGGCAAATGCCAAACGGTCAGGATATGGATAAATCCTTACCATTTGGCATAAGCCCAAGCGGTTTTCTTGTTCACACAGCAAGTCTATATCACGGTTCATCCATTGCATCCGGGTAAGTATCATCACCGGGATAATCACGATCTATACCTGCATGCAGCTCATGATTCTCATAATCGAACCGATTTGGTGAGCGCTGTTCAATCCGCCAAGGTCTATTCGTACTAAGCGACTCCGCGAGGATCCGATTAGAACCGTATGGGCCATCGGGAAACTCTTCGGCGGCAAGATCATTGCGCTGGGATTCGACCGTTTTCAAGTCAGCATAGGGCTGGCGATTATCTTTAAACATGGGTACCTCCTGATGGCGGCTATTGGTTTACCGTCACAGTGTACCCGGGATTAGTCGGTAAAATTCACCGTTCCAACCACTAATTCTAAAAACTGGCGAAGATCCGTCGCTTCTTCCTCAGTTAGCTTGAAAGTGAATTCCAAGTAGCCTTCCTCGTCCAGGTCATCCTGACCGACGATTGCTGTACGGCCGCCCTGCAAATCAACGATGAGCTTTTTGCCGTAGAATCGGTTCGTCGTTGTAATGGCAAGATCGAATCGCTTCAGGTTCGGCGTGATGAAAGTGACGAAGCGGGTCGAAGTGTCTTCCGTGGTATCGGACATAAAATCATAATCATTCATTTGCATCAAACTTCGCTCCTCTTCTATTCTCGCTCTATCATAGCATCACTCCTTGGAATGGGGCAACGACACGAATAGGAACCTTTTGGCATAATTGGATATTGCCTTGCATGTGCTGCTGTGCTATGATATGAGCAATCAAATCGTTGAACGTGAGGAAGCACCTCTTTCGCCAATTTATTGGCGTTAGGGGTGCTTTTTTTTGTTGTGCGGCGACCGGCCGTGCGATACACCTTACGCGAAGCGATATGATACTACATAATACGGAGGTGTGCCTGCATGCAGGTCGTATTTTTGAACACATTTGAGAAAGTTGGAACAGATCGCGGGGTAGAGCAAGCGCAGCTGTCTATCTGTGAGCAAAATGGCGTTTGGTCCGTCATTTGGACGGGATCGGCTCCCGAGGAGCAATCGGTCTGGTTCGAGGGGGGATCATGGGAGGAGATGATTACGGCATTTCGCCACGGTGTTGCAGTTCGTATGGGAGAAGGATATGCACCAATCATTGACGGAATGCTCGAAGATCGCCGCAGCTTGGATGAGAATGGAAGTCTCTATTCCATGATTCAGTGCTATGGCGAGACGAACCAGAATGAAGAGATCTTCGAAGCGCTGCGGGAATGGCGCAGGCGGGCAGCGGTTGCAGCCAAGAAATCCGCTTATCTTGTGGCGACGAACCGGATGCTCTGGATGATCAGCAGTTATGTTCCGCAGCTAGCGGAGGAGCTATTGCAAATTCCAGGCTGGGGTGAAACTCGGCAGGCGGCATACGGTGAGGAAGTGCTGGCCATTACGCAGAAGTTCGAGCGCCAGACTCATTTTCCGCTCGATTGGGTGGCAGAAGCGCTCGACCCAAAGCAGTATACGGGCTGGATCTACAAGCAGAAGGAGAATAAGTATAAGAATCAGATGGAACGTCAGCACCAGAAGCGCGCCCTGCTTCAGGCTATTGCAGAAGGCAAAACGATTGAGGAGCTGCTAGCCGAGGTGGAATTGCCGAGAAGGGACCTCATGGATCGGATTGAGAAGCTGGAGACAGAGGGCTACGATATGGAACCGTTGATTGAAAGAGAGCTGAGCCAAATCCCGCCAGCGGAGCAACAGCAGTTGTGGGATGCGCTGCTCACGATTGGGGACCGATATTTGAAGCCTGTGCTTCATCAGGTTTATGGCGAGGAAACGATGCAGGGAAAGGGCAAACCGATCGACCTGCTCTATGATCGGCTGAGGCTCTTGCGGCTGCGCTACCGCCGCAAGAAGAGCAACCAAGTATCATAGCGATAACGACGGCCAGATCGGGTCTTCGTATTGAATGGCTGCCATGCTTTCGCAAGGCAGCCCCGTTTCGTAGGATCGGTTACCGATCAGCTGTACGGCCTCTTCCCGCAGCTGATTGCGGGAAAGGGCTTCACGGCTTGGTTCCGGCTGTGACGAATCGTCAGTCCGAAGCCAAAGAAGGACGGCGCGTACGACCGGAAGAGCTTCTTCCATCGCGATGTTCCACAAATCCCAGACACCTTCCGTATGTAAGGTTTTCCCGTCAGTCGGATCAAGCCATGGACGATTACTTTCGTTCAATATGTCAAGCTTCGGGAGCTCGCGCTTAAAGACGAACGGATCGATTTGGCCGAATGTGACCAGACGTTTAAGCCCTGTAGGATCGTAAAATAGCTTCTGTGCCGCGATCATGTCACGCATTGCTGCACGCCAGTCTTCACGCCTAATTCGCGCCGCGAGCGCAGGATAATGAACGGCTGCGATTTGTTCGAACGCATTCACAATTAGCGCTGGCAGCTCTCCGCGAATATCAATTTCTTTCCAAACCTCGGTTCTCCACGTTTCTACTCCAAGCAGCTTCCGCACGATCAAGGTGTCCATCATGATTTCGAACCGTTGGTGATCCCATTTGCGTGAGCCGGAGCGGCTGAACACATACGGATGCATCACACGGTCCAGCAAATGATGCAGCAGGAAGCCAAGCGCATAGACAAGAGCAGGCTCCAGCTTCGATAGCGGCGCTGCTTGTCCTTCGAGTGTATCCAGCATATCCATAATGACTTCCCCGCAGTGATGCTGATGCATCTCCGATCCTAATAAGCTCATGCGGGTATCTTTCTTCCATGGAAGGAAGTTGTGGTAGAACAGAAAGTCAGGACCTTGACAGCCCATATTAAACATACGTTCCAGGTGCGGAGCTGCGATCAAATTAGCTTCTCCAAGCTCTTGCAGGCACTTCTGCCCGAATAAGAAATGCGTCCAAATATTCGGCACGTCAATCCTCCTAAGGACTCTATTGATCACGATCTACTTTAAAAGTTTAAAATATTGAATGAATTGAGTAGTATACTTGACCTAGCATATCTTGTATAATCAGTTGTAACGAAGAAAGCAATCGAATTAAGTCGAAAAGGGGCGCTACACCCGATGCAGGCCGAATATATTAATCCCTTTCTAGAGTCCGCCAAGATTGTTATAGAGCAATTAATTCAGATCAAACCTTCAACTGGAAAGCTTGGCGTTAAGGAAGTAAAATTTGTCGAAAATTACATATGGATTCAAATCGGCATTAACGGTCAAATGAATGGCGATATCGTATTTGGCCTAAGCGAGGAAGTAGCGCTCAAGATGGTATCCGCAATGATGGGCGGCTTCGAAATTTCTGAGATGGATGAAATGGGCAAGAGTGCCATTTCCGAGCTTGGCAACATGATCAGCGGCAATGCCAGCACGATGCTATTTAACCAAGGGGTACGGGTCGACATTACACCTCCGAAGGTGCTTCACTCCACGCAATCCGCTGGTTTCAACCCAGCGAAGGCGTTAACGATACCGTTAATCATGGAAGGCATTGGCGAGTTCGATATTCAAGTACTAATTGCATCGTAACACGAGTCAAGCTCCCGTAGGAGCTTTTTTTCGTATTCGGACATATTTTGCCTATTTGCACCCATTGCAGTAAACTGAAGGCTAGGTGATACGATTGTTTCATGGGGAAATTGTACTGATTACCGGCGCGGCGAGTGGCATCGGCGCAGAAACGGCCCGACTGCTTGCTGCTTCAGGCGCAGTTCCAATTATAACTGGGCGTAGGCTGGACAAGCTCGAGCAAATGGCGACTTCTATTAGAGGTACGTATGGCTGCTACAAGCTGGATGTAACGAACTATGATGAAATTGTTGCGGTAATGGATCAGGTGGTACAGGATTTCGGAAAAATTGATGTGCTGCTGAACAATGCCGGCTATGGCGTGTTTGAACATTTTGCAGATGCTCCTGTTGAGCGTTTCGCCGAAATGATGGATACCAATTATATGGGTATCGTTCGCTGCAGCAAAGCAGTGCTGCCGATTATGCAAAAGCAAGGCGGCGGCCATATTATTAATGTCGCCTCCATGGCAGGCAAGCTTAGCACGGTGAAGTCATCGGGCTACGCGGCAACGAAACATGCGGTTCTTGGCTTGACCAATGCGATGCGGGCGGAGCTGGCACCGATGAATATCGCAGTATCGGCGATTAATCCGGGACCGATTGATACGCCTTTTCTACATACGGCTGATCCGGAGGGTACGTATGCGAACAATGTTCGCGGATACATGCTTACGCCTGAACGGGTAGCCGGAGCGATTGTACAAATGATAAAGCGACGGACGCCAGAGGTGGATTTGCCCTTGTCGGCTTCTGTAGGAATAAAGCTTTACGGGTTGTTTCCGAGGCTTGCCGATCGGATTGCAGGCCGCTGGTTAAACCGCAAATAGGACGCTGGAACATGAGGAGATTTGATAAGAGTGACATGGGAAACATTGAAGCTGCAGCCGCAGCTGATTGAAACGTTGAAAAGCAACCAGATTGATTCGCCGACCCCGGTTCAGGCGGCTACGATTCCAGTATTGATGGAAGGTCATGATGTGTCCGCGAAGTCGCAGACGGGTACTGGCAAAACATTAGCTTACATGCTGCCTGCGCTTGAGCGTGTGGATATAGCTAAACAGGCGGTACAGGTAATGGTGCTCGCTCCGACGCAGGAGCTGGCTATGCAAATTTTTCGAGTTGCCGAAATTTACGGCGAACCAATCGGAGTAAAGACGCAGCAGCTGATCGGCGGCGCGTCGATGCAGCGGCAGGTGGAGAAGCTGCGGCTGCATCCGCATGTCGTCGTCGGTACGCCGGGGCGCATTCACGAGCTTGTGAACTCCGGCAAGCTGAAGCTTCACCAAATCCGGCTTGTCATTATCGATGAAGCGGATCAGGTGTTTAACCTCGGTTCCACGACAGAAGTGGAAAATCTGCTGCGCGGCATGATGCGCGATCGTCAGATCGCTTTCTTCTCCGCGACGCGTCCGCAAGCGATGGCGGAAGTGGAAGAGCGGTGGATGCGCGATCCGCAGCGAGTTGATGTGTCGCCGGATCAGCAGGCGGGCAAGCAGGTTTTGCATTATTTTGTCGTAAGCGAGCGGCGCGACAAGGTGGATATGGCAAGAAAGCTCATTCGGATGCTGAAGCCGAAATCTGCGTTGCTGTTCATTAACGAAACCGATGAAATCGCGAATTATGAAGCGAAGCTAAGCTATGAGGGCTTCTCCGTTGAAACGCTGTATGGCGATGCGGACAAGCAGCGGCGGGCTGCGACGCTTGCGCGGTTCCGCGACGGACGCTGCCAGCTGTTAGTGGCAACGGATGTTGCGGCGCGCGGACTTGATATCGTCGATTTGCCGCTCGTTGTCCATCTTGATCCGGCGCTCGATGCGGATCATTATGTGCACCGTTCCGGCCGGACAGGGCGGATGGGCAAAGCAGGCACGGTTATTTCTATCGTGACGCGCAATCAGCTGTTCATCATGGATAAATTCCGCAAGCAGCTCGGCATCGACCTGCAGGAGAAGACGTTGTACGCCGGGAAGCTGTGGAATCCCGGCGAAGAGCAGCAAGGCCGCGATTTTGGCCGCGGCGATGGTGCACGTAGGCCGGGCAGCGGCAGCGATCGCCCGGCGGAGTCTCGCGCAGCGGCGCCAGCGAGCTCGCGCGGAGGCGCGGCTGCTGGAGCGAGCGGAAGCGCGGCGCGCGTTGGCGGTGGCGCGGCAGGAGCGAGCGGAGGCGCAGCGCGAGTTGGCGCTCGCGGTAGCAGCAAGCCGGGCAGCGCTGGCGCGGGAGCGGCGAAGCCGACGAAGTCGAAGCGCGAGCAGGAACGCGAGCGCAAGAACAAAGGCGCGCCGAAGTGGCTGAAAGCGAAGAAGCAGGGCGAGCAGCAGTAAGTAGTGAGCAAAAGGCTGAGAGTGCAAATATGCGCTCTCGGCCTTTTTTAGCTTTGTGAGCTTGGCGGATCAGCTAATGAGGAGTTTAAAGAAAGTCCCTGGGGTATCTACATTGGCAAAAATTCGGCTGTGCGAACTCTCAGCGCCGCAACCCAAGTAAAATGGAGCTTAGAGCAAGCTGACAGAATCAAATACGACCTCTCGACATCAGAATCGCGCCAATAGTTGGGTGAGAGATCCGATATGGAACTCTAACCGCCGCAGTCTGAGCCTTCTTTTATCACGAAACCGCGCTCTCAGCCTGATTTCAATGTCCCATCAAACTGCTGCTCCGTCATACCCAGCACCTGCATGACAGAAGCGCGAGTACCATTCCCCTTCGGTTCCATTGCCCAGTACACCTTGTCGTCCATTTTCACCTGCTGACATCCTGTCGCAGTGACCATTGCTTCTTTATTGCCGCCTTCGACGTTTTTGAATGTCAGCTTATAGCTAACTCCAATATCATTAGGACAATGTACAATTTCCTTCGGGAATGGAGGCAGCTGCTTGAGCTGATCCATAAGCTTCTCGATTTGCCCGGCATCGGAGATGACGGCATGAAACGGCGCATCAGCCAAATTATGCAGCGGGTAAGTACGATCAACGATCAAAACGGGCTTCTGCGCTTGCGGTTCGTCTGAGGAACAAGAGGATAAGAACGCAGCAAAGGTGCATAGAGCGAGTATAATTTTATTCATAATAACCTCCGTGGTCGTATCGCTTGGAATGGCATCTATTCCCTAGACGGAATTGAATGGGGAAGGTTTCATGCAGGTTACATCTTGTCCCTTGTTGCCTCCTATTGCAGCGGAATCCCCTGCTGCAGAGCGCGATATTCCTGCGGCGAAACACCTTCCTTGCTCTTGAATGTGCGGCTGAAGTGCGCGCCGTCGTAGAAGCCGGTCGTGTGCGCGATGTCGGTAATCGGCATCGTCGTTGTTTCGAGCAGCCGCTTGGCGTGTTCGACTCGGATTGCCGTAATGTAGTTGCCGATGGTAACGCCTGTTTCCTGCTTGAACCGGTGATTGAGGTAGCGCTCATTAAGCGAATAACGTGCCGCCACATCGGCAAGCTTAATCTTCTGCTCAGAGCGGCATAGCTCGTGCAGATCATTAATAACAGCGCGAATGAGCCGCTCCTGGGCGCTTCGCCCGGTTTGCACGATGCCGTGATAGATCCGGACAAGCACATGCAAAAAATGCTGCTTCACCAGCACGGAATCATGCCGTCCGAAGCTGAGATCCGCCATAATGGAGCGAAAATCCTGCTGCAGCCCTTGCAGCTGAAGCGGCTTCATATCAAGCTCTAGCTGGGTGAACAGATCACGGATCGCACTAGCAAGCTCCGGCTTATCCGCATAGAAGCCGATATAGTAAAGCTGGAAGTCGCCATCCGAGCATGAACTGTTGCGTAGTGTGTCCTTTACAAACAGCAGATCGCCCTGCCGGACATCAACCTTATGCCGGTCCTGCTGCAAGTGAATACTGCCGCTAACCAAATAAGTGAATTCAAACATGCGTCCAGGTCCGTTCCAGCCGCGGTTCTCCCAGAAGCCGCAAGAGTGAATACGGATATGGCTCCAATTGCTGTCGACCAGCTGAATCAAGGCTTCAAGCTTTGGAAGAAGAAAGCTGTCTCCCATATTTTCATCCTCCAATCATCTTACAATTATACAAATGGATTCGTTCTTTTACAATCAAGATCAGGCTGTAAGCGTTATAGTAAGTGCAAGGATATACAAACACAAGGTGAAGGAGCTAGAAAACATATGTTGAATACCATGACGCAAGAGCAAGAGAAAGCAGCGCAGCAATTTTACGAGGAAAATGGGTACTGGGTAAGCGATATCGTGTTTACACCGGAGGAAGTTGCTGAGATGCGTGCAGCACATGACCGTATTTGGGCACTCGATTATGACGGTGACGGATTCCCGCTCTGGGAGTGGAAGCCGGACGATAAGCCAAATCGCCTTCGCAAGATCGACAACGCTTGGTGGATTAACGATGTTGTGAAGAACGCGGTGACAAGCCCGAAGCTGGGCAAGCTGGCAGCGAACCTGATGAACTCGGAAGAAGCGCGTGTCTGGTATGACCAAGTCATCTACAAACCGGGTACGGGCAAAGGCGAGCAAACATCCGCTGGCAATGTCGGCTGGCACCAAGATTATATGTACTGGCAATGCACGAACACAACGAACCTGGTGACGGCATGGGTTGCCCTTCAAGATACGGACCTTTCAAACGGCTGCATGTCGGTTATTCCTGGCTCGCACAAGTGGGGGCTGTTGAACTCGGACGGTTTCTTCAATGAGGAGCTAGAAGCCGTGAAGAAACAAATGGAGGTAGAAGCGAAGCCATGGCGTGAAGAGCCGCTTATTCTGAAAGCCGGACAAGTGAGCTTCCACCATTCGCTTACGATCCACGGATCACGTCAGAACTTCTCCAATGATCCGCGTCTGTGCGTAGTTGGCCATTATTTCCCTAAAAACATGGCTTACGAGAAGAAACAGAACGTCGATAACATCCGTCTGCTCGGTCCTCGTCCGAAGCAAGGCGACTTGTTCAACAATGAATATTTCCCGCTGGCATACTCGGCGTCCGAGCAGGTGTAACACGCATTCTAGCTGGCTTTTGACTGGTTTTTCGGTGGATGGAATATGCATATTTTGACGAATGAAATCGTTTTTTTTGGTAAAGACCCCCTGAAAATGGTTGCTGCTCCCCGAACGATATGAGCGAAAGTAAAAAAGCGGCAAGGACCGCATTCGCGAGGAGAGTGGCAACACCATGAAAACAGCCATTTTGAAAAAGGCGGCAATTACGTCCGTGGCGTTACTAACCCTAGCAGGAGGCGCAGGCAGCGCTTTTGCTCACGGTAATGACAAAGGACATGGCAACGGTAACGACAACCAGGACAAGAAAGATAAAAATAAACACGAGATCAACCTTCAGTTCAAGGACGAGAAGGATCTGAAATGGGCGCTTGAGTACATCATCCGCCTTGCATCCAAAGGTGTATTCAACGGTTATGAAGACGGTACGTTCAAGCCGCAGCAAAAGATTACGCGCATTGAATCCATCGTTGCAGCTGTTCGTCTGATGGGGCTGAAGGATCAAGCGGAATCGCAAGCGGAGATGAGCACGAAGCTCAACTTCAAGGACGCTGACCAGCTTGCGAAGAAGTATCCTTGGGCAGTTGGCTATGTAGCCGTTGCGCTTGAGAAGGATCTGTTCACAGAGACGGATACAGTAATCCAAGCGGACAAGCCTGCAAGCCGTCTGTTCGCAGCAACGCTTCTCGTGAAAGCGATGGGCCTTGATGCAGAAGCGAAGGCAAAAGTAAACTCCCACCTCGACTTCGCAGATGCGGATAAAATTCCAGCAGGCTCCGTTGGTTACGTTGCAGTTGCAATCGAGAAGGGTCTGATCACTGGTTACGAGGATGGCACATTCCGTCCGAACCAACAGGTCTCTCGCGCTGAGCTGGCTGCCTTGCTTGGCCGTACGGATGAGCAGCTGCCGGAGAATGAGAATGATGCAACAGCAATTACAGGCAAGCTGAAAGCAGCTGCTTCGAACGGTTCGATCACGGTTGTGAAATCGGACAACAAAGAAGTCGCGCTGACACTTGACCCGAACGTCTTTATCTTCCGCGATAACGTGAAGGTAGCGGCAACTGCGCTGAGAGCTGGCGATGAAGTGCTTGTACGCACATACAACAACAAAGTCGTGTTCGTAGAAGTAACGAAACTGGCAGCTCAGCAGCCTGTAGTCGTAACGCAATCAGGTCTGTTCAACTCCTTCACGCTGAACGCGCAAGGTAGAGTTGCAACAGTATCGATCACGCAAACGGTTAATGGCTCGACTACAGCGCTCGTGCTGAATGTTGCTTCTGACGTTGCCTTCGTTGGCGATACTTCGTTGCTTGTGAACGGCCATGCGGTTGAGCTTGTCATCATCAATAACATCGTAACTTCTATTAAAGTGCTGGCTTAACTGTAACTGCCAAGCATCATCGAAACCTCGCGCATTGCTGTAATGGCAGGCGCGAGGTTTTTTTTGCGTTTAGGCTCATTTTTCATTTTGCGTAAAATTTGGTAGTATCGGTGAGAGAAGAGGAGGTGCGCCCCAAGATGGAATCCGTACTAACGGTAAAAGGATTGACAGGCGGTTACAGTCCGCGCAGACCGGTGCTGCATGATCTGTCTTTCGAGGTTGGAGCAGGCGAGATGGTTGGACTGATTGGCCTTAATGGTGCAGGCAAAAGTACCGCAATAAAACATATACTCGGCCTCATGCAGCCTCATAAAGGAGACATTCGGATCGGTGGGCATACTTTGGCTGAGCAGCCGGACAAGTATCGAAGCTCGCTCGCTTATGTGCCGGAGTCGCCGCTCTTGTTCGATGAGCTTACGGTTGAGGAGCATTTGCGTTTAACCGGGATGTCATATGATGTGCCGGAGTCGGTGTATGGTCAGCGGAGCGAGAGCTTGCTGGACGAGTTCTACATGACGCCGAAGCGCGGAGCTTTCGCGGCTCATCTATCGAAGGGGATGCGGCAAAAGGTGATGATTATGAACGCGCTGCTCGCAAGGCCGTCCCTTTACGTCATTGACGAGCCGTTCCTTGGGCTTGACCCGCTCGCGATCCGGTCACTGCTTGATAAGCTCGTTGAGGTGACAAAAGAAGGCTCGGCGGTATTCATGAGCTCGCATATCTTGGCGACGGTAGAGTCCTATTGCAGCCGGTTCATTGTGCTTCATCAAGGTATAATCGTGGCGCAAGGCACGCTTCAAGATGTGTGCAGAGCGGCTGGGATGCCGGATGATCGCAGTTCAGGCGTGCTGGAAGAGGCGTTCTATCGGCTTGTGACAAGCAAGGGAGATGGCAACGGCGAGGTCGGAGGCAAAGGCGGAGGCACTCATCATGGAACGTTCGGTTGAGTCGCTGTGGCGCTCCCGTTCAGCCGCGTTCTGGCGGGAATCGATGCCCTACTTCCGCTATATGGCGCAGAGCGGGCTGCCCGGCGTGACCATCATGGCGCTGCTCGCCGGCATTACCGGTTACGGAATGCTGCTTCGCAATTTGCCGGCGAGCTTCCCGGTCGTGCTTGTCGGCGTTATCGTGCTGACGCCTCTCCTATGCTGGAGTCCGCTTCGCACCTGGCTTCGCGAGGCGGACATCGTCTTTCTCGTTCCGCGCGAAGCGGAGATGCCCGCGTATATCCGGCGCTCGATGCGATACAACGGAATGGCAGGCATCGCGGCTGTGCTCGTTGGCTGCGCTGCATATTTGCCGCTTTATCTTGCCGGTGAGGGACGGTCAAGCGCCGTCGTAGTGGTTCTTGGCGTCTTACTCTCTAAGCTGCTGCAAATCCAATCGGCGTGGCGCGAACGGCAGGTCGTAAGCGTCGGCAGTCGCAGAATGCTGCGCTGGCTGCGCTGGACTGCGACGGCACTAGCAATTTTCGCCCTGCTGAAGGGATTCCTGATCGTATATATTATAGGCGCGATTACGCTGATCTCCATCATCTACAACCGACTGCCGCGCTACCCAATTCCTTGGCTGACGCTGATTGAGGAAGAGAAGCGCACGCGCCGAAGATACACGGTATTCTTCAGCGCTTTCGCCGATGTACCGACTGAATCGGCAGGGGTCAAGCCTCGCAAGTATGCGGCTTGGGTGGCCAAGCTGATTGCTTACCGTAAGTCTAACGCATTCTTCTATCTGTATACGCAGACGCTTATTCGCACGGAGCTCGGCGGTATTCTGCTGCGGTTAACGGCACTTGGCCTGTTTACGGGCTGGCTCTCCGCATATTCTGCATTATGGAAGGGCTGGGGCTCCGCCGGCGTCTGTCTGCTATTCGTATGGCTGACAGGCGTTCAGCTAAGAGCAATTGCGCAGGCGCACCGGCATTCCGTGTGGCGGCATGTCTATCCGTTGCCGGAAGCAACGCGCCAAACGGCTGTACTTCGCGTGGATCGCAGGGCATCGCTGCTGTGCGCTCTTATTATTTGGCTGCCGCAAGGCATCTGGCTGCTGCCGAATGGATATGCCGTGCAAGCGGGAGCTTCGCTAGTTATTGCGCTGCTCTACGTGCTGGTACTGCGCCCTGCAAGCGTGAAGAAGAAGATCTCTGCAGATCCCGAAGATGATTAAACGAAAAAAGTGGCATAGGCAAGATGGGGAGTAATGCTCCGCAGCTGCCCGGCCACTTTTTTATTTTAGGTAAAATCCATCTATTAGAGCTGAAGCGCCCGCTCGCTCTTCAGATCAATCCGGTAGCCCTTAACGAGGATTTCTCCGTTCTGGACATCGGTATTAAACGCGCGCTCAAAGCCGAGCCGTTCGTACAAGCTCACCGCCGATGCCATCATATCCGAGGTGTGCAGATGCAGCCACTCCGCGCCGAGGTGGAGGGAACGCTTAATCGACTCGCGAATGAGCGCAGTTGCAACCCCGCGTCCACGCTGATCTGGCGAGACGGCCAAGTATCGAATGATTGGTCCTGTAATGCCCAGTTCGGGAGCGCCGTAAGCGGCGGCAGAGGAAACAAACAGTTGGACCGTGCCAACAATCGTGTTATCCGCCTCGGCTACAATTCGCGCTTTCGGCCCTTCTTGATCGAAGGAAGCGATAATCGATTGTCGATAAAGCTCCCATTTGTCAGCGGGCAGTACTTGCTCATATTGTCCATAGGCAGCTAACAGCACCTTCAGTACCTGCTCCCGATCCTCATTCGTCACATCGCGTATCGTTATCGATTCAATTGCACTCATAACCAGCAGCCTCCTTCATCTTCCCTTCGTCATGGTTCCACTTTAACCGATAATTCCGACCGTTTAAATAGGATATTGAAAACTTCAATTCGTCGATAGAAAGTTGCTATAAGCCTGGGGTTGAAAAGAGAGCTTACCTTTTCGTTGACGAAAGAGGCGTGCGTGCTATAGAATTTGTATATAATTCCAAGTTAATCAATAAGAATAATCAACTATAGAGTGATAAGGCGGTGCAATGATGAATATAGAGAACTTGGAAGCTTTCGTATACGTTAATCATTACGGCAGCTTCAATAAGGCGGCTGACGTGCTCTATTTATCCCAGCCTTCCGTGACGGCACGGATTCAGTCCTTGGAGCGTGAGCTGGACTGTAAGCTATTTGACCGGTTAGGTAAACAAATTGTGCTGACCGAGAAGGGCAAGCAGTTTCTCCCCTATGCGCAGCAAATTATGCAAACCTTCCAGAAAGGCAAGCTTCAGATTCAGCAGCGCAAGTCGATTCCTCACGAAATTCGGGTCGGCGCAACGGTGTCCGTCTCCAACTATATGCTCCCAGAGCTGCTGCCGCGGCTGAAGCAGCGCTATCCGGATATTCATATTAAGCTCGTTACCGCAACGTCGGATGAGCTTGTGACCAAGCTGCATAATAAAGAGCTGGACCTTGCTTTCGTACGCAAAATCGTCCATCCGACTTTGCTTTCGGTCAAATTTTACGAGGATCCGATACGGCTTTATGTATATGAAGGCCATCCATTTACGAGGAAGCAGGAAGTGTCTATCGCAGACATTGGCGTCCATCCGCTAGTCTTCTTCGAATGCGGCTCTCTCGACTGGATGCGGGTGCACCGCGCGTTCGACAATCTCACCGAGCAGCCGAATATTGAATTTTTGGTCGACAATTCCGAGACGGCGAAGAAGCTTGTCCTCGGGCGCGCCGGCATCTGCTTTCTGCCACAGCTATGCGTCAGGCAGGAGGTTGCGAGCAGGCAGCTGTTCCCAATCGACATCCCGGAAGTTAGCGGCATTACGCTGCAAACGAATCTAATTACGCGCGGCAACGAGCACTCTTATTTTGTCGATGCATTCATGGAACTGGGCAAATCATTGTTCGGGCCGATTGAAATAGAGGCGACATAGATTCGATAAATTTTGCAGAGGTATATATAGAAAATCTCTATTGATGAGTCCATTGACTGAACGAAGCATTGGATGCTAAATTAGGTGCAACAACAATTCCGATTAAATCAATTGGAATTATAAAGTTTAAAATCGGTCGAATCTACCATACTTGTGGCGGTTCGTAAAACTCAAACACAGTGGAGGTAGAAGGATAATGAAAAAGACAATTATTGGACCAACTGGAATTGCACTCGTAGCTCTTACGCTGGTGGCAGCAGGGTGCTCTTCAAATAACAACGCGAATACAGCAGCTAACACGAGCAATGCGAATAAAGCAACGAATAATGCAGTAAGCGCGAATAGCGATGAAGCATCAGCAACAGGAGAAGTGGAAAAAATCGTTGTCGGTACAGGGACGCAGTTCCCGAAAGTATGCTTCATCGACGAGAATGGCAAGCTGACCGGGTTCGACGTTGAGCTTGTGAAGGAGATCGACAAGCGCTTGCCGGGTTATGAGTTTGAGTTCCAAACGCTAGATTTCACGAACCTGCTCCTCAGTCTTGAGACGAAGAAGATTGATTTTGTCGCTCATGAGATGGAGAAGAATGCAGAACGGTCGGAGAAATATCTGTTTAATACAGTGCCTTACGCACATTGGAAAACAAAGCTGATCGTAGCGAAGGACAACAGTGATGTTGCTTCATTGGATGATCTGAAGGGCAAGAAACTATTGACTACCGCTACTAGCGCGGAAGCGACGCTGGCAGAGAATTACAATAAAGAGCACGACAATGCGATTAATATTGTCTATACCAATGGTGCTGCGAACGATACGGTCAGCCAGCTGACGAGCGGCCGTGTGCAAGCGACGCTTGGCGCTGACTTCACGCTATCCCTCATTGATCCGAAGAGCGAGCTGAAGGCTGTCGGCGATGCGCTGGAAGAAGCGGATGTGCTGTTCGTCTTCCGCAAGGACGATCCGAAGGAGCAGAAGCTTGCTGACGCTGTCGATGGCGCACTGAACGAAATCAAGTCTGACGGCACGCTTAGCAAGCTGAGTACAACATGGCTGGGAGCCGACTATACGCAATAATTGAAAGGGCGGGAGAAGTATGGGCGCAACGTTTGATATCAGCTATGTGTTCCAGTTTATCCCGAAGCTGCTGCACACGCTTGGCACAACGCTCTTCATCGTATTCGGGGCGATGCTGCTAGGACTACTATTCGGATTTATCGCTGCATTGCCAAGGCTTTATAAGGTGCCGGTATTACAGCGGATATCACAGGTGTACGCGTCCTTCTTCCGAGGGACGCCAATCCTCATTCAGCTCTTCCTGTTCTATTACGGACTGCCTGAAGTGTTAAAGCTGATCGGTCTTGATCTTAGTAAAGCGCCGGTGCTCTTCTTCGTCATACTGACCTACGGGCTGCACATCGGCTCTTACGTCTCGGAGACGATTCGTTCGGCGGTCACTTCGGTGGACCGGGGGCAGGTTGAAGCTGCTTATGCAATCGGCATGACAGGTTATCAAGCCTTTACCCGTATCGTTATGCCGCAAGCGCTCGCGATTGCGGTGCCGGTGCTATCGAATGTGCTGATTGGGCTGCTTAAGGATACGTCGCTCGCATTTACGCTCGGCGTCATGGAGTTGACAGGGAAGTCGCAGACGCTCGCTTCTGTGACGAGGCATTTTATCGAGAGCTATATCGCACTCGCATTTGTTTATCTCATCATCAGCATTATTCTGGAGCGGCTGCTGCTTGTGGCAGAGCGCAGGCTGCTGCGGCATGAGAAACGGGAAGAAGCGGCTGATTATAGCGCGTTTCACCGTAAAATTCGGCTGCCGCTGCGCTTTCGGCTGCGCAGCATTCGTTTGAGAGAGGAGGCGCAGAAGCCATGAAGCTGGATCCTGCATTTATATGGACGGCGCTCGTTCAGCTGCTGTCCGCCATTCCTACGACATTGCTCATTACAGCCGTATCCGTGCTTTGCGGCTTTATCATCGGAACGGCAGTTGCGTTAATTCGCATCTATAAAGTGCCTGTGCTCTATCCGATCGCGGTCTCCTATGTAACATTCATTCGCGGCACACCGATGCTGACGCATCTGCTCATTATTTATTTCGGCCTTCCGATGATCGTTGATGGACTGTGTGAGCAGTTTGGGATTGGCTTTCGGTCTGCTTCGATTCCGATGATTGATTTTGTCTTCCTCTCCTTCTCGATTACCGCAGGCGCATATATGTCGGAAGTGGTTCGTTCCGGCCTGCTCGTGGTCAATCGCGGACAGATCGAGGCTGCTTATTCCATCGGGATGACGACACCGCAAGCACTGCGGCGCATTGTTTTCCCGCAAGCGCTGGCTGCTAGCGTGCCGAACCTCGCTAACTCCGTCATTGGCATGCTGCATGCGTCTACGCTTGCTTTTACCGTATCGGTCGTGGATATCAATGCCAAGGCGCAGATCGTCGCATCGACGAACTGGAAATTTTTCGAGGCTTACTTGGCCGCAGCGATATTGTTCTGGGGCATGACCGTACTGATCGAGCGGTTCGCCGCTATTCTTGAGAAACGCATCAATCTGTACAACCGAGGTGGGGTCGCATGATTAAGCTGACAGGTATAGCCAAGTCGTTTGGCAAGCAGCAGGTGCTGAAAGGCATCGACCTGCAAGTGAATAAGGGCGAGGTTGTCGTCATTCTCGGTCCAAGCGGCTCGGGCAAAACGACCTTGCTGCGATGCATCAATTATCTGGAGCGGCCCAATGATGGGCACATCGCCATTGGCGACTTTGCAGTCGATTGCAAGCATGCTCATAAGCGTGAAATATACGAATTGCGTCAGAAAAGCGCGATGGTATTCCAGCATTATAACTTGTTCCGTCATAAGACTGCGCTTGAGAACGTGATGGAAGGTCTTGTCATCCTCCAGAAGGTTCCGAAGGAAGAAGCGCGCCGCCGCAGCATCGAGGTGCTGGAGAAGGTGGGACTCGGGAACAAGCTGGATGCGTATCCGAGCCAGCTGTCCGGCGGGCAGCAGCAGCGTGTAGGCATCGCCCGTGCGCTGGCTTTGAATCCGGAAGTCATTCTGTTCGACGAACCGACGTCCGCGCTCGATCCCGAGCTAGTCGGCGAGGTGCTGGCGGTTATCCGCAAAATCGCGTCAGAAGGCATTACGATGATTGTTGTTACGCATGAGATGAGCTTTGCAAGAGATGTCGCCAGCCATGTTGTGTTTATGGATGAAGGCATCATTGTGGAAGAAGGCACGCCGAAAGAGATTTTCCGCTTGCCTAAAGAAGAGAGAACGAAACAATTTTTGAAACGGATTATGCCAGAGCCGGCTTATTCCATCTAAATGAGCAGGAGGAATTTACAATGGCAATTAAATTAAGCATTTTAGACCAAACGATCGTTTATCCGGGCGAGACCGCGACAGCCGCCTTTCAGCATACAATTGCGCTGGCACAGCGCGCCGAAGAGATTGGTTATCACCGCTTCTGGGTTTCGGAGCATCATGATTCGGGATTTGTCGGTGGATCATCACCAGAGGTATTGATCTCCCATTTGTTAGCCAAGACGTCGAGTATTCGCGTCGGTTCGGGCGGCGTCATGCTGCAGCATTACAGTCCTTATAAAGTAGCGGAGAACTTCAATGTACTCTCAGCGCTGGCACCGGGTCGTGTTGATCTTGGCATCGGCCGCGCGCCAGGCGGACTTCCGCGTTCGACACAGGCGCTGCAGCGTGGCGTGAAGGATGCACCATCGTTAACGGAGAAGATCGAGGAGCTTGACGCGTTCATTCATGGCACGTTAGCGGAAGACCATCCGCTCTACGGATTGACTGCTTCGCCGAAGCCGGAGCTGCCTGCTGATCTGTACGTGCTCGGCACGAGTGTCGGCAGCGCTGAAATTGCCGCGAGCTTAGGGTTACCCTATGTATTCTCGCAATTTATTAATAGCGACGAGAAGGTTGCGCTTGAGGCGTTCGCGACATACCGGCAGCAATTCGATTATTCCGGAGGACGGGAGCCGCTGCCGATCTTTGCACTAGCTGCCATTGTGGCGGAGACAGACGAGGAAGCTATTGCGCTTGCTGGCGACCACTCGCAGGTGAAAATTCATTTGGAGAGCGGAAGAACGCTCACTGTCGGTACCGTGGAGCAAGCAGAAGAATATGGACGCCAGTCGAATGAGAAGTACCGCATTGAAATCACGAAGCCCGAAGTGACGAAGGGAAGCAAAGAAACGGTGCGGAATCGGTTGCTTGAATTGCAGCAAAAGTTTGGCGTCGACGAATTCATTGTGACGGCGGCAGTGCCTGATATCCAGAAGCGCATCCGGTCGTTCGAACTATTGAAGGAAGCTTTCGCAGAAGTGTCCGTTGCTGGCTGATTGGGAGGGAAATGGCATGAGTCTTGTGGTTGAAAACACGGCTTTAGCAGAGAGGCTTACTGCGGTGCGACGTCACCTGCATGCGAATCCTGAGCTGTCTCATGAGGAATTCGAGACGACAGCAGCTATTCGCGGCTGGCTGGAGGAAGCGGGAATCTCAGTTGCCGAAGGTTATGCACTGCGGACCGGGCTGATCGCTGAGATTGGCGGGCGGCATCCCGGACCGGTGGTTGCCATTCGTGCAGATATTGATGCACTCCCGATCGAGGAGGAAACGGGCTTGCCGTTCGCCTCGCGCTATCCCGGCAGGATGCATGCTTGCGGGCATGATTTCCATACCGCTGCAGCCATCGGCGCTGCGCTGCTCTTGAAGGAACGCGAGGATGAGCTGCGCGGGACGGTTCGCCTCTTGTATCAGCCCGCCGAGGAGAAGGCGAAAGGCGCGCAGCAGCTTATTGCCGCAGGTGCGCTGGAAGGCGTCAGCGCCATATTCGGCATGCATAACAAGCCGGATCTGCCGGTCGGCACCGTTGGCATTAAAGACGGTGCGATGATGGCGGCAGCCGATGGCTTCGTGATCGAAGTCGAAGGGCGCGGCTCTCATGCCGCCGTTCCGGAGGCAGGGCTCGATCCGATCGTTACGGCTGCGCATATCATTACGGCGTTGCAAACGGTCGTGAGCCGCAACGTCGGTCCGCTCGAGAGCGCCGTCATCAGCGTGACGAAGCTGAACAGCGGAACAGCGTGGAATGTCATTCCGCAGCTGGCTGTGCTTGAAGGTACGGTACGCTCATTCGGTGCAGAGGTGCGCGAACGCGTGCTGGCGCGATTCAATGAAGTGGTTGCTGGAATTGCCGCAGCGCTTGGAGCGAAGGCGCAGGTGCGCTGGATTGAAGGCCCGCCGCCAGTCGTGAATGACGCGGCGCTTGCGGAGCTTGGCGTAAGGGCTGCGCGGGAGGCAGGGCTTGATCCGATTGTGCCGGTGCCATCGCCGGCAGGGGAAGACTTTGCCTTTTATCAGCAAGAGGTGCCTGGATTGTTCGTCTTCATGGGCGTTAGTGGCAGCCAGGAGTGGCACCATCCGAAGTTTGATGTGAATGAAGAAGCTTTGCTGCCAAGCGCTCGGTTTCTTGCGAGCTTGGCGGAGCTGGCTTTGAATGAGATATAGCATGGCAATAGGAGGAAATGACAATGACACAAAACCAAATTGATACGCTTCTTCTTGATTATGCTTCGCTGCGTGACCAACTGGAGCAGGCAATTGCAGGCTTGAATGAAGATCAACTGAATTGGCAGGCGGCGCCTGGGGTATGGAGTGCGACGGAGGTGCTCTCGCATTTGGCGGACCATCATATCGTGGTAGGCTTCCGCATTCGCGAGATTTTGGCAGGATCTACTGCTCAGCTTCCAGCGTTCAACCAGGATGAGTGGGTCTCCTCGTCGAGGGCAAATGAAGGTACGTCACAGGATATTTTGGCATTCTACGGGGCGTATGTGGCTTATAACCTGCTGCTGCTGAAGCGGCTTAGTCCTTCCGAATGGGAGCGGACAGGCGTTAATTTCAAAGGCGAAACGGTATCGGTTCGTAATGTGATCTGGGGATTCATTAAACACGTGCATCTTCATATTGGTCAAATCGAGCGGATCGCATCCGCCTATGTTGTTGTTTAATTCCATTCAAAGATAGGTAGAGGAGGAATAAGAATGAGTAACCATTCGAAACAACTTAAGCTTGGCGCACTGCTTCACGGTGTAGGCGGCAATCCTGCAATGTGGCGGCACCCGGATACTCAAGGGGATGCGAGCGTTAACTTTGAACTCTATAAGAGCTGGGTGCAGAAGGCTGAAGCAGGCAAGCTGGACTTGATCTTTATTGCCGATGGCTTGTATATCAATGAGAAATCCATTCCTCACTTCTTGAACCGGTTCGAGCCGATCTCGCTCCTAAGCGCGCTGGCTTCGATCAGCAAAAATATTGGTCTTGTCGGGACTTTGTCGACGTCATACAGTGAGCCATTCACCGTTGCGCGCCAATTCGGTTCGCTTGACGTGCTGAGCGGCGGGCGTGCGGGCTGGAATGTCGTCACTTCCCCGCTCGAAGGCTCGGCGCTGAATTACAGCAAGAAGGAGCATCCGGAGCATGATTTGCGCTATCGCATCGCGACTGAATATTTGGAAGTGACGCGCGGCTTGTGGGATTCGTGGGAGGATGACGCATTCGTACGGGATAAAGAGTCAGGCGTCTTCTTCGATCCGGAGAAGCTGCACACGCTGAATCATGAAGGGGAGTTCTTCTCTGTCAAAGGACCGCTCAATATTGCCCGTTCGCGGCAGGGTCGACCTGTAATCTTCCAAGCGGGCGCTTCGGAAGTCGGCAAAAACTATGCAGCGAAAGAAGCAGATGCGATCTTCACTGGGCATGAGACGGTTGAGGATGCCATCGCATTCTATCAAGATATTAAATCGCGTGCTGTAGGCTTCGGTCGTTCGGCGGATGATGTGCTCGTCTTCCCTGGCATCGGACCAATTATCGGTGCGACGGAAGAGGAGGCGGAACGCAAATATCAAGAGGTTGCGAGCCTCATAACGATCGAAAATGCGCTCAACTACTTGGGCCGTTTCTTCGAGCATCATGATTTCTCCCAGTATCCGCTGGATGAGCCGTTCCCAGAGCTCGGCGATCTCGGCAAGAACAGCTTCCAGAGCGGTACGGACAAAATCAAGAAGGATGCGAAAGAGCGCGGCCTTACGCTCCGCCAAGTTGCGCTGCAAGCAGCGACGCCGCGCGGTAAGTTCATCGGCACGCCAGAGCAGGTGGCTGATCGGATCGAGGAATGGTTCGTGCGCGGTGCGGCAGATGGGTTCATGCTCGCTGAAGCGGTTCCGAATGGTCTTGTCGACTTTGTCGACCATGTTGTGCCACTGTTGCAGCAGCGCGGTTTGTTCCGCACAGAGTATGAAGCGGATACGCTTCGAGGCAATTTGGGGCTGCAGATTCCGGCGAATCGGTATGCGAAAAAGCAGGAGCAAGGGCAAGAGCAGACGGCTCAGCTTTAAGGCTCCGGGATTTGCCTCGCAAAAATTAAAAGGGCAGTTATTCGATTGAGGTCTGATGACCTCTCCCGAATAACTGCCCTATTTATTATTTACTTGCTACCATAACATCCTGAACTGCTTTATAGATCGTGTCGAACAGCTCTTCCAGGTTCTCTTCTTCGATGCAAGAGAACGCGACGCGCAGGTCTGACTGACCAAGCGCGATTGTGCCGATCTGATATTCGTCAAGCAGACGTGTGCGTACCGTCTCCGCGTCGACCGAGTTCAGCTTGAGGCACATGAAGTAGCCGGAGTTGAACGGATAGTAGGACCATACATCGCCGAAGCGGCCGCTGTCGAGCAAGTCTTTCACGCGGTTAGCGCGTGCTTTCATGATAGCGAATTTCTCTTCCTTCTGCGCTTCGAATTCAGGCGCTTGCAGTGCTTTAAGCACGAAGGTTTGCGACGGATGCGGACCGCTGGAGATCGTCGCGCGGATAATGCCGAGCGTCTTCTGTTCCAGTGCGCTAAGCACTGCGTCCGAAGGATCTGCATACGTAATGAAGCCTACGCGGAAGCCCCATACGTACTCTTCCTTCGTTGCGCCGTCGACCTTGATCGGCAGCACGCGAGGGTGCAGACCGGCTAATTGACCGAACAGCGATTCATGCATCGACCCTTCGAAGAAGAGACCGAAGTATGCATCGTCAGTGACGGCAACGACATTGATGCCAGCTTCAGCCGCATCATTCAATGCGGCTACGATTTCCCGGCCTTCTTCAGCGCCTGGCGTGTAGCCAGTCGGATTGTTCGGGAAGTTCAGCACGACAATCGCTTTGCCCTTGTCCTTCTGCGCAAGCAGAGCTTCGCGAAGACCTTGAGCGTTAAAGCGGTTCTCGCTGTTATATAGCGGGTATTCTACCATAACTGCGCCGCGGCGGATGCCGAAGGTAAGCTCGTAGTTCTCCCAGTTTTTATTCGGAATAATGACGGCGTCACCAGCATCTGCGAATAGATCCGCTACGATGCTAAGACCGTGTGTAAGTGCATTCGTTACGACAGGATTGCCGTAATTTTTATTCGCTAGCGACGGGTTCTCTTTCAGCATCTTGCTGCGCCATGCAGTCCGCAGCTCAGGCTTGCCTGCAGGCGGTGCATATTCATAGAGATCCTTCGGATTATAAGCGGAGAGTGTGTCTTGGATGACCTTCAAATGCATCGGCTGGCCATTCTCAATTGCGATTCCGATCGTTGCATTGTACTTCTTTGCCTTTGCTTTTGCTTCGGCCGATTGACTCAAAATGCCTACTTTCGGAAAATAGATCGCTTTACCGAGTGAGGACAACATGGCGAAAACATGGCTGTTCTCGCGCTCAATCGTAGCGTTCAATGCTTCAGCAAGTGGGTTCATGGACTTCAATTCATCCTTCCGACGATTCATTCTCATTACCTGGGTCCCATTGGAAACCGTTAGCTGATATTATAACACTTATTCGGAGTGGAAGACCATGTTATCTCATTATTTTTTACACTTTTTTCGGGAGTGTATGCATGGATGGTTTGGTACCAATATTGGCAAAGGAATCGCAGTATTGTATGATGACATCGACGAAGTTGTACAATGCAAGAGGAGGAAGCTGTAATGCTGCACAGTTCGCCGACATCCTTTATTTTGAAGCCCGCCTTAGCCAAAATCGTCTGCGAGCCCGGATGGAAGTGGCAGAAGCGTGAGAAGCCGCTGGCTAATTACGATCTGTTCTACGTATGGAGCGGCAGCGGCGAAGTCATATTAAACGGTACGCCTTACCAGGTCAGTAAAGGCAGCTGTTTCTTGTTCAGGCCTGGAGATCATACGAGCGCAACCCATAATCCGCAAAAGCCGCTTGTTCTAACCTATATTCATTTTGACGTAGGCGAGCAGGTGGAAATTGTACCCCAGTCGTATCGGATGTTGAACGAAACGGTAGATTTCGAGCATTTGCTCTCTCGTTATGTACGGCTGTTCCTCGTGAAGACGTATGCGGCCGAAGAGGAAGCGCAGTTGATTTTGAAGCAGCTCATGATCTACTTGCTGCGTGAGGATATGGAAAGTCCGATTGAGCGCAAAGGAAGCAACCAGCTGACCGAAGCGATTCATGAGGTGGCCAACTATATACGGCAAAATCCCGGCATTGTGCATCGCGTCGAGGATTTGGCGCTGCGGGCGCAGCTGTCGCCGAGGTATTTTTCCATCAAGTTTAAGGAAATGATCGGCACGTCCGTGCAAACGTATATGATTCGGACACGCATCGAACGGGCGCAGCATCTGCTTATGCATGCGGGAATGAATGTGACGGAGGTCGCCGACGCGCTTGGCTATCGGGATATTTTCTTCTTCAGCCGGCAGTTCAAGCAGTATACGGGCAAGAGTCCGTCGGAAATTCGATAGGCTATTGGAAAATAAAAAAAGCGGCAGGATCATGTAGAGATCCTGTCGCTTTGCTGCGTTTACTCAAGAAATTAGCATGCCCAGACGTTCGCCCATGCGAACCTTGAGACCTGTCCTCAAGTCCGGACGCGGGAGGAAGCTGTCGTCTTCGGTCAAGAGCACAACTGTGGAACCGAACTCGAAGTATGCGAGATCGTCGCCCTTTTCCATTTTTTCGCGGAGCGGGAGTACGTACTTGATGCTGCTGACGTTCATCGCGCCTACTTTGACAATCGCTGTCTCTGCATTCGAATGCCTCATATAAGTAATCAATCGCTCATTGCGGCTCAGCACCCGGCGCATATGCCGAAGGCCGAAATCGTTAACGGGATATACTTTCCCAAGCACATGCTCACGTTCAACGACCGTACCTGCAATTGGCGTATGTATACGATGGTAATCTGTCGGGCTCAAGTAGAGCACCATGTAGTAGCCGTTCTTGTAATTCTCCATGCGAGGCGAGCGGTTGAGCAGCTCCTCAATCGTGTAATCCTGGCCTTTTACATTAAGAATTGTGCCTTGCTCGATCGGTCCGCAGCCGGTAATGAGGGCATCAACCGGGCTTACGAGTGCAGCAGCGTCCTGATCTATCGTTCGTGCGCCAGGCTTCAGCCGACGCGTGAAAAACTCGTTTAAATTGCCATATTCATGCAGCTGCTTCTCGGCTTCCTCTATAGCAATCCCGTACATACGGGCAAATTTCGGGATGAAGCGCCGGCTAGCGGGCGACTGGGCAAATCGACCGGTTATTCGCGAAATCCATTTTCGAGAGCTAAGCTCGGTCATTGATCGGAGCAGCCATTTGGTCATGCCGGTAATTCACGTCCTCTCTAGGTTTACGGTGGAGCCTTGCGTCGTTGTCTGTGAACTAGTGTGACATATCGCGACTTAATTAGCAATAGAGTTCATTTCCAGTATGTTTATATGCACCCTGCTTGCGCGAATACTGACAATGAGGTGAAGATGATGGCGGGATTTGTACTTGTAGGTGCGTTGCTAGGGGCTGCGCTGCTCATATGGCTGAGAGGAAAGTCGGATGGAATCAAAATGCTGCTCGATGGCCTGGCGGTGCTGGCTTATCTGGGTTTCTTCGTTGTAGCTGCTACTAGTGTTGCGAGGACGATTTGGGATGATACGGTGTTTATGACGCAGGTACATGAGGTGCTGCAGAGTCCGATTTTTCTCGCGAGCGGGGCTTATTTAGGACCGTATGGCTTGGCCTTGCTGGTGCGGCAGCTGATGGACAGGAGAGGCTAGAACAGAAGGGGCAGTGGTGCAAGAAATACGGGCATTTCGCGCGGGTCCAAGCTCATCCTCTTAACGTATGCTACTTTAACAAGCTTAATCGGATGAGAGGCGGGCTTTATGGATGGCTAGACCGAGAATCGCTTTTGTAACGCCGGGCACGTTCCCGCTCCCTTCGCAGAACAGCAGCTCCGTAGAAAGAGTGGTGGAGAAGCTGGTTCCGCTGCTCGTTCCTCGCATCGAACCGTGCATTTATGGCAGAAGCAGCCGAGCGCTAGGGCGTAAGGGTAATCTGAGCGGTTCGGCGGTGGAGCGGTTTCCGGCTGCGAGTAAACGGCTTTATTTGAAGCGGGTCGGCCGCGCGCTGCTTCGGTTTCAGCCTGATCTGACGCAGGTGGAGAATCGGCCGCGTTATGTGTTGAAGCTTCGGCGGCTTGCGCCATCGGGGAAAATATGGCTCAATCTGCACTCTTCTACGTTTATACGTAAAGGGGTTATTAGTGAAGATGAGCTTGAGCGGAGCTTTCGCGCTGCAGATCGCGTTATCGTGAACAGCGAATACTTGCGTGAAGATGCGGCTGCGCGCGTACCGGCTTGCGCGCACAAGCTTCGGGTCGTGTATCCCGGTGTAGACACAGAGCGTTTCGTCTCGCAGCATACGCTGGAAGGTGCTCGGAGACGAATGCAGCTGCGTTCGGAGCGGGGCTGGGCTGGCCGCAGCGTTGTGCTTTTTATGGGCAGGTTGTTGTCGATCAAAGGGGTGCACCATCTGTTACAGCTTATGCCGCGGCTTATTGAGGAGCATCCATCAGTTCTTCTTGTTATTGTAGGCGGGGCTTTCTATGGGTCTCGTCGGACGACGGCTTATGTGAACGAGCTGCATCGGCTTGGCAGGAAGATGAAGGGATATGTGCAGTTCGTGCCTTATGTGCCTTATGGCGAGGTGCCGGGCTGGTTTCTCGGAGCAGATGTTGCTGTCGTGCCTTCCGGGAAGCGGGAGGCGTTCGGTCTCGTAAACGTGGAGGCGATGGCCTGCGGCTTGCCGGTCGTTGCCACACGAGCTGGCGGGATGAAGGAGATCATCGAGGACGGCGTGACCGGGTATCTCGTGGATCCCGATCAGGTTGTGCCGGAGATGAGAGCGCGTCTGCTGGAGCTGCTGCGGAGCGACAGGCTGCGGCATGAGATGGGGGTGCGCAGCCGAGAGCGGGTGGAGCAGCATTTTACGTGGCAGCATTCCGCAGCGCGGTGGCTGGAGCTGTTCGATGAGGCGCAGCTTGATGTGGGGATGAGAGAGAAGTAACGATAGCAAAATGAGCAAAGCGTTCGAAAACAGAAAAAAGTTACGGGGTAAATTGAGAATAAAGAAAAATTTGGTTGAAATTTGTCGCTGTACTAGGTAATATGGGAATTAATAGAAATGTATGTTTTTGAGATGGACGAAGCGGGAAGCACCTGCTTGCGGGCTGATTATTTGGCTTGCAGGCGGTGCTTTTTTGTTTGATTTTAGGAGATTTGGTGTGAAATTAACGTAATTTATATGCTACTTAGAGGAGACATGATGGATGAAACCTGTAAAAAATTTGATTATTGGATTTGCTTGTGTAGCAGTAATAAGCATGCCAGTTGCGGCTGAGGTTCAGCCTGCCGAAGTTGTCGCTGCAGGGAACGCAGGAATAACGGCTGCCACGTTCAACGATGTACCAAGCAATCACTGGGCGAAGGATGCGATTAAATACGTAGCTGAGAAGGGCTACATGGCAGGCTATGCTGGCCATGTGTTCCGTCCTTCCGGAACTATAACACGAGCTGAATTTGCGGCTGTCATTGTTCGTATATCGGGATTGAAGGCTGCGAAGTCCACCATGTTCGGTGATATCTCGAAACATTGGGCTTCTGGTGCGATCCAGAGTGCAGCTGCCGCAGGCATGTTGACTAATGGGGAGTATGGTTCGGCATTTCATCCGAACCAGGCCATTACTCGTTTGGAAATGGCACGGATGATCGCGAAGGCAGTAGCGAAGGTGCCTGCCTATGGGACGTATCTTAAAGCATTCAGCGGGTTGTACAACGCGGATCTGCCGCTGGTGGACTATCGCGAGATGAAGAAGGCGGACGTGCCTTATCTCGCAATGGCTTTCGGTAGCAGAATTATGACCGGCTATGCGGATGCTTCGTTTGGGTTAAACAAGAAAGCGACTCGCGCAGAAGCAGCTGCGATGTTCCAGACGTTAAGCAGCGTGAGAGAGAAGAAGCCGGAGAGCTATCAATATTTGAGAGAGCTGAAGGAAGTTGCAGAGACGGGGATGAATGCGGAGGCGGTGTCGAAGCTGATTCCTCAAGTGAACATCGTGAAGGACAAGCCAATCGTGATCGAGCATGCGAACTTTACGGCTAAGTTGAAGCGAGTGTACGTGGTTCCGATCAAGGGATCAACCAAGAGCATGTATGAGAGGAAGTATATTTGGGATCGGGCTATTTATCCGAAAGGGTATCTGGAGCAGGCTTCTGGATTTGCAGTTGCTGTTGCTGATGTTACTTTTAAGAAATCAGGGGATAGAACCTTGTACTCCCAAAATCTCTTCATGACACCGGCAGCAGCAATTTATTACCAGGAGCCGCATGAGCATTTCGGATTTGTCTTTCCTTACATGAAACCACTCTATGAGGTTGAGAAGGGAAAGACTGATGAAATTACATTGTATGGTTGTTACGGATCTGATGCGAGGTTCCATTTAGTCGCGTTTAATGCACACAATGCGATCTCTGGTGGTTGGCATGATGTATTGCAAGAACCTGTGGGAAAGTAGGTCGGTACATGTGAGAAAATTAAAGCATATTATTATTTCCTTGTTATTAACTTTTTCTATACTGATATCTTACTTTTCGTTTCCATATTTCAGTGAAACTGCTGAAGCATCAACTAGAAAAGTTACAACGACTTACGACTATCAACCAGGTTACTATTGGTGCCAACATTTAGATGGTCACTGGAGTACAGATAGTACAATTGATGGTGTACAGACTTCTCCAGACGATGGAGGCGAGCCTGCTAAGAAATATGTACATACTTCGGCAGGTATAGCGGTTCCAACAAATACGAAATGGGAAGATGTAAACGGCAATTTGTACAAATATAGCCAAGTGAATAACCCCATTCCAATTTCTGTATCTATGGGGGGCTTTGCTGATCCTGCTATGAAAGGTGCTCCCAAAATTGAGAACAATGAAGTTACGATTTCGGGTTTCTCAGGTAGAGGAGTATATGGTGTTGCCTCTAATAAATGCGGAGCAAGTCCATCGATAATTTACCCTGTACCTGTAACGGTCACGTTCCAAGCAACCATTGAAATCCAACCAGCCTATGAAGTCCACAACTTCACAACCGATGGCAAATCGATCGATGACATCATTCCAAGCAAGTCAGGCGCGATGACGGTAGGCTCCACCTATCCGCCAGCGCCTGGAACGAACCCGAACTACGTCTACGCAGGAAAATATAAAAAGACGACCAACGGAACGGACCCAACATCTACCGCTTATCAGACCGGAACGCCGAGTATGACCTATGATGGCTCGTTCGATACATACCGCGTGAACTACTACTATGCGCGAGTAGGCAAGATCGTCATCAAGCACTACGATGATGAGGGTAAATCGCTGAATAAAGTAGCCGGTTTGCTCGATCGTGAACAGGTGCTCACAGACGGTCAATCGTATCCTACTTTTACACACGATGAGCCAGCCGCGGGATCGAACTACACTTACTCCGGATACAAGAAGGCATCGGTTGGGGGAGATCCGACCGCCAACTCGAAGGTTTCCCCTCCTGCAGAATACAATCTTGGTACGTATAATGCAGAGACCTATGGAAATACCGTCTCTCTGAACTTTTACTATACGCTTGGTAAGAAGGGCGAAGTTCATATTAGGCATATGGTAAGGGATGGACCGACCGGTACGTACTCACAGGCTAATGAAGAACGGATACCAATCGCTACTTTACCTTATACAAATCCAACACCGTATCAGGCTGACGGCCAGTACGGGAAAATTAATGGCAGCAACCTGTCGTACATTACTTATATCAACTATGAAAGTCCTGGAGATGCGCAGACTGTCAGCCTCTCGAACTCCCAAACAGATGCATATATCACCTTCTACTATGAGAAGAATGTAGCCGGTCAGGTGCAGATCCGTCATATGGTGAGGGAAGGACCGTCCGGTGAATATAAGCAAGTGAAACTCACTGAAGAGGATGTTAGCGCGCTGCCGTTTAGTAAGCGATACGATTATGACAGTCAATATGGATCGTTTACTGGGAGTAACGTATCTTACATAAACTTCTCCAATATACAAACAAACAATCAAAGCCAGACCGTCTATTTGGATCCTGTCAATAACAACAAGGGTTTCGTTTCATTCTTCTACGAGACTCCAGCAAAGTTCACAGGCGATTTCGACGTTGTTCCGCCGAGTATTGCTTACAGGGAACCGTTTGCACTGCATCCAAAAAATTTTCAGCTGAACGGGTGTATTTATAAGTATCATTACTTCAAAATCGAACGTGACGGTATGACATGGCAGAGCGGCGCCATCTATAACCAGTACGTCGATTCAAATTATTCGTATAGCAGCAGCTATCCATGGAATATCGGGATCGGAAGCCATGACGTCTCTATGAAAATCGTAACGGACTGCGGGACATCAGACTGGATTGGACCGAAGACGCTTAATGTGACCGGCCCGCCTGACAACAATCCGCCTGAGTTCCAAATCGGATTCGTCTATTCTTATGATAAAACGCAACCGTTATCTGAGGTTATTGTGAATACGCAGCTCGATCTAGTTTACATTGACAATCCAGCTATTCCAACGCCTTATGATGAGGATGGCGATCCGACGATCTTCATGGGCTTTGACTTTTTGAATGGCGACGAGTTTGTAGAGTCCATTCCTTCAAAGAGCGCGGCGTACGTCGATGGCCAGCATGGCTTAACGATGGACACGCTTGGCTATCACAACGTATGCGGGATGATGCGCGATGCATTCGGAGCTACCTCGACCGCCTGTACGCTCATTAATGTCGTGCCGCAGAACCCAATTCCGGTTGCAGGATGTCCTGCAGAAGTAATCGCAAATCATCCGGTCGATATGACGAAGTTTGATGCGAATCGAAGCCGCAGTCTGATATCGGGTCGTACAATCAATCACAGCAAAGACGAGTGGACCAATAAGCTAGCATCCTACGAGAATTTGACGAATGCCAATACGAAAGCAATTGTCGGGCTAGATGTCTATGATAATACCGGCTTGAAATCTCTTAAGCCTGGGGAGTGTACCATTGTCGTGAAGCCGGACCTACCGCCAATTGCGAAGCTGATGGTCCCAAGTGTAAGTCTTCGAGGCGAAACGGTGACGATTCCGAATCTATCCATGAGTCCAGATGGAGATAAAATCGTCAAAGCTGAGTATAAGTACAAGTACGATGCGAACCATAATGGCTTTTATGATAACGATTGGCAGGATCTTACCGGAACGCTTGATGATGTGACGTTCATCCCGAATAAAGTCGGCAAATATCTCTTCTACGTGAAGGTGACAGAAGAATACGGAATGACCGGTGATACATCCGGATGGACGGCGCTATCCTATACGCTGAACGTTTCGAATCTTGCACCGGAGGTTTCGTTCGACGTGGATGGGAAGAATCCACAACCGGACTTGAATTTGCCGAAGAGCTATTCTGCCCAGGACATTCTCGATACGTGGGATCTGTTCGATATGAATTCAAAGAACCGTATTTGGAATCCACAGGTAAACTGGACCATTCGAAACGGGACGCTTGAAGGCGGTTTAGGAAAACAATCGGAGCACCAGTATGCGCACTATTACAACGAAACCTATTATAACGTGACGACCAAGCAAGTCACGGCTGAACCAGGTTTTGATTTTGGCTTTGGTGCGAATGGATTATCCCCTTATCGCTCAGGAAAAGGTCAGCTTTTATCTCAACCTGTCTTTGATTCAACCATGAAGATTATAACAACGGGATCACAGTATCTTCCCGTCATGCGAACAAATGCAACCTATTTCTATTTTAAGACTGGCTCCAATATTTATTGGATGAATAAATCGAAAATCTCTAAAGCTACCTCTTCCACCTCTTCTGGATCTATGAAATGGACCTATACGGACGGGGGATCTCCGTACGACTTCATTTTGAGTTACCCAGGAAAATCAGTCAGTATGGAGCTCGGGGATCGGACGCTTTATGTTTTCGTAGACAATGATGTCTATACGTACGATGCCTTTAGCGGTGAGCTAATTAATCAAGCTTCTCTTCGTGGATGGGATAAGAAAACCGTTTTAACAGCGTCTGGACGGAGTGCGACCTACTACGCTTCTTTTAAAAAGAATGATCATGTAGTGGTCTTTACGAAAGGAAAAGCGTTTGAGTTTAATCGGAATGCGGAACTCGTACAGAGCAAGCCGATTGCCGCTAGGCCGAACTATCCGACTTGTACGCTCGATGCTTCCACCATTTATTCGGACGGGCAAGGGAGCTTCTATGGCTATGAAGCATGCAGCACTGGAACCGAAAATACGGCCATTCTGAAGTTTGACTCCAATATGGATTTTGTTTGGAGAGCCATGCTTAGCGGTAGACAGCCAATCGGAACCTTTTGTGATCCTCTCGCACCAAAAGCTGATGCATTTCCTTTGCTCATTATTAATACGACTACCGGCGAATTGATTGCTAGAAGTTTCGCAACGGGATCATCTTTATGCAAAGAGTATAACGAGACGGTAAAACTAGATTCTGGAAACGTCCTTAATGTTGCAGGGCAATATAAGTATAATTCGACATATGCGGACTTCTCTTTTCTTCCGGATGGAACCAAGGTGGCCCGTAAGACGGCAAAGAAATCAGAAGTAATCACGATCGACGGTTATCGCGCTTCACTTCAAAATGGAAGCAATCCGGATTTGTACACGCACGTATATCCTTATTTGTCGAGCACTGCCAATAAATTCGATGAAACAATCACCTATGCATCTGACTCGTCATATAGCTCGCGCACAGTCGGAGCCGAATATCTGATGTATATTGGCGACGGACTCTACGTCACGCTCTCCCACTATATTAGCGGTCAGGAGTCTGTAGAGAATAACTTTGTCATGTGGCTCGTGAAGATGGCAAATCCTTCGACAGAAACGATACCGGAGCGATTTCGATTAGGTCATTTCGTTTCCAAGGATGAGTACGCGGATGCCGAACTTAATTTCTCGATGAAGATGGCGTCAACGACCTATGACAATCAAGACTATGGTTTCTCATTCCGCATGCAGGATCTGGACAATCGGTACGCAGTAGAAGGTTCGGCCATCGATGTTAAACTCGTGAAATACGAGGGCGGCACTCGAACCGTACTCGGCAGCGCGGCATATCCGTTCAAAGCAGACACTAACGCGGTCTTTAAGATCAAGAGCATTGGGAAAGAGCTGACGGTATTCCTCAATAAAGTACCGATCATAGAGGTTCAGGACAGTACATTTGCTTCCGGACGTTTCGGACCGTATTCCGATAAAGCCAACGTGAATTTCTGGGGCATCTCTGCGAAACAGACGAGTGAAATGAATATCTGGTCGGATCAATACGCGATCTTGGATGAATCAGGAGCCGATGCTTCAGCAGAGGTAGAATACAACAATATCTTGTTTAACGATCCGGAAGGTGATCCGCCAACTGAGGGGAAATACACCTGGAGTGTCAGTCATACGCCGCGATTTATTCATAACCAAGGTGTGTCCGACCTGAATGGAAAGACGTTCAGCAACGCGCAGCTGAAGTTTGATAAAGTCGGGGATTACGTCGTGGGGCTGCGGGCGAAAGACGATCCGAACCCGGACTATTTATCGCCAGTTGACACGTTTGATGATTACCGCAAATTATCCAATATGTTTACGAAGAAAATCACCGTCCATCGCAGGCCGATTTCGGATTTTGACCTGGCTTTATCAGCGGAAAATACTGTTATTTGGACGGATCGCAGTCATGACCCAGACCGCTATGAGAGTCAGTCCGACTACTCGACGGAGGATACGGGGATTAATTACAAGGCTACGAAAGGAATCATGGAGAAGATGTTCTACTTCATCACCCCTAGCGGTGACTACGTAGATAAGAAACTCGTGAGTCCGACGGAAGTGGGTACGTATGAAGTAGGTATGGCAGTCAGGGACGAGTACGGAGCATGGTCGGCATACACGGTTGAGAACCTGACAATCACGGCGCTGCCAGCTGCGAGCACACCGCCAGTACCAGGATTTACGACGAGCGTGGAGAGTGCGTACCGTGGCCAAGCTATTACTATTGATTCAGAGGCTTACGATAAAGAAGACGGCGATCGCACGAACCTGGCGCACGAGTACTACATTAAGAACGAGACGACAGGCAGCGCCGAAGTGTTTGCTAGCAATTCGCGTACAAGTTGGAATAAGACCTTTAGCATGATGGGTCTGTTTACGATTCGGCAAATCGTTGAAGATTCTGCAGGCGCTACCGCCCAGTACAGTCAGCAAGTGAGCATCGTGAACCAGATCCCTAGCGCGGATAGCTACATTCCAGACAGCACCGGTCAAGACAATCCAACGAAGATGACTGTGCTTCGGCCAACGTTTAAATGGAACTATTCCGATGGCGATGGGGATATGCAAACCCAGTACGAGATGAAGATTTATCGTTACGGCGGAGTACTGGAGTATCAGTCCGGCACCAAATACTTGGACGATCAGTTCTGGACGCCGGGTGCTGATCTGCCGGAGAAGGTCAATATGTATGTCATTGTCCGCGTGTTCGACGGCTACGACTGGAGCGAGTATAGCGATCCGAAGTTTTTCTATATCGAGACGAATCGGCCTCCGACAGCCGAACTCGATTGGAAGCCGAAGCCAATCTATGAAGGCGACAATATAACTTTGCTACCGTCGATTGATGATCCTGAACAAGATCCACTGACCATCGCCTACCTGGTCACGGACCCATCTGGGGTGAAGCAAAGCTTTGCGTTTGCAGACAGTTATCCATATGCAGCAACGGGTCCAACCTTCAAAGGGCAACTGGCGGGCTCGTATACCGTTCAGATGACCGTCTCTGATGGGAAAGCGCCGCCAGTTAACGTGAGTAAGCTCCCTATTGTGCTTCCTCTTACCGTTAGCGGGCAAGTCAAGCACACGGATCAATGGGATCAGCGCCGCCAAGAGAGCAACAAGAAAGCTTCCGGAGATGTGAACGATCCACGAGCTTATCAGGTATTCTGGGCGGGAGAGCGGTTCTTGCTGAGCGCCAGCACAGTGGACACGGGCACGGCTACAGTTGCCGATGAATTGAAAGTAACAATGAATGGCCTAACGGTAAGTCTCGCTGCGGCGAACTCTGCGCATACGAGCTGGAGCGGGGAGATGTGGGAAGCAGATTTTGAGAAGCTGCCTGAAGGTCCGCTAACTTTCATGTTCAAAGCCATCTACAGCAACGGTACGGTAAAGGTAACGCCGGTGACGATTGTCATCGCTGGAAATATCCAGCAGACGGTCGGTGTTCACCGCAGGCAATAAAAAACGGTTATATATTCGTAAACTGCCTCCCCTTGGGGGCAGTTTTTCTGTTTGCGGACATATTTTGACATAACGGTTGTGTGACCTGCCCATGGGTGAATGCATATGATGTCTATGACATTGAGGTGGAAGAAGGAGAGGGCTATGGCGAAGAGCAGCAAAGGAAAAGGCCCCAAAGGGCGTAAGCCGTTATTTTACGTGGATAATCCGAACGCATCGGAGTTAAAATGGCTCGAGGAATTGAAGAAGAAGAAACCAGCAACAACGGCGAAAACTGGCACAGCTGACAAGAAGCCGGTGCAAGTGAATGGGGCAGCTTCGACATTGGAGCAAGAAGCGTCTGTAGAAGAACAGCACAATCAAGAAACAGAAGTTGTGCAGCAGCCGGTAGCTGAAGTGGCGACAGTCTCTTTTGAGGCAGTTAGCACGTCAGCGGTAGAAGCAGTGGAAGCGAAATCGGAGCCAGTTGTTGAAGCTGCGGCGCAACAAGTGCCACAGCAAGCGCCAAAGCAAGCGGAAGCGACTCAAGCAGCTCAAACAACTCAAACAACTCAAGCAGCTCAAGAAATTCCAACAGATAAGGCGGTACTTGAAGCCAATAAGCAGGAAGAAGAGCTCCACGCGGTATACATGGAAGAGCTGCTTCAGCAGGAGCTCATTAAGAAAGAAGTCATGCTCGAAGAGAAGCGCATGCCGGATTCACCACTGCCGTTCATACACACCGATGATATCGCGGATGATGCGATTACGACGGAGAAGCTGGCTCATAGCGCCGTAGATTCTTCGCGTATTAAGCCTAGCGCTGTAATCACACAGACGATTGCTGATTTTGCCGTCGAAAGCATTAAAATTGCGGATGGAGCAATCACCTCGTCCAAACTCGCTTCGGAATCGGTAACGAGCGATCATCTCGTGAAGAACGCGATTTCTGGCGCGAAGATTCGCGACCGCTCCATTACCAGCGAGAAGCTGCGCGATAACAGCATTACTTCCGAGAAGCTGGCAGACCGCACCATCAGCGCGGATAAGCTTGCCGAGGGTTCGATTGAAACGAAGCACCTCAAGCCGATGATCGTGACGACGGAATTGCTCGACGATCAATCCATTACGTCAGGTAAACTGAGAAGCGCTGCAATTCGTACGGAGAACATCGCGAATGAAGCCGTTTCGACTTCGAAGCTTGCCGAAGGCTCCGTAACACGTTCCAAGCTGAGAGATGGCTCCATAACAAGCGAGAAAATTAGCAGTGGCGCGATTGAATCCGGCCATCTGCAGCCAGGGCTGCTGCTCGCAGAGCATGTATCTCCTGGCGTGCTGCGGGGAAAGCATCTGGCACTCGGCGAAATAACAGCAGAGCATTTAGTCGAGGGCGCGGTAGGAACGAGGGAGCTGCAGGCCGGGAGCGTAACGACAGAAATTCTCGCGCAAGGAGTGGTCGGATCGGCGGAAATAAAGGCCGGAGCCGTTAAATCGCAGCATGTTACAGACGGCGAAATCGTTACGACGCATTTGCGTGACCAGGCGATTACGACGCCGAAGCTTTCCGACTTCTCGATCTCGACAATTAAGCTCATCGACCAGGCGGTAACGTCCTCCAAGATAGCAGATCAAAGCATTACATCAAGCAAGCTGACTGATGATGCGGTTCATGGCAAACATCTCAGCAGGCTGACAATTAGCGGCGACAAAATCATAAGCGATATGATTGAAGAGCGCCACATGAAAGAGAATTCGGTCGGCTCCAAACAGCTGATTGCAGATAGCATTGAAGTCGCCCATCTTGCAGCGAATGCCGTCACGGACCAGAAGATTGCTCCGCAAGCCGTAAAGCAAGTTCATATTAGCGGCGCTGCGGTAGGGCAAGCGCAGCTGGCTGACGCAGCAGTAATTGAGCGTAAGCTCGCCGATGGAAGTGTAAGCAGCGCGAAGATTGGCGAGCTGGCGATCCAGACGAAGCATATCGCTGACGAGTCCATTACGTTTGACAAAATCTCGCCTGAAGCGATTCGTGCCTTCCACTTATCGCCAGGAACGGTGACCGAGGAAGCAATTTCGCCGGAAGCAGTAGGGGCTATTCATTTGCAGCCGGGCCTTATCGACGCTTCGCACTTGAGTGAAGGGGCTATTGAAACGAGTGCGCTGCAAGACGGTGCGGTTAAATCCATCAAGCTCGCGAGCGGCTCAGTCACGGAGCGGCATTTGGCAGCAGGTGCGATCTATTCCCACCACTTGGCAGACCATATTGTCAACTCGGTGAAGCTGTCTCCTGAGAGCGTGTCGACGGATAAGCTGACCGATTGTGCCGTTACCTCGAGCAAGCTGGCTGACAGCAGCGTAACAACGGCGAAGCTCGTGAACGGTTCAGTAACTAGCGATCAGCTGGCGCCTGGCACGATTACGCGCAAGCACCTGACGAAAGGCGTTGTGGATGGCGATCATATCGCGAGCGGCGCTATAGGCGAGCGGCATCTGGCTGGCAGCATTATCGGCAGCAATTCGCTTGGCTCCGGCTCTGTGACGAGCGAGAAGCTAGCAGCAGGCTCGGTGAACGGCAGTCATTTGGCGAACGAAGCGGTTGGCAGCCAGCATTTGGCAGAGCAGTCGATCTACGGCGTCCATTTAGCGCCGGTTAGCGTGCATGAGGTGCATCTTGGCAATGATTCGGTGACCTCCTCGAAGCTGGCGGAAGGCAGTGTAGCAAGCTATCATTTGCAAAATGAATCCGTTGGTTCACGCGTCATTGAGCCATCTGCGATTCGCGGCCAGCATGTAGCGGCAGCTTCGATCGACACCAATCATTTGGCTGAATCTTCAGTGGGCAGCAATCATTTGAAAGTCGACAGCGTGATGCAGATTCATTTGACCGACGAATCGGTTGGAACCGATCAGCTGACCAATGAAGCGGTAACGAGCGGCAAGCTGGCGCAGCTGGCGATCAATGGCGACCATATTCAGCTCGAAACCATTGCGGGCAAACATATGAAGGCAGAGTCGATCCAAGGCTACCACATCCGCAAGGGCTCCATTACGCAGGCGCATCTGGCATCGGAGTTCTATACGTTTGAGAAAGCGCCGGATAGCATCATTCATGGCAGCAAAATCAAACGGGGCACTGTGGGCACCGACTTGCTGAGTGATGGCGGGGTTAGCAGCGCGAAGCTGGCGAGCGGTGCAGTCGGATCGGAAGCGCTTGGCACAGGCGCAGTCGGCGAGAAGCATCTGCAGAACGGTGCGGTCACGCTTGGCAAAATCGCATCGAAGTCCATTACGGCAGCGCATCTGACTTCCAGTTCCGTTGGCAGCGAAGCGATTGCAGATGGAGCGGTAACGAGCAGCAAGCTCGCAAACGGAGCCGTTGGCGTTGAAGCGCTTGGCGATGGCGTTGTCGTCAGCTCGAAGCTGGCGGCAGGAGCAGTCGGCGCAGAAGCGCTCGGTGAAGGTGTTGTTGGCGGAGCGAAGCTGGCAAGCGGAGCCGTTGGTGCAGAAGCGCTCGGCGACGGCGCGGTAGTTAGCGCGAAGCTGGCGGCAGGCGCGGTTGGCGCGGAAGCGCTGCGCGACGGCGCGGTAGTCAGTGCGAAGCTGGCAAGCGGAGCCGTTGGGGCAGAAGCGCTGCGTGATGGCTCAGTCGTCAGCGCGAAGCTGGCGGATGGAGCGGTGGGCAAGGAAGCGCTGCGCGATGGCGCGGTCATTGGCGCGAAGCTGGCAAGCGGAGCAGTCGGAACCGATGCGCTGCGCGGTGGCGCGGTGGACAGCTCGAAGCTGGCAGCTGGTGCGGTGGGCAAGGAAGCGCTGCGCGATGGTTCGGTTGTGAGCTCGAAGCTGGCAGCTGGCGCTGTAGGCGCAGAAGCATTGCGCGATGGCGTCGTTGACGGTGCGAAGCTGGCAGGCGGAGCAGTTGGCGAGCAGCATCTGCAAGATGGCGCAGTGACAGCTGCGAAATTAGCCCCAAGAGCGATCGGGGCGGGGCATATCCTTCCGGGCTCGGTAGGCAGTGAAGCAATCGGCGATGGCGCGATTGTAACGAATAAGCTGAGCGACGGCGTTATTACGGGCACGAAACTGGCACCTGGAGCCGTAGGCGAGAACAGCTTGCAGAACGGAGCGGTCACGCTTAGCAAGATCGCTGCTCGTTCGTTGACGACGGCACATTTTATACCGGGGTCGATCGAAAGCATCGTATTGTGTAACGGTGCAATAACCGGTGAGAAGCTGGCGATTGGCGCGGTAGGAACGGAAGCTTTGGCAGACGGAGCCATTACAGCAGATAAGCTGGCACCGGGACTGCTCGAGCAAGAGCAGCTAGATCTGATCGATGGCAGCGTAACGGAGAGTAAGCTGGCAAACGGCGCGGTACAGGCGAGCAAGCTCGCGGAAAGCGCAGTGCAGTCCAGCAAAATCGCGGACGGCGCTGTCGGGGCAAGCAAGCTGGCAGATGGTTCTGTCGACAGTGCGAAGCTGGTCGACGGTTCAATTGGCAGCGAGAAATTGGTCGACGGATCGGTGACAGCGAGCAAGCTCGGTGAAGGCGTAGTGGGAGCAAGCAAGCTGGCGGACGGATCGGTCGGCAGTGCGAAGCTGATCGATGGATCGGTAACCGCGAGCAAGCTCGGTGACGGAGTAGTAGGAGCAAGCAAGCTGGCGGATGGATCGGTTGGAAGCGAGAAGCTGATCGACGGATCGGTGACCGCGAGCAAGCTCGGCGACGGAGTAGTAGATGCAAGCAAGCTAGCGGACGGCTCGGTGAGCAGCGAGAAGCTGCTCGACGGATCAGTGACCGCGAGCAAGCTCGGCAGCGAAGTAGTGGATGCAAGCAAGCTAGCGGATGGCTCGGTGAGCAGCGAGAAGCTGCTCGACGGATCAGTGACCGCGAGCAAGCTCGGCAGCGGAGTAGTGGATGCAAGCAAGCTAGCGGATGGCTCGGTGAGCAGCGAGAAACTGCTCGACGGATCAGTAATCGCGAGCAAGCTCGGCAGCGGAGTAGTGGATGCAAGCAAGCTAGCGGATGGCTCGGTGAGCAGCGAGAAACTGCTTGACGGATCAGTAACCGCGAGCAAGCTTGGCAGCGGAGTAGTAGATGCAAGCAAGCTAGCGGATGGCTCGGTGAGCAGCGAGAAACTGCTCGACGGATCGGTGACAGCGAGCAAGCTCGGCAGCGGAGTAGTAGATGCAAGTAAGCTGGCAGCCGGTTCGGTTGGCAGCGAAAAGCTAATCGACGGATCGGTGGCAGCGAGCAAGCTCAGCGACGGAGCGGTAGTAGCAAGCAAGCTGGCGGATGGTTCAGTCGGCAGCAAGAAGCTGGTCGACGGCTGCGTAACGGCAAGCAAGCTCGGCGATGGCGAAGTAATCGGAAGCAAGCTGGCATATGGTTCGGTCGGCAAGGATAAGCTGCTCGACGGTTCCGTCAACACAGAGAAGCTAGCCGACAACTCAGTAACCGCAGTTAAGCTTGCTAATGAAGCAGTCACTGGAGATAAGATTGCGCTAGGCTCCATTACAGCAGCACATCTGGCGTCGAATGCAATTCCTGCCCCGGTTGCTCCCGTAAGCACTGCAATCGACACCTCGGCTTTGAAGGATGGCAGCATCGGAGCAGAGAAGCTCGGCTTTACGCCGGTAACGACTGTGAAGCGCCAAGCGCCGGTCATCCAGCAGTTTGGCCTTGCACCGTACAATTTCCAAGGCAGCATGGGCGAGCTGCTCGATATTACGATCGGCTTCGACCAGCCGTTCAGCAGCCCTTCCTATGTGTTCGTCGCTACGACGGATCAGCCTTCCTGCTTCGCGGTCATTAAGACCAAAACAGCCGCAGCCGTACAAATAACCATTGTGCGTACGCGGATTACACCGGAACCAATCGGTCTCGTGAACTGGATTGCTATCGGCCACTAGATAACTGGATACCGCATAATTAACAAGCCGGAGAGCTCTCAAAAAGAGCTGCTCCGGCTTTTTGATTTTCGCGCAATGCTACCTGCCATTAATAGAATATTAGCTAGATTCCATGCAGATTTATATGAACAAACAAGGAGCGAGGCGTACGCCTTGACGTACAACAGCCGTTCCTCTTACTCTCAACTAGCCATACACTATGTGGTAAAAAGACAGTTTAACAAGAGGTGAAGGTGTCCATGAAGCCCATCGTAAAAGCCGGCTTGCACACTCATAAAGGGATGTTCCTCTCGCCAAAGCGGCCACTTCCGATTGGCATTGATCCAGCTAACCTGACGGGAAGCCGGAAAGCTTCATCGCCATCATCACCTGCACAAGCTGCCAGCAAAGCGAGCGCGAAGAGCAAGCAGCGAAAAACCGCTCATCGCCGCACGAGCAGTAAGACCGTTCGGACCGCTGCCAAATCCATACCAGCGCTAGCATCAAAAACTAGCTCGAAAAAACGGTCGATTAAGTCGCAAGTTAAAGACACGATGCGAGCGGCATTCAATGCGCCGCCAACGATGGAAATGCCCGTCGTGCCGCCAATCGAAGCTCGAACTGCTGATCCACCTGTCGTATCGGTTATCATCCCTGTCATGAACGAGCGCCGCACCATTAGCCGCGTAATCGAACAAGCAAAGCTAGTTCATCCGAGCAGCGAAGTCATTGTGGTCATTAATGGATCTACTGACGGGTCGGCTGCGGTTGCCAAACGCAAAGGAGCCCGGGTCATCCAGTTCGAGAACGCTCTCGGCCACGATGTGGGACGAAGTGTAGGCGCAGCGGCAGCAAGAGGTCAGGTGCTGCTGTTTATTGACGGCGACATGGTCATCCGCGCATCGGAGCTCCGGCCTTATATGAATGCGATTTTGCGGGATGGGGTCGATGTGGCGCTCAACAACTATTCAGGTCCGACGAACAAGGCGAACGTACACAGCGTTGTGCTCGCCAAACATGCCTTGAACGCGATGCTTGGCAGGCCCGACCTGAAGGGAACGTCCATGACGGCTGTGCCCCATGCGCTGAGTCGCCGCGCGCTTGCCGCTATCGGAACGGACGCGCTGGCAATTCCGCCGCTTGCCCATACGAAAGCGGTGCAGCAGGGGCTTGCGGTGACGCCGGTCAAACGAATCAACGTAGGGAAGCTGAACCTGCCGCGGGCGAAACGGGAACGGTTGAATCCGCTGGAGTTTCTCATCGTTGGCGATCATCTGGAGGCCATAGATTGGCTCGCGAAGCAAACGGATGAGCGCGGCGGCTATGTGGATGCAATGCGAAAACGTGAACTGGCGAGGTGATGGCATTGATGCGATCTGGTAAGAGCAAACGCGCGATTAGCAGCGGAAGAGGGAGACGACCAGGCAAGTCTTCGGGCGGCTCGCATCATGCTGCGTACCATGCCGGTTATGGCGAAGGCATAGCGCTGAAGCAAAGCGGAGGCGGGCGTCTAAGCAGTCATGAAGCGAAGCTGCGCATGAACGAGCGGTGGACGAGAAGATGCATGGCGAAGGAGCTTACAGCTGCAGCGGCGGGCAAAAGAATGCAGGAGGGCCGTGCGTTTGCGAGCGGATTCGCCGCCGCACTGGGTCTGCCGGTCGGCACGTGGCAGCCGGTACCGCTGACGAGAAGCGCTGCGGCAGTCGTCCACGCAGGTACGGATGCAAGTCCGGCCAGCATTAAGCAGCTGCTGCAGCTGCCGCTGGAGGAGATCATAGTCGTGCAGGAAGGCGCGAGCGAGACGCAGTTTGCGGAACTCAGGGCGCTTCCGGAGATAAAGATTTTGAATCCCGGGGAAGCGCTTGGAGCTGATGTTTGGCGCGCTGTTGGAGCAAGAATGACTCGAGCGGATATCGTGCTGTTCGCCGATGCCGCGCAGCTTATTGAAGCAGAGAAGCTGGCACAGCTGCTGGCGGCTGCCCAGGCAGGGGCGGATGTCGCGCTGGTCAGCTACGCATCTCGGCTTGGCCCGTTCCGGGAGTGGGATGATCTCATGCGCGTTAGAGCTTTCGTCAATTGGTCACTGGGCCGTCAGGAGCTGGGTGTTAGCTCCGTGGGGCTGCTGCCGCACGCATGGTCGAGAGCCGCGATAGAGTCGGTCGGCGTGAAAACACTCGCCGTCCCGCCGCTTGCCCATGTCATCGCCCTTCAGCAGAGACTTCGGGTTCAAGCTTGCTCCATTATGAAGCGCACAAACGGCAAGAGCTCGCCAGCATGGTCGACATTGATCCGCAGCCATGCACAGGAGTCGAAACAGGTCGTCTTCGGCGACCACATTGAAGCACTGCGAGCTGCAATGAAGCTGAAAGGCGCGAGGCTTACGATGCCGGATCATTCCAGATGCCGCAGCGCGGCAGGAGGCGCTCAGTGATGAATGGAACAACGAGCATCATCATTCCTACCTTCAACGGCCTCGCGCTGCTGAAGGATGCGATCTACGCCATTCGGCAGTATACCGACCGAACGCTCACGCCTTATGAAGTGATCGTGGTCGATAACGGATCAAATGACGGCACTTGCAGCTGGTGCATGGAGGTAGGTGTTCCCTGCCTGTCATTGCCCCGGAATATCGGCTTTCCGGCTGCATGCAATATGGGGCTGCGGACCGCGAGCGGCGAGTTCCTCATGCTGCTCAACAACGATGTCACCGTATCGGCGGGCTGGCTGACGGCTTTGCTGCGGACGCTGAACGCGCGCGAAGATATCGGTATAGTCGGCCCTGTGACGAATTACGTGAGCGGCAGGCAGCAGGTCGATTATCCGTTCACGACAATGGAGGAGTTCCACCTTGCAGCTGCGGAGGCGCTAGTCAGGGAAGCGGGGATGACGGATCCGATGTACCGGCTTGTCGGCTTCTGTCTGCTGTTCAAACGCAGCCTGTACGAGCGGATTGGCGAGCTGGACGAACGGTTCTCGCCAGGCCACTATGAGGACGACGACTACAGCTTGCGCGCTCGGATGCACGGCTACAATCTGCTCATGTGCAAGGATGTGTTCGTTCATCACAAGGGAAGCGTCAGCTTCAAGCGGAAGGATCCATCGGCGCTGCAGCAGCTCGTCGAGCGTAACCGGAGCCTGTTTATTGCAAAATGGCAGGTGGACCCTGCGACGTTCTTGTAACAGTTACTTAAGGAGGTCATGGATTTGAAAGCTGTCATCTTGGCCGGCGGAACGGGAACCAGATTGTTGCCGCTGACGAGGCTGCTCAACAAACATTTGCTTCCGGTCGGGAAGCTTCCCATGATTTGTTACAGCATTAACAGCCTCAAGGAAGCAGGAATAACAGACATCATGCTCGTTACGAGCCGTCATGCAGCGGGGATGTTCACGGCTTTCCTCGGAAGCGGCCAGGAGTACGGCGTTTCCCTTACTTATCGCATTCAAGAAGAAGCGGGCGGAATCGCACAAGCGCTGACGCTGTCTCAGTCGTATATTGGGGATGACTCCAAATTCGTCGTGCTGCTCGGCGACAATTTGTATGAGGAATCGCTGCGGTCGCATTTGGAGGCGTTCGCGCAGCAGCAAGACGGCGCGATGGTGCTGCTCAAGCAGGTACCAGACCCGGAGCGCTATGGTGTTCCGGTGTTCGACGAGAGCGGGCGCATTACTTACATCGAAGAGAAGCCGCCAAGCCCGCAGACAAACAGCTGTGTGACAGGCATTTATATGTATGACAGCAGCGTGTTTGCCTTCATTGCGACACAGTCGCCCTCGCAGCGCGGAGAGCTGGAAATTACCGATGTGAACAATGTGTACGCCAGCAAAGGAAAGCTCGAATACCGCCATTTGACCGGCTGGTGGACAGATGCCGGCACATTCCAGTCGCTCCATGAAGCAGCGATAAAAATGATGGGTGATGAGCCATGAGCAGAGGCGCACAATTAGGCTCCAGCATGACGATAAGTGCGAACCGCGTGCTGCTGAACAAGGTCAGGCAGCCGTCTGTTACGACAAGCAAAGTCCAATCTCAAACGACAGATGCACCGATAAAATCCACCTCGGGGGCAGGAGCAGGAGCCGTGCAGAAACCGGTATTCAAACGAAAGCCCGCAGCAGGCGGGGCCGATTCATCCGCAGCTCGCCCGATTACAAGGCCGCGCCTGCAAGGTGGGAAGCGAAGAATAGGCGGCAGGAAGCGCCCCCTTGGCGGGAGGCAGAACAGGCGTAGACGGAAGACGCCAACGATTGCGCATCCGCCTGCTGAACATCGGCAATTTCACGACAATGCGTTCTCGGCTGGCTATGAGCTTGGCAAGTATGAAGGCGGCGAGCAGATGCTCGAGCAAGCGCTGCCCCTTCAGTTGCTGCTGCCCGAAGTCAGCCTGCAGGAAGTCATCGCGCTAGGTGCCTCTCAGCTTGTTCCGAGGTGCTTGCCGCTGCTCGGCGTGCATGAAGTGTACGGGGAGATGGAGCAGGCGATCCATGAGCGCAGGCCATGCTCGATCGTTCGGCTTGGCGATGGAGAGCTGCTCACGCTGGCGCAGGACGTTATTTACGATGCCGGCACGATTAGCCGCGAAGGTACCTTTCTGCCTTACGCAGGCGTCGTTCCACCAGATCTTGAGGCGCGCGAACAGCTCGTGCAAGCGATTCGAGGAGCCGGAATCGTCGGTGTGCCGCAGTCGCGGCGGAAGCACTTTCACCCGCTGCTGCATGCTGTGTTGCGCGCGAACCATATCGACCTTGGCCAGCTCAGGCTGACGAGCTCGACCGTGAACTATGCGCTGCAGCAATCCGGTCTGCTTAGCCGTCTGCTCGCAGGCAAGAATCTGCTCGTTATCGGCAACACCGCGCCGGCGCTTGTGCATGTGCTGGCTCAGCACGGGTGCACCATCTCCGGCATGATTACGCCGGTGCGAGGCGTCAAAGATGTGGATCGCGTCGTGCAAGAGGCACACGGTGTACACTTCGACCTTGCACTCGTATCTGCAGGCATTCCGGCGGTCATCATATGCACGCGTATTGCGAACGAGCTCGGAAGGGTCGCGCTTGATTTTGGCCATATGGCGGACGCGATCGTGAAAGGACAGCTGACCTTGTAACCGGCGAAAGAACAGGAGCGTGATGAACCGATGAAGAAGCAAGCGGAATCGCGCCGTCCGAAACGCCTCCCCAAGCAGCGGCAGAGGCGGGGGCGGGTGGCGGTTCCTACCTGGTCCGGCCGGTATCGGACCGGAATGGATTTTGGCTATCAGGAAGGGCTGCGAACGGGACAAAGCAGCTTCGGCACGTATTTTGAAGGCACGAGCATTATTATTCCGAACTACAATCAAGTCGAATACTTAAAGCTGTGCATAACAAGCATCAGCAAATTTACGCAGCCGCCTTACGAAATCATCGTCGTCGATAATGCATCCACCGATGGCGCGGCAGCCTATCTGGCAACGCTCGGAAGCGCGGTTCGCTACCGCGTGCTGGAGACGAACCGCGGCTTCGCAGGGGCAATCAATGTCGGCATGATGATGGCGAGAGGCTCCTATTTGCTGCTGCTTAATAACGACACGATTGTCGCGGAGAATTGGCTGAGCAATATGCTCGCATGCTTGAACAGCTCTCCTGCAATCGGCATGGTCGGCCCTGTCACCAACTACATCAGCGGCGACCAACGTATTGATGTCCCTTATAAGACGGTGAAAGGGATGCCGAACTTCGCGAGGCAGCACAATGCGCCGAATCCGGCGAGATGGCAGCGAACCGACCGGCTGACAGGCTTCTGTTTGCTTATGCGCCGCGAGGTATGGGAGAAAACGGGCTTTATGGACGAAGGGTTCACCGTCGGCAATTATGAGGACGACGATTACAACATTCGTGTTCGGTTGCAGGGTTATTCGCTTATCATTGCGCGCGATACGTTTATCCATCATTTTGGCAGCGTGAGCATGAAGGCGCTTGGTGAGCGGCTACCTGTCGTCAACGATCACAATATGCACTTGTATATGGAAAAATGGGGCAATCCCCATGATCTCGTTCATGTCGTAAAAGGGATGGGGCATGAGTCATCGGCTGCAGGCGAGACAGCCTTCTTCCCGCAGCATGTCATCGTTCGAGGCGGACACGAGACATTCTATTGGATTGAAGACGGCATCAGACGTCCGATTGCCGGTCCCGTTGCAGTACCGGCAACACGGCTGTCGCGTATCGAGCTGCGGCGCTGGCCGATTGGCGAGCCTATCTCCTCTGAGGAAGCGGTGGCGAAGTGGCATGGCGTCACGGTGGAAGGCTTGCCATGGTCAGAGGGGCTGATGGGAAGAGGGACGGACGGTATTTTGTATATGGTGGAAAATGGATTAAGGCGCAGAGTAGTTAGTGCAAAAGCGGCGGAAGGCTGGCATTTGGTCTGGAAGCCGAACAGTCCGTTGTTAGCGGAGCAGGTCGCTGCGCTTCCTGAAGGGCTGCCGATTATCGCGCCAATTAGAACGGCCGAGCACTTGTAATCTGGAGCGGCATAACAAAAGGCGTGTGCCATGCGGCAGACGCCGCGCATATGCTAGTGTAGAGATTTAAACCGCCTGAGATGTGAACGTACAGAGAAGGGAGCTTCTCCTGATGCAGCATATTGTAACTGAAATCATTGAGCATATGTCCCATTCTCACGAACAGCTGGCGCGCGTGCTGGAGGCCGAGCGCCATGTTGCTGTGCGCATGTCGCAGCTCGTGCATGGGCTGCCGGATCAGCATCCGAATTTTGGCGGCTTCGGCGGTTTAATGGATAATTCGCAGGCGGTGACGAAGAACGTCGTCGCCTATTTGAACAGCATTGCCGAGCTCCAGGAATCGCTGGCACTCACCATTACAGCGGTCATGAAAGAGCTCATAATCGAGGACGAGGAATAGCGGCAAGGAGCGTGTGCGGGAATGAGCCGGGAGACATCATATGCAAGAATGCTGGACGCTTCCGCCAAGGTGCAATGGAATGTCGCCATGATCCTTGAAGCGAAAGCAGTCGAAGCCGAGAAGGTGCGCGCGTGGCTGTGCAATCATGTGACTGCCGATGCGTTCGTAGAAGAGCAGGACCGTTTCAAATCGTCGCAGAACGTACACGAGCAGCTCGTTGAGGTCATTTATGGTCTCGCGAGGCTGAATCAAGGCATGACCAGCGTGCTGAAGGCTGCACTTCGCCATGTAGACGAAATGAATATGGGAAATGGGACGGGGGGCATGACGGGCGGCGGCACCTTCGACCTGGGAGAGAAATTCGAATGAATTGGAATGAGAAGGAGCGGCAGATTCGGCTCGAGCTGATCGCTTCGTTAACCCGCAGCCAGCAGGCGGTTGCCCGTATTTTGGAATCGATCGCGGATTCGGCGCAGCATTCGCCTGGCCTAGCGGAAGTGATATCCAGCAATATGAAATCGCTCGCCGCACTGCAACAGACATTCAGGGCGATGTCGCAGGTGGCGGCAGAACCGGATCGCGCTCCTCGTGCATCCAAACGCGGGCCGGCTCGCAATCGAGTTCCTGCGGGACCGTGGTTCAGCAGCGAGTGGGATGAGCAGCGGAAGGCAAGCAGGCACCAATCCCCGCCTAGACGGAAGAGGAGGAATTAAGTGTGACGCCAGCAGCTGCAGGCAATGGAAGTATGAAGATTAGCAAAGCGGCAGGAGCACGCAGGCAGAGTATAAGTCCAGCTGTTAAAGCCACGGGAAAGCAGCGCAAACAAACGGTGAAGACTGGAAGCGGCAGCAAGAGCGGCGCGACAAGGCAGCGCAGGCTGCAGCGTGGCCGCAAGCGCCGGTATCGGGGGCAAAGCGGCTATAATCGCGCTTTCGATCAAGCGTATAACCAAGGCTACAACCTCGGCTTCGCAAAAGGGTTCGAGGATGGGCATCAGTTAGCATACGAGCAGCAGCCTTGATGAAGAGGGAGCGGAAGCGGCAGTCCGTGCTCGCTCAGGCGACGGAAAGCCGAAAACACACATAAAGCCAAGAGTCAGCCCAGGCGACTCTTGGCTTTATTGTTGTAGCAGCTGTTTGTGTTGTTATTGATGCTGCTGTCTAGACTAAGTCGTCGCCATGCTGATGATGGCGGTGACAATCGCCAGATTGTCCGGGCTAGTCTCCATTCCTCGTATGAACGACTTGTCTACCTTGAGCGTATCGACAGGCAGCTTCTGCAAATAACTGAGCGAGGAATAGCCGGTGCCGAAGTCGTCAAAATCTGTCGTTTCCATGTCGGATTAGCTCCAATAACCTCAATAAAGCCTCTCCTGCGCGCGGCATGGAGAGGCTTTATTTGTCGTTTTCGTGGCAAGTCACGTGTTGTTTACTGGAAGCTCCGTTTCGTGCCGTTCGTCAGCACGGGCAAGCTCTTCGTATCGCTTGTCATGCTGGAATGGCAAATCGGACAGCTTGGAAATTCTCCGAATGAAAAATCGTTTCTCATCCAGCAGGAGCAATCTTCATTACTGCATGTCCAAATGGCTGTCTGTTCTTCCGGAATCGGTTCAACGTGCTTCTTTGAGAAATGAATAATCAAGACCCCCTCGTATTTCACGCAAAATCGGCCTCGCCCGCAAGAAGGGCGACACCGTCTTACGCTTGCTTAACCTCTTTTAATATGTGTCTGTACTCCCATAATTATACTACTTTTTTTTGATACTGCAGAGGGTCAAACGCCAATTTTAGCTGCTTACGCGGACAAGTGACCAAGAGCCTTGCCTGTCACTCGCATATATATGTTGCAGAACATGATGGGGCAGGTGTGCGTGAGTGCGTATTAAGCGAAAAGGATTTGCTGCAGCGGCAAGGGCAGGGTTCGCGACGGGGTATGCGAGCGGCCAAAGGGATGGCGCCTGCGATTCGATTAGCCAGCACATCCTTCTTCCAACGCCGAAGAAGCTGAATGTGTGCATTCTATACATCCCGCAAGGCTTTGAGGCGATTGATACAGGCATTGTTGAAGCGCTTCGCCAGACGGTGCGCGAGGTGCATGTGGCCGATCCTTCGATTATGGCGGAGCAGGCTTCCTTCATACGACCGGACTGGATGCTCGTGCTGAACGGGCTGCATGTATTTCCGAGCAATCATTTAGAACAGGTCGACGCTGTGCGTGCGCTAGGGATACGGACGGCAATTTGGTTTGCAGACGATCCGTATGTGACGGCAGATACGGTACACATTGCTCCCCGCTATGATGTCGTGCTGACCCACGAGCTGAGCACGGTTGAGCTATACCGGGAGCTTGGCTGCCAGGAGGTTATTTATATGCCTCTCGCCGTTCATCCGCAGCTGTTCAAGCCGATGAAGGTGGAGGCCAAATACCGCAGCGATATTTGTTTTATCGGGCAAGCATTCTGGAATCGGGTTGAGCTCTTCGATGCAATCGCCCCGTACTTGCAAGGACGCAAAGTATTTATCGCCGGTGGACTATGGGATCGGCTGCGCAGCTACAAACAGCTGAAGCCATTCATTCGCCACGGCTGGCTGCCGGTTGAAGAATCTATCCGCTACTACAATGGAGCGAAGATTGTAATCAATATGCACCGCACGACCGAAGCGGGCAAGGACAACAAGAACAGTCTTAATTTGCCAGGCCGCTCCATTAATCCGCGCACGTTTGAAATCGCCGCTTGCGGCACGCTTCAACTGACGGATGAGCGTGAAGATTTGACGAATTATTTTCGGCCGGGTATCGAGCTTGAAACCTTTACTTCGCCGAGTGAGCTGGTTGCGAAGCTGAATTATTACTTAACTCACGAAGACCAGCGCCGCCAAATCGCGCTGAGCGGCTTGAAGCGCGCACTTGCCGATCACTCCTTCGTACAGCGGCTTCATACGGTAGCCGAGGTGCTGAAATGGTAGTGCAGGCGAGGCTTCACGCAAGCGCGAGAAGCAAGAGAGGAGTGGTTGCATTGAGAAGAAAATCGCTGCGCAGACGGCACGGTCGAGGTGGCCGCAAGCTAGTTAAGTTTCCGGGTATAGCCAGAGGAAGAGCGGATGGGCACCGGCTCGGCTGGCAGCACGGTCACTGGTTCGGACAATGCGAGTCGGTGCTGCAGCGTACGATTCGCCCTTTCGGCATAAGACAAGCGCATGTCATGTTCGTGGCGACGGGCAAAGGATTTCCTTATTCTCCGATTGACGAGTCTGTCGCGAATGCGCTGCGCGGACAAGTGACCCAGCTGACGATTACCGATTCGCAGCAGCCAGTCGCCGATATTGCTCTGCGGATCAGGCCAGACATCGTTATCGTCTTGGACGGCTTGCAGTTCAACGTCATCCATGCAGCGCGGATGCGTGAAGCCGGCATTCGGACGGCGATCTGGTTCACCGATGACCCCTACTATACGGACATTACGAAGGGGATTGCGCCTTTCTTCGACGATGTCTTCACGCTGGAGCTCACATGTGTCGACTACTACCGTCAGCTCGGCTGTCCGGCCGTCCATTATTTGCCGCTCGGCGCGGATCCGGTTTACTTCAGGCCGCGCAATCCGCTTCGCTCGCAGCGCCATGACATCTGCTTCATCGGATCTGCCTATTGGAAGCGAGTCGAGTTCTTTAATCAGGTGACGCGTTACTTAGCGACGAAGGACACGCATATTTCTGGCATCTGGTGGGAGCGACTGCGCGACTTCAAGCAAATGTCGGGCAAGATCGGTCTTGGCCGCTGGATGGGACCGGAAGAGACGGCGAACATGTACAACGGAGCCAGAATCGCCATTAACATGCATCGCGCCCATGATGATGAGACGTTCAACAACAACAGCGCAGGTATTCCAGCTGTATCGCCGAATCCGCGCACGTTTGAAATTTCCGCCTGCGCCACGCTGCAGCTGACAGATGTACGCAGCGATCTGGTCTCCTTTTATACTCCTGGCGTTGATATTGTCACATATGCTTCGCCGGAAGAGATGGTAGAAAAGATCCAATATTATCTCGTGCATGAAGATGAGCGAAGAGCGATTGCCATGAAAGGCATGCACCGGACGTTGACGGAGCATACGTACAACAATCGCATCGAAGCGATGCTAGCGATTCTTTTTCCAGGTTGAGAGGCTTGAACAGACTTGTGCGTTTGTCCATCCATGCAGAAGGCGGAGCGCGAGAAGCGGCATTTTGTACGTTTGATTAGGGTTCAAGTGTCGTGCCAATTAGAAGGCCTGCTCAATATATTATACAACTGGGAGATTTTGAGTTTATAAGTAGCCAGTAGGAAGCTGCAAAGTTAACGGGCGGAGGTGAGCGCCTGCTCGTTTCGAACAAACGGGTAAGGCAGGCCGATTGAAGCGTGTGAGTGTGAAACCGAAAATGCTGGTCTTCTCGCATATTTGCAGTCCGCAGTATGTGACCGGCGCAGAGAAGCTTTTACTGTTTATGGTGCGAGAGCTGCTACCTTCCTTCCAATGCACGCTCGTCGTGCCGAACGAAGGCGTCATTGCCGCGAATGCGAGGAAGCTCGGCATTACGGTTATTGTGCACTATATTCCGCTTGTCGTCCCTCTCTATCTTGCATTGCCGCATATGCAAGATGAGATTGCCGCCAGCGAAAGAGAACCGGCATGGCGCGACCTTGTGAAGCTCGTTGACGGAGAACGGCCGAATATCATCATCGCGAATACCTGCGTCCATCCGCTGCCTGCTATCGTCGGCAAGGCGCTTGGCATTCCGGTCATCTGGTCGGTGATGGAGACGCTCCGCGATACGGCTCACACCGGCATGGCCGCCTCGATTATCGAGCAGTATTCCGACTATGTCATCGGCATCTCCGAATCGACGCTCGCCCCGCTCAGCACGCCGGGATTAAGTGAGAAATCGACGCTCATATTGCCTTCCTGGGATCAGGAGGAGCTCTCGCCGGGCAGCTGGAGCACGCATAGGGCGAACCGCCGAAGGCAGCTTGGCATCGCGGATCACCATCGCTTCGTTGGCTACATCTCTTCTTCGATCTTCGAAGCGAAGGGGCTAGAACACTTCATGCAGATGGCGGTAAATACGGCGGTGCAGTATCCGCATGCGATGTATCTCATCGTCGGCAACCCCGTCGATGCCGGCTACTTCAACCGCTGCCTTGATATTGCGCGGGAACGGGGGCTGATGGAGCGATTCCGGTGGATTCGCTTCGAGGAGCAGGTGGAGAGTGTGTACCCCGCAATGGATCTGCTAGTAGTACCTAGTCTAACGATCGAGGGCTTCGGCATGACGGCGCTCGAAGGCATGGTATTCGGCAAGGCGGTCGCCCTATATGGCTCCGGTGGACTCTCTGAAATAGGCCGAGCTACAGGCAACGAGGTCTTCACGGTGCCGACCGGGGATACGGCGATGCTGACTGGTGCGGTCTCCTCGCTGCTCGCCGACGATGCCGCGCTGCAAGCGGTCGGCGTGCGCAATGCGCAGGCCGCGCACGCCGTATACGGCATCGCCGCTTACCGCGAGCGGCTGCGCAGGTTCGCGGAGCAGCTTAGCGTTCGCGGCTACATTCCGCTGACGCTAGCGCGAGGCACGGGATCGCCATCGGTTTACTTGTACGAGGACGGCGTGCTTCGCCTGTTCCGGTCGCTGAAGCCTCTGCTTCGCATGGGGTACAGCATGGAAGAGGCGCGTGTCCTCCCGGACGCCGTCATTGCCGCATGGCCGAAAGGCGCGCCGATTGGCACGGCTCTAAGAAGAAGACGCCGGCGGGCTGGCGGCTCGCTCGGCAGCAGACGCCGCCGCAAGTCCGGCGGATCTGCAAGGAGAAGGCTGCGGGGCGGCAGACAGCGGAGCCGCCGGAGAACTGCGGCTGGAGGCGCAGGGCGGCGGAAGCGTTCGCGCCGTTAGCCGCGGGAACATTTTGAACAGATGAGGGGAGGGAATGGATGGAATGCGAGTTGTAACGATACTGGGCACGCGTCCGGAAATTATTCGGCTCAGTCTCATCATTCGGAAGCTGGATGCGCTGGCCGACAAACATGTGCTCGTGCATACCGGGCAGAACTTCACCCGGACTCTCAGCGATGTGTTCTTCGAGGACCTCGGATTACGCCCGCCGGATTATTTGTTCGAAGGTGCGCGGCAGACGCTTGGCGGCCAGTTATCGGTCATGTTTGCGGAGATAGAGCGGATCTTGACGACGCATAAGCCGGATGTCGTCCTACTGCTGGGCGACACGAACAGTGCGCTGTGCGCCATTATCTCAGAGCGGATGGGCATCCCGGTCGTGCATATGGAAGCGGGCAACCGCTGCTACGACCTGTCGGTGCCTGAAGAGAAGAACAGGCGGATTATCGACGCCGTATCGTCCATCAATATGCCGTATACGTCCTACAGCAAAGGCAATTTGCTGCGCGAAGGCTTCCCGAGCAATCGGATCGTGCTGACCGGCAATCCAATCTATGAAGTGATTCAGCATTACACGCCGCAAATTGATGCGAGCGACGTGCTCGCAAGAATGGGGTTGCAGCCAGGCGGCTACGTGCTTGTCACGGCGCACCGCGCGGAGAATGTGGATGTGCCGGAGCGTCTTGGCGGCATTCTTGAGGGACTGAATCGTGTCGCAGCGCGGTTCGACAAACGGATCATTTGCAGTGTTCATCCCCGTACGCGATCGCGGATTGATAGCGGCTCCGTGCAGGTGACGATGGATCCGAGGGTCGAGTTCTACGAGCCGATGGGTTTCTTCGATTTCGTGAAGCTGGAGCAGAGCGCGTATCTCGCGATTACGGACAGCGGTACGGTGCAGGAGGAATGCTGCCTGTTCCATGTGCCGACCGTGACGATTCGGATGACGACGGAGCGGCCGGAGACGATTGATTGCGGCAGCAACGTCGTATGCGGCTTGAATGCGGCACGTATTGAGGAAGCGGCGGTCGTTATGACGAAGCTGCCTCCGGTATGGCAATGTCCGGACGGGTATTTGGCAGAGGATGTGTCGGATAAAGTGGTTAAATTTGTCCTTGGAGGGAAATGGAATGTTTACTAATCAGCGCATACTGGTCACCGGGGGAACCGGGTCCTGGGGCTACGAATTGATTCGCCAGCTGCTGCCTCAGCAGCCCGAGCAAATTATTGTGTTTTCCCGTAACGAGTCCAGCCAGGTGGCGATGAGCCGCACGTTCGAGGATCCGCGCCTTACCTTCTGCATCGGCGATATTCGCGATAAGGAAGCTTTGATGCGCGCGTGCGAGCGGGTCGATTATGTCTTTCATTTGGCAGCGCTGAAGCATGTTCCCGTATGTGAAGACCAGCCTTATGAAGCGTTAAAGTCGAATGTCATCGGCACGCAAAATGTCATCGAAGCCGCAATCGCAAACCGCGTCAAGCGCGTCATCTATATCTCAACCGACAAGGCGGCGAATCCGTCGAACTTCTACGGCATGACGAAGGCGATTGGCGAGAAGTTGATCGTCTACGCGAACCTGCTTAACTCCGATACGACGTTCGTCTGCGTACGCGGCGGCAATGTGCTAGGCACGAACGGCAGCGTTGTTCATCTGTTTACGAATCAGATCAAGACGAAGGGGCAAGTTCGCATTACCGATTATAGGATGACGCGCTTCTTCCTGACCTTGCAGGATGCGATTAAGCTGCTCTTCAAAGCGTCAGAGGAAAGCATCGGCGGCGAAATCTTCGTTATGACGATGCCGACATGCCGGATTGTGGAGCTTGCGGAAGTGCTCATCGAGTCGATCGGAATGCCTGCGAAGATGATTGAAACGGGAATAAGACCTGGTGAGAAAATACATGAGATTCTGCTGACCGACCATGAGAGCATGACGACTGTGGTGTATGACCAGGAATATCTGGTTATCCTGCCGACGATCGAGATTCCGGGACTTCGCCAGCATTACAGCAGATATCCGAAGGTCGATTTCGACAGCTACAGCTCGAGCCAATCGCTGCTCACAAAGGATGAAATTCGATCCATGCTGGTCCGCGGCGGTTTTCTGTCATGAAGCTGCTGATCATCGGTGGCAATGGCATGGCGGGTCACCTATTCGTTCGTTATTTTCAGCAGGCGGCTGGAACGGACGGTATGGAGGTCGTCTATACGACGCGGACTGGTGATGCAGCGGGACGGAGTTTGCAGCTCGATGCGACCGATGCTTCGGCTGTTGCAGCGGTGGTACGGCGGGTAAAGCCGGATGTTATTCTGAATGCGGTCGGCGTCCTCAATCAGGATGCCGAGTCGCATCCGCTGACGGCGTACCAGGTGAACGGTCTGCTGCCGCACTGGCTGCGCCATGTCGCGGATACGATTGGCGCACGCGTCATCCATATCAGCTCGGACTGTGTGTTCAGCGGTCTGCGGGGCAAGTATACGGAGGACGACTTACCGGATGGCACGAGCGTGTATGCGAAGACGAAGGCGCTTGGCGAGCACCGGGGCGATGGAAGTGTTGGCGGCGGCGGACATTTGACGATTCGCACATCGATCATTGGACCGGAAATTCGGCAGGGCGGTATCGGGTTGTTAAAATGGTTCCTCGAGCAGCAAGGCACTGTGAGCGGGTATGCAAGGGTGTACTGGAATGGCGTGACGACGTTGGAGCTTGCGAAGGCAGCTGCTTATGCCATGTCGCATCCGGAGATTGGTGGTCTGGTCAACTTGACCGCCGCAGAGACGGTGAGCAAGCTGGAGCTGCTGCGGCTGTTCCAGGACGCGTTCGAAGTGAAGGGAGTGTCGATCGTATCCGATGATCGCATCTTCCTGGATCGGACACTCGTGACGACCCGCAGCGATTGGGGCTATCAGTCGCAAGGTTACGTCCCGATGCTGGCGGAGCTCGCAGCGTGGATGAAGCAAGGGTGAGCCGCCCGCGCCTGCTTGTGACGGGGGCGGGAGGCTTCTGCGGCGAGCATGCTTGCCGCTATTTCAGCGAGCAGGGCTGGGCGGTAACCGGCGTCGTCCGCCGGCTGCCGGAAGCCGGCGCTCCAGAGTGGGCGTGGCTTGGCCTGATTGATGCTGTCGCGGCATGCGACCTTGGCTCGCGCGCCGAGGTAGCGGCTCTGGTGGAGCGTGCAGCACCGGACTATGTGCTGCATCTGGCCGGCGCCAATGCCGTCGGCACGTCATGGCGCGATCCTTCCGCGGTGCTGCAAAGCAACGTGATGGGGACCGTGCATGTGCTGGAAGCGGTGCGGCGGCTTGGCGGTGGTGTTGGTGGCGAGGCAGTGGCCACACCAGCTACCTCGCCGCCTCCCTCGCTGCAACCAGCCAGTGCCGAGGGGGCACCGAGTACCGCTGCCAAGTGTCGCGTCGTTGTGGCAGGGTCAATGCTGCGCTTTCCGCTGGTCTCGTTAGGTGAAGGGGAGTATCGTCCCGCACCGCCGCATCCGTACAGCTTAAGCAAAACGATGCAGGTGCTCGTCGCGCAGAGCTGGACGTCGCTCTATGGCATGAACGTCATCGTAGCGGAGCCGTCCAACCTCATTGGACCGGGCCGATCCGGCGGACTATGCGCTCTGCTCGCGAGGTACGCCGCGCAGGTGGAGCGTGCAGGGATGCTTGGCGAGCCAGTGCCAGCGCCGTTTCGGCTCTCCTCGCGCACCGAGCTGCGCGATTTGCTAGACGTGCGCGATGCGATTCGCGCATACGAGCTGCTGCTGCGCGGCGGAGAGAGCGGTCGCGTCTATCCGGTCGCGTCCGGGCTGATGCGCTCGCTTGGCGAGATTGCGGACGCGTTCAGCGCATTGGCGGCGCAGCCGCTGCACTGGGAGGTCGGCGATTCCAATGCGCCATCGCCGGCGCCTGTGAGCTGCGAGGGGCTGGCCTCGCTCGGCTGGAGCGCACGTATTTCGCTGATGGAGTCGCTTCGGGATACGCTCGCAGCGGCTCGGCAGCAGTGAAGCGATATTTTGGGCTGATGAAGAGAGGAAGCGTGAACGATGGAAGGGAACAATGAGTCCGCGAAGCCGAAAGTGTCGATCATTATTCCTTTTTACAATGACCCTTATGTGACGGAAGCGGTGGAGAGCGCCCTTGCCCAAACCTACGAAAATATTGAAATTCTCGTCATCGACGACGGCTCTACGATGCATGCCGACAAGCTTCGTCCATACGAGGGCCGCATCCACTATGTGGGTAAGGAGAACGGCGGTACGGCTAGCGCGCTCAACTACGGCTTTCGGCTGGCGAGCGGCAAGTATATCGCATGGTTGAGCTCCGACGACCGATTCTACCCGGACAAAATCAAACGTCAAGTCGAGGCGATGGAGCGCCAGCAAGCGCAGATCAGCCACAGCGGCTTTGACATCATCGACGGTACGGGCCGGATGAAGGAGCTCGATCTAATCCCTCCAGGCAAGCAAGTAGGGGAGTTCTACAGAGCTTTTCTAACCAGTAATCCGGTTAACGGCTGCACAGTCATGATGACAAAACAGCTGTACCGCAGAACGGGACCGTTCCACGAGGGACGCAGGTATACGCATGACCTCGACTACTGGTTCCGGGTTCTACTCGCAGGGACGCCGTTCCTGCTCATTCCTGAGCCGCTCTGCGCATACCGCAAGCACGACGCGATGGGTACGATTCGCCACCAAGGCGCCATCGCGCAGGAAGTGAAAGAGACGTTCGCGCTCTATGAGAAGCGCTGGCACGCTTACGTGCGCGAGCTCGGTTTTCTGCCGCGCAGCAAGCAGTCGGGCCGCGCAGCGCAAAGGCCTCGCAAGTCGGTGCGAGGCTGATATGGAACAGGCAAAGAAGCCGCTCGTGTGCTTGTGCGGCTTCTTTGCCGTGTTTTTGGTTGTGGCGGTTGCTGAGAGCACGCATATGCTCTCTCACCGGAAAAATAGGCAGATTTGCTAGCTGAAAGAACGCATATGCTCTCTCGGCGACTATCCACATGGTAAACCCCGCATTTCGTCACTTGAGAGCACAAATACATCAGCCAGATCATGCTCAATTCCGAGCAAGTAGCAGCAGCGGCGGAAGAAATTTCGGCAAGCACGGAAGAGATGGCGCAAGGAAGCACGCAGCAAGCGGAATCGTCGCAGATAATGTTTGAGCTGTTCTCAACATTCCTGGAAGCCATTCAGCTGTCCTCGGAGCGGGCGAAGGAAGCGGCGGAGCTGTCCAGACAAGCGGAAGGCATCGCTCAAGACGGCGGCAAAGTCATGCACAGTTCGATTGAGAGCATGAATGAGGTTAACGACCAAATGGCGCTGCTCGTGAGCGATTCGAGACAAATTGGCGAGATCATTGCGGTCATCGAAGAGATTTCTGAACAGACGAACCTGCTTGCGCTGAATGCTGCGATCGAAGCGGCTCGCGCCGGCGATCAAGGCCGCGGCTTCGGCGTCGTAGCGGAAGAGGTCCCAAGCTGGCTGAACGAAGCGGCGAAGCGACTAAGCAAATTGCCGGCATCATCCGGGGCATTCAGACGAACACCGAGAAGACGGTGCGCGTTGTCGAGGAAGGGTAAGTCAGTCGCAGCGCACGCGCAAGGCGTTCGAGGACATCGAACTGAAGGTGGGCGAAACCTCGCATAAAGTGTATGAAATTGCGGAAGCGAGCATATCGCAGCAATCCGGCGCATCGGAATTCAAGCTGATGATAGAGTCGATAGCAGCCTCTAGTGAAGAAGGCGCGGCATCGGCGATAGAAGCGGCGAGTGCGACACATTCGCTGGCGCAGACAGCGGAGACGATGAACGAGTCCATCTCTGCTTTTAAAGTGAAAAGGTAACCGGAGAGACTGTCCCGATCATTCAACTTAGATGATTGGGAACGGTCTTTTATTTTTTTTACAGAAGGTACTTGAGTACAGCTGATAAAATAAGTATGATGAGATTAAGCGCTTAATCTGCAACTCGAAATTGTGATTGGCGCTCTTATTTTAGAATTAGGTATAGCGCTTAACCTAATAAATAATAGGAGGAACAGAGCATTCATGAGTACGATTCGATTAACGATGGCGCAGGCACTTTTAAAGTTTCTAGATCAGCAGTACATATCGGTGGACGGTGAAGAAATTAAGTTTGTGAAAGGTGTCATGGGCATCTTCGGACATGGCAACGTGACTGGACTCGGCGAAGCGCTGGAAAATGCAGCGGGCGAGCTCGTCTATGTACAAGGCAAGAACGAGCAGGGGATGGTTCATGCCGCAGCTGCTTTTGCCAAGCAGAAGAATCGCAAGCAGATCTATGCATGCACCTCCTCGATTGGTCCCGGGGCACTGAACATGATTACAGCAGCTGCTACTGCAACTGTGAATCGGATTCCAGTGCTGTTGCTTCCAGGAGACAATTTCGCAAGCAGACAGCCAGATCCAGTGCTTCAACAGCTTGAAGTTGTAAGCGATTACACCATCTCGGCGAATGAGCCGTTCAAGGCGATCAGCAAATACTGGGATCGAATCGTAAGACCGGAGCAGCTCATGACAGCGGCGGTTCAAGCGATGCGGGTGCTTACAGATCCGGCTGAGACGGGTGCCGTTACGCTTGCGCTTCCTCAAGATGTACAAGCGGAAGCCTACGATTATCCGCTCTCCTTCTTCGAGCGCAAAGTTCACTATATCGACCGCCGTCCGGCAGCGCCGGATGCGATCAAACGCGCAGCAGCTCTAATGGCGCAGAAGAAGAAGCCTCTAATCGTTGCAGGCGGTGGCGTGCTATATGCCGAGGCGACGCGCGAGCTGGCTGCTTTTGCAGAAGCCTATCACATACCGGTGGCTGAGACGCAAGCAGGCAAAAGCGTACTGCCTTGGAATCATCAGCTGAATGTCGGCGGAGTCGGGGTAACAGGAACGCTCGCAGCCAACAAGCTGGCGCAGGAAGCGGATCTCATTATCGGCATTGGAACGAGATACTCGGACTTCACAACAGCTTCCAAATCGGCCTTCACGAATCCAGATGTGCAGTTCATTAATATAAACGTTAGTAGCTTTGACTCTTCCAAGCTGAACGGCGTCGCAATTACCGCCGATGCGAAGGAAGGGCTTCTCGCCCTTCATACAGCACTTGAAAGCTCCAACTATGCAAGCAGCTACAGCGAAGAAGCGATATCCGCGCTGAAACGGGAGTGGGATGGCGAAGTCGACCGCTTGTTCGCAATTGAACACGAACTGGGACTTGCTCAGACCCGCGCTCTCGGCGTCATTCAAGAAACGATTGACCCAAGCTCGGTGATCGTATGTGCGGCAGGCAGCATGCCAGGCGATTTGCACCGGGTATGGAGACCGGTTGAGCCGAAGACCTACCACATGGAGTACGGCTTCTCCTGCATGGGATACGAGATCGCAGGCGCGTTCGGCGTCGCACTCGCGGAGCCGGATCGGGAAGTATACGCGCTTGTTGGCGACGGCGGCTATCTGATGCTGCATTCGGAGCTTGTTACAAGCTTGCAGGAAGGTCGCAAAATTACGGTATTGCTGCTCGATAACCACGGCTTCCAATGTATTCACGGCTTGCAGAAGAGCCAAGGCAGCGCAGGCTTCGGCAACGAGTTCCGCTACCGTTCTGAAGAGACAGGCAGACTAACCGGCGAGTATTTGCAGATTGATTTTGCCGCGCATGCTAGAGCACTTGGAGCTAAATCTTTCAAAGCTAATAATGCTGAGGAATTGAGAGAAGCGCTCCAGCTAGCCAAGCAGGAGAAGATATCGACGCTGATTGAGATTCCAGTCGTGCCAGGCACAGGTACCGGCGGCTATGAGTCATGGTGGAATGTCGGAGTACCGGAAGTATCGGCTAGCGACAATGTCATTAAAGCAGGTCAAGCGATGAACGAGAAGATACGATCCATTACTCTATTGTAGACGAGGAGGCATTCACGATGAAGAACATACCATTTCGACTCGGCATTCATCCAATTAACTGGGTGGGCGAGGATGTGAAAGAACACGGCGACGAGACCACGTTCGAACAAATCGTTGACGAAATTCAAAAGCTCGGCCTGACAGGTACGGAGATGGGACGCAAATTCCCAACAGATCAGCAAGTATTGAAGCAAGAGCTTGAGCGTCGCGGCATCAGCCTGACGTCACAGTGGAAGTCCGTGCTATTCTCTGATCCGGCCTATCATGAGGCGGAGCTTGAAGCTTACAGAGCGCATGCCAAGTTTCTCAAGGAAATGGGCAGCACTGTAATCAGCACTTGCGAGGCAGGAGGCTCGCTGCACTTCGATCCGCGGCAATCGCCAAGCGAAGTACAGCGTCTGAATGAGGAGCAGTGGGAAGCGCTGGCGAAAGGGCTAAATGCTGCAGGCGCAATCGCACAGGAATACGGGCTGAAGCTTACGTATCATCATCACGGCGGAACGGTCGTCGAGCGGCCAGAGGAGATCGACAAGCTGATGGAGCTGACTGATCCGAACCTCGTATACTTGCTGTTTGATACAGGCCACGCTTACTATGGCGGCGCGAACCCGCTGACCGTTCTACAGAAGCACTTCGACCGTATTGCCTACGTGCATTTGAAGGATATTCGCCCCGAGGTGCTGGCAGAGGCTCGCGCCGAGAATGCCGACTTCATCACTTGTATCCGCAAAGGCGTATTTACGGTGCCGGGCGACGGCTGCATCGATTTTGCTCCAATCATCAATGAACTGGCAGGTCGTAAATATGCAGGATGGGCGCTGCTCGAAGGTGAGCAGGATCCAGCGCTTCACCCAGCCTATGAATATGCAGCCCGAGCGCTCCGTTACCTCGATTCCCTCGTTGCAGAGGAAGGAGAGCAGTAAACGATGGCGACATATGTAACCTTTGATCAGCAGAAATCGGTTGACTTTACCGCGATTGGACGGCTCTGCATCGATCTCAATGCCAATGAGATCAATCGTCCGATGGAAGAGACGATGACGTTCACGAAATACGTAGGCGGATCGCCAGCCAATATTACGATTGGCATGTCGCGGCTCTCTCGCAAGACGGCCTTTATCGGCAAAATAGCGAATGATCAGATGGGCCGCTTCATTCATAGCTATTTGGAACGCAACGACATTGAGACGTCGAACGTTGTGACAGATCACAGCGGCGCGGTTACGGGGCTTGCTTTTACCGAAATCAAGAGTCCGTCGGACTGCAGCATTCTGATGTATCGGGATAATGTCGCTGACCTGCTGCTTACAGCTAGTGAAGTTAGCGAGGAACTTATTGCAAAGTCGAAGATGCTGCTCATCTCAGGAACGGCGCTTGCGCAGAGCCCTTCGAGAGAAGCGGTATTCCAGGCGCTGGAGTACGCGAAGAAGCATGGCACCGTGATTGCATTTGACCTGGACTATCGTCCTTATACATGGACATCTAAGGAAGAAACAGCTATTTATTATAACTTGGCTGCTTCTAGTTGCGATATTATCCTCGGCACGAGAGAAGAGTTCGACATGATGGAAGTGTTCGAACAGAATCCAGAGCACAGCGACCAAGTGACCGCTGCAAAATGGTTCCATCATGCTGCCAAGATCGTCATCATCAAGCATGGCAAGGACGGCTCCATCGCTTACACGGCGGATAATAAGAGCCATCGCGCGAAGAGCTTCCCGGCAAAAGTCATTAAGACGTTCGGCGCAGGCGATTCCTACGCGGCAGGCTTCCTGCATGGCATTATGCACGGCTGGACGCTCGAGCAATGCATGGAGTTTGGCAGCGCGGCGGCTTGTATCGTCATTTCGAGCCATAGCTGCTCGGATGCGATGCCTTCGGAAAACCAAGTCCTGCAATATATCGAGGATTGCAACAACGGACTCATTACAGCGAACTAACGATTAGGAAGGGGCTATGAAGCATGACACTATCACATTCAGAACCACAAGTGCTGCAGAACTGGATCGGCGGACAATGGATCGCTTCCGCTGCGACGAGCTACGAGAACGTTTATAATCCTGCAACCGAGGAGGTAATCGCGCAGGTTCCGCTCTCCACGCGAGAAGATGTAGACGCTGCCGTTCGTTCAGCGAAGGAGGCAGCGGCAAGCTGGAGCCGCACGCCGGTTCCGCGCCGCGCACGCGTGCTGTTCAAATACCAGCAGCTGCTAATCGACAATTGGGAGTCGCTCGCTCGCCTTGTGACGCTTGAAAATGGCAAGAGCTACACCGAAGCTTACGGTGAAGTGCAGCGCGGCATTGAATGCGTCGAGTTCGCTGCAGGAGCGCCAACGCTCATGATGGGCAAGCAGCTGCCGGATATTGCCTCGAATCTAGAGTCGGGCATGTACCGTTATCCGGTCGGTGTCGTCGCAGGCATTACGCCGTTTAATTTCCCGATGATGGTGCCATGCTGGATGTTCCCGCTTGCCATTGCGTGCGGCAACTCTTTTGTAATGAAGCCATCCGAGCGTACGCCGCTTCTTGCTAATCGTCTGGCAGAGCTGTTCCACGAAGCTGGCTTGCCAAGCGGCGTGCTCAATATCGTGCACGGCGCGCATGATGTCGTGAATGGAATATTGGAGCACCCGGGTATCGGAGCGGTATCCTTCGTCGGCTCGCAGCCGGTAGCAGAATACGTGTACAAAACCGCATCCGCGAATGGCAAGCGCGTTCAAGCGCTGGCAGGTGCGAAGAATCACTCCATCGTCATGCCGGACGCAGATTTGGATCTGACGGTCAAGGAAATTATTAGCGCTGCTTTCGGCTCGGCTGGCGAGCGCTGCATGGCCTGCTCCGTCGTTGTCGCTGTCGGGGAAGTCGGCGATGCGCTTGTGAACAGACTGGTCGAAGCGGCTAACCGCCTGACGATCGGCAACGGCATGGAGGAAGGCATATTCCTTGGACCCGTTATTCGCGGACCGCATAAGGAACGGACGCTCAAGTACATCGAAATCGGCGAGAACGAAGGAGCTCTGCTCGTTCGTGACGGACGTAAAGATGCTGCTTGCGCAGGCGAAGGTTATTTTGTAGGACCGACGATCTTTGACGAAGTACAAGGCGGCATGAAAATTTGGGAGGACGAAATCTTCGCTCCCGTGCTGTCCATCGTTCGTGTGGCAACGCTTGAGGAAGCGATTGAGCTGTCTAACCGTTCGGACTTCGCTAATGGCGCATGCTTGTTTACGCAGAACGGTTCGAATGTGCGCCAATTCAGAGAGACGATCGACGCGGGTATGCTTGGCGTTAATCTTGGCGTTCCGGCTCCAATGGCGTTCTTCCCGTTCTCGGGCTGGAAGAAGTCGTTCTACGGCGATCTGCATGCCAATGGCAGCGACGGCGTAGAGTTCTACACTCGCAAAAAAATGGTGACGGCACGCTGGTAGAGAGACACATAGAGGAGGCATTTTACACATGAACAAGGTTAGAGTTGGCATTATCGGTGCGGGCCGCATCGGCAAAATCCATGTGGACAATCTGCTCCGCCTGCCGCAGGTCGAAGTATCGGCGGTTAGTGACTTATTCGCTGGACCGGAGCTCGAAGCATGGGCGGCTGAGCGAGGAATCGCTTCCGTAACAAAGGATAGCAGCGCTATACTAACGAACCCGGACATTGACGCAATCTTCATCTGCTCTTCCACGGATACGCATGTACCGCTTATTCAGCAAGCGGCGGCGGCGGGTAAGCATATCTTCTGCGAGAAGCCTGTCAGTATGGACATCAAGCAGACGTTAGAAGCGACACAAGCAGTAGAAGAAGCGGGGGTTAAGCTGCAAATCGGGTTTAACCGCCGTTTTGACCATAATTTCAAACGGATTGCTGAGCATGTTCAAGGAGGGACAATTGGATCCACGCATATTGTGAAGATCACTTCGCGCGATCCGAATCCGCCGCATAAAGACTATATCCGCGTGTCCGGCGGCATGTTCATGGACATGATGATTCACGATTTCGATATGGCTCGCTTCGTTTCGGGCAGCGAGATCGTTGAGGTCTATGCGCAAGGCGCGGTTCTAATTGATCCGGCATTCTCCGAATACGGCGATGTCGATACGGCGGTCGTTTCGCTGAAATTCGCGAACGGCGCGATTGGCGTCATTGATAACAGCCGCCAAGCCGTGTACGGCTACGATCAGCGGGTAGAGGTGTTCGGCTCCAAAGGCTCGGTTGCGGTCACGAACGATTACCCGAATACCGCAGAGATCAGCACGGCTGAAGCGGTGTATCGCGATAAGCCGCTTCACTTCTTCCTGGAACGCTACCAAGCAGCCTATGTAGAAGAGACGCGTATGTTTATCGACTGCATCGTATATGACAAGCCAGTTCCGGTTAACGGTAATGACGCACTCGGAGCGGAGCGGGCAGCGCTTGCGGCGAAGCTGTCGCTGCAGCTGGGGCGGCCAGTTAGAACGGATGAAGCGGTTCAGCTTGCAGAACAGCATTTGCATTTCGCATAATAGGGAAAGGGTGCATGAGCGGATATGTCAAAATTGATCGTTAGGCCGGCGGAGCAGCCGGATGAGCACGGACGCTTGCTCGCTATAACGCCAGAGTCGGCGGGATGGCAGTATGTAGGCTTTGAGGTTGTTCGCCTTGAGGCTGGGCAGTCGCTACGGCGCGCTACCGGAGACCTTGAAGCATGCATTGTATTGTTAAGCGGCAAAGCGGATGTGAAGACGAAAGCGAAGGAATGGCGCGACATCGGCAGCCGAATGAGCGTATTCGAGCGCACGCCGCCCTACTCGGTGTACGTTCCGAATGAGGATGAGTTCGAGCTCGTGGCGTTAACCGTGCTTGAAGCTGCGATTTGCACAGCGCCGGGCAGCGGGAGTTATGAAGCGCGGCTCATCGGGCCGGAAGACGTAGGCCGCGAAACGCGCGGATACGGCAATATTGAGCGCCAGATTCATAATATTTTGCCTGAACAGCGCTCAGCCGATAGCCTTCTTGTCGTAGAGGTGTTCACGCCTAATGGGCACTGGTCGAGTTATCCGCCGCATAAGCATGATCGCAATGCGCTGCCGGATGAATCGCTGCTGGAAGAAACGTATTATTTCAAAATCGCACAAGACAATGGCTTTGCCATTCAGCGTGTATATACCGACGACAGGTCTCTTGATGAGACGCTCGTCGTGAAAGACGGTCAGGCCGTCCTCGTACCCGAGGGCTATCATCCGGTGTGCGCGCCGCCAGGATATGATTGTTATTATTTGAATGTAATGGCCGGTCCGGTTCGTACGTGGAAGTTTCATAACGACCCGGATCATGCATGGATCATGGTCAATCCGAGCGTCAAGTAGCAGGCTCTTTGGTAGATCGGCCTAGGAAGGAATGGATGATGAAAGCGACGATATACGACGTAGCTCGTGAAGCCGGTGTATCCATAGCAGCAGTATCTCAAGTGATCAACGGCAAAGGTAAAATAAGTGAGGAGCGTCGCGCCGCCATTATCAGCGTAATGGAGAAGCTGAGCTACAAACCGAGCGTTATCGCAGCCGCATTAACCGGCAAAAAGACGTATACACTCGGACTGCTCGTTCCAGACATTTCCAATCCTTTCTTCGCCGAGATTGCTCGCGCCGTGGAGGATCAGGGCAACGTTCACGGCTATAGCATTGTGACCTGCAGTACGGATAACCGTGATGAACGCGGCGAGAACTACTTGTCGCTGCTTGCGCAGAAGCACGTGGACGGCATCATTATTGGAACCGGTATGGGCGGCAAGGAAATGCTTGAGAAGCTGCTCGCCAAATCAGTGCCGATTGCCGCAATTGCCCGTGAGATGCCCGGCTACGATGTCGATACGGTTGTCATTGACGATTACGAAGGCGGACGGCTGGCGGCCAGGCATCTCACCCAGCTTGGGCACACGCGAATGGCGGTTCTCTCGGAGAGCGCGAAGATCCCAAGCTCGCAGGAGCGGATTCGCGGCTTCCGCGATGAACTGGCAGAAGCGGGACTAGAGCTGCCTCAGGCGTCCGTGAAGGCGAGTGAACGCGATTTGGTGAAGGACGGCAAACGCAATGCATTCGCGCTGCTGGAAGCCGAGGAGCGTCCAACTGCCTTGTTCTGCTGCAATGACTTGCTCGCCATCGGCGCGCTGCAAGCGGCGAAGGAGCTGGGGCTTCGCGTACCAGATGAAGTTTCGATCATCGGCTTTGACAATACGATTCTTGCTACGGTAACCGATCCAGCGCTGACGACGATTGCCCAGCCAACCGACAAGCTGGGTCAGCTTGCTGTCGATCTAATCATCGGCAAGCGCGAGCCCGAGCAGCCGAGAGCATTGAAGCGGATCGTGCTGGAGCCGGAGCTTATCGTCAGACAATCAACAGGGCGGCCGTTCTAACTAAGGTTAGACGGCCGAATCCTTTTTCCCGCGAAAAGAGGCGTTTCTCATGTGTAGAACATTGACAGCAGCCCATACAGGCTGCGGCGTTCATCCTGATAATACAATGGCTTCCTTCTACGAAGCGATGGCAGGCGGCGCACATATTGCCGAGGTGGACGTGCATGCGGCAATGGACGGTACCGCGATTCTACTTCACGATGACTCGCCTTTCTTGCGAGAATTCGGTTATGAACAGCTGAAGGAACCGGAAATGAGAGTGCTGCTGGACCCGATCTATGCCGACTTTGAGCTGGCTACCCTTGAACAGGTGCTTCGTGCATCGGACAATGAACGTCTAATGCTTAACCTGGACATCAAGTCAGAAGAGGCGATCGAGCCTACAGTAAGACTCGTGCACGAATGGCAAGCGCAAAGCCGGGTATTTATTACAGGACACGACTTGCTCGCAGAGCATTTTCCGACTATAAGAGTGATGCTGAATACGCCCACCCATCTGACTGAGGCAGAATCAGAGCAGTATGACGAATTCGCTGAGCGAATATGCCAGCAAGCGCTTCAAGGCGGCTACGTAGGATTGAACATGCATTTCTCGACGTGCAGGCAGCAGGTTGTAGACCTCGCTCATGCATCTGGGCTGCTCGTATGGGCGTATACGGTGAATGAGCTTGAAGCGATGGAAGCGCTGATTCGTATGGATGTGGACGCGATTACAACTCGGAGGCCTGAGCGTCTTCTTAATCTTTGTAAAGATCTATTAGAGCTCTAGTGAAAGCTCAAAAGAGTTGTTATGGAGGGATCGTGCGATGAAATTCGAGGTTAGCCGCAGCGCGGCAGTTCAGACTATTATTGTGCCCTGCTTCTCGCAAAGCTTGCCGGAGCTGGCGCAAACGATCGAGGTGCTGCGGCATGCAACGCTTCAACCCTATATGGGGCAAAGCGGAGCGGTAACGTGGTTTTACAGTACGAATGGTCAGCCAGATCTGATGCTTGTCGGGCTTGGCAGCGCAGAGCAGTTCCAACAAGCGAGCTTGCGGGACGGTGCCGGGAATGCCGGACGCGCGCTGCTTAAGGACAAGCGGATGACGGCTCTTGTATCGTTCGAAGCGCTTCAATGCCCGCCTTCCGGTGAATTGCCTGCCTTGCTCCCTGATATGCTCGCAGCTTGGGTCGAAGGCTCGCTTCTGGGTACATACACTTTCGAGCACTATAAGTCCGTAAAATCGGAACAACTAGATCTCGACATCTACTTCGATTGCGATAGCTCAAATGAGCTCGAGGATGCGATTAAGCTTGGACAGATTCGCGCGGAAAGCACGATGTGGGCACGCGACTTGACGAATGAACCGCCCAACTATTTACGTCCTCGAGATTTAGCGGAAAGAACGGTGCAGCGCTTTGCCGGCACAGCCGTTCAAGTATCGGTATACGAAGGCGAGGAGCTTAGGAAGAGAGGCTTCACTGGCGTTGCGGCGGTCGGCAAAGGAAGCATTCATCCGCCGGTCTTCATGGAGCTTCGGTATTGCACGGATGCGTCGAAGCCGCTAGTTGCGCTGATTGGCAAAGGCATCACGTTTGATACGGGCGGCATCAGCTTGAAGCGCGACAACGATATTAGCGACATGCGCATGGATATGGCTGGCGCTGCTGGCGTGCTCGGAGCGCTTGATGTGCTTGTTCGCAGCTCCGCTGCAGCGAATGTGGTCGTGCTCGTCCCGTCGGCGGAGAATAATCCATCCGACCGGTCGATGCTTCCGGGCGAAGTGATCCGTTATGCGAATGGCGTTACGATCCAGGTTGGCAATACCGACTCGGAGGGCAGGCTTATATTGGCGGACGCTCTAATCTATGCGCATAGTTTAGGGGCAAAGAAAGTAGTCGATATGGCGACACTCACCTATTCGGTCGTCGGCGCGCTTGGAACTAGCGTTGCGGGAATCTTCGGCCATGATTCGTTCGTGAAGGCACTTACGACCGCGGGCGAGCCGTTCGGCGAGAAGGTGTGGCAGCTGCCTCTGGTCGATGAGTATGAGCGTTATCTCTCAAGCGATTATGCGGATGCATCCAACATCAGCAGCGGCAATGGCGGTGGAGCGATTATGGCGGCGCTGTTTCTGCGCAAATTCGTCCATCCGTCGCTCGAATGGGCGCATATCGATATGAACGGACCGAAGGATTGTTCCTCGGCGAAGGGGCAGTTGACCGCCGGAGCTACCGGCTGGGGTGTCCGGCTATTAGCGGAATATTTGACGACGCATTAAGCGACGATAAAGCATACAAAGAAGTCCCCCGAGAGCCATTGATCCCGCGGGGACTTCTTTAATTTAATAGGCAGGTAACTAGATAGATCCGGGAGCCCTTACGGCATACAGCTTGCCGTCGTCCGATACGATATAAACCGGCTGCCGATCAACGGGTCGCACCGGATCGATTAGCGGAGTATGAAGGATCGCGCCGCCTGTCTTGTATTTCCAGAGCACAGTTCCATCTGTATAAAGAGCATACAGGTAGTTGTCATTCGAACCAAAGAAGACCTTGCCCATCGCGTCAAGTGTCGCTGAAGTCGTAACGGTTCCGTGCGTTTGATAGGACCATTTGACCGTCCCGTTCGGATTAAGCGCATAAAAGCGGTCTGAGGCGGCTGCATAGATCGTATGATCGGCTCCAATGACCGGCGCATTGGCGAACATACCATTCGCAGTGATCAACACGGTCGCCGCCTTGGTAGAAGGGTTTATTTTATAGAGATGATGATCGTTTGAAACGGCGTAGAGATTCCCGTCCGGATCGAATGCTAGGCTCGCATAGCTGCCCTCGAGAATTGTCTTCCACTTTAGATGCGGGATCGGCGTAAGCCTTGTTATGATTTTTGCAGGAAGATGCCCGATTGACGGAGCCGTGATGGTAACGGTGGTTTGAGGTGACACGGCGTACAGCGTACCATGATTCCCGCCGAGATAGATTGTGCCGTCCGTTCCGATTGCGCCTCCTACTGTAGAACTCGCCTGATCCAGGTCCAAATGCCCTTTGATTGTCCCCGAAGGAGAAACTGCTTGCAGCGTTGATCGCTCTCCCATATTCGTAACGACGTAAATCGTGCCGTCTCTGCCCAGCAGAGGTGGCGTCGAGTAAGGGAGCGAGATGCTCCACTTTAGCTTGCTGGCCGGCGTATAGGCGTACAGCTTATAGTCGTCAGTCACGTACACCGTGCCATCATCAGGTTGAACCGTGATGGACGTAATATATGAAAAACCGCTTTGCGTCCATTTGACCGTACCATCCGGGTTATAGGCGACAAGGAAGCCTAGAACGACATGCATATAGACAGTACCGTCCGGTCCAATGGCAGGCGCCGTCTCATTCCCTTGGCCAATCTGTTTGGACCAGATTCGTTTACCGATTGGTATGAGTTGAATCGGTTTAACTGGGATGCCAGGTTTAATCTTAATAGGCGTGAATGCATCTGCGGTCATCGGCATCCAAATAAGCGCGCAAATGCAGAGCGACCACAAGAGCAGCCACCTTCTACGTTTCGGAATCACATAGCTCCTCCTTTCATAACTTGCCTGTGCTCCATATATATTGGAAGATGCTGCGAAATAGTGCATAAAGAAACACCTTCAAGAAGAAGTCCCCCTTGTCATAAGCGGGCAGCGACTCTTGAAGGTGTTCGTAATTAATGGATTGTTGAGCCGATATCATCAGGTGGCTGCAGGCCAGGACCAGGAATGGGCTCATTCGTTACGTAGCTGTCTTTCAAAATATTAAGGAAGACATCCTTGCCATAGTCAACGTCATAGCCGTAGATCATCGCGGATTGGCTTCCCTGCAAATCGACGTCGACCTCTTTCACTTCGCCTTTGTAGAGTGAGATGACATCGGAGAGCTGCTGTTTGTCACCGTTATACACTTTCATCTTCATATCGACCTCAGGGACGACCACAAGGTGAAGCGTGTTATACTTCGCACCGAAATCAAAGGACAAATAATAATCTTCCGTATGGGCTACCGCGAAGGAGTACGCACCGTTATACTGCTTGCCATCAAACACGAGCTGCGCTTTGTTGATCACATCGTAATATTTGACGGTATAGTCTTTGACCATCCTAATATGCTTGTCATAGAAGGTGACGCGTTTATTCGTCGCTGTCGTGCCCGATTCGCCGAGACTGACGGTCTTCGTTGAAGCATCATACTTCAGAGGTACGCCGAGCGCGTCTGCAGTCGAACGCAGCGGCAGATAGGTAGTGCCTTTGTACGTGATTGGGAGCTTCTTATTGCCATTCGCATCGGTAGGCTGCCAGTCTTTGCCGTCTTTCTTGAAGTGAAGCGTCCCGTCGAGCACAGCCTTAATCGTCGTTGACGTCGTGGCTGCGAACGCTCCCGTAGTCATCGAAAGCAGCGCTGTGGCAGATAACAAGGCAATCATGCTTTTTTTCTTCATTACTAGAAGCCTCCCAAAAAAATTTATAGGTTCCACAATAAATGCAGCAAATTAGGCCAACAGGCTCACTTACAGATATTTCAAAAATAGCATGGCGGCTGTAAAATAAACATTATCCGAAAGTTGTAAAAAAGGAGTACCTCGAGCGGTATTCACGGAACCTGATGCTGAGATAAGAGGGGCGTGGACATGGAGAGAGGCAGCGGCAATGAGCGGGTAGCGCGGACACTCGATTTGATGGAACAGCACTACCTTGTTGGACGGGATAAAGAGATTGAGTTCTTTGTTGATCGGCTTCAAGGGGCATCAGATCAAGGCGGTATTATCAATGTGTACGGGACTGGAGGAATTGGCAAAAGCTATCTGCTGCACGAGTTCAGGCGGTTAGCAAGTCAGCGGAACGTTCAATTTCTTCTGCTGGACTGCCGCGTCTTCCCCGGCAATCCGGTGGACTTCTGCCATCACGTTCTGCGTGCGATCCGTTACCCGATGCAGTCGATTCTTCAAAGCAGCGACGTCGGACAATTGATCGAGAGCTGCTTGCAAGCATTGGCGGATATGGCGCTTCACGGCAAAATGGTGCTGGCGCTCGATTCCTTCGAGTCGTTCGGCGAGATGGAATATTGGCTGCGGGAGCAGTTTCTCGCACAGCTGCACCCGGGCATTCTCGTCATTGTTGCTGGCAGGTTCAGGCTGCAAGGGGCGTGGCTGTCTTCTCCAGGCTGGCGGCAGCTCATCCACCAGCTGTCGCTTAGCGACCTCAATTACGATGCTGCGCAGCTCTATCTGGAGCGCTTCGGTATCGTAAAGGCAGACAACATCAAGCGGATTTGGAGCAGAACGAAGGGACATCCGCTAACGCTTTCGCTGCTCGTCTCAACAACGCTCGCTGGCGCTCTGCCAAAGGAGACATTCGCAGACAGCGAAGTGTTTATGCACGTCGTCAGTACATGGCTGCGTGAAGTGCCTGACCCGGATATGCGGGAATTGGTAGAGGCGTCGGCGGTGCTTCGCAGCTTCAATCAGGACCTGCTTAGCCGAGTGCTGGAGAAGCCGGTGACGAACGAGCAGTTTCTGAAGCTCACCGGTTACTCCTTCGTGCAGCGCGTAGAGCGGGGCTGGCTGCTGCATGATTTGCTTAGGGACGCAATCGGCGCGGATCTGCGGCTGCGCAGGCCAGAATATTACCACCGGATATGGAAGCGCTGCGTTCTCTTCTATTGCGACAAGATGAAGCAATCCGCAAAGCAGAAGACCGCGGCATGGGAGAACGGAGAGATTCTATTCTATATCGGCAACCAGTTCCTTCAATTCCTGCTCTATCAGCAGTCGATCTCCTTCGGCGCCGAGCCGCTCCATCCGTCGAATTGGGAGGAGGCTGAGCGGTATATGGAGCACAGAAGGCAGACGGCCCGCGATGCCGTCCTCCACTTTATTAACAGGGAAACCGGTCTGCAGGAAGAATACATACTCACGGCGAGCGAGAGCCTCGGGATTCTGAATCAGATCCGCATGAAAGAGCTATACGAGCTTGATCCGACCTGTGTGAAGCTCATTCGCAACGCCGAAGGCGCCATCTATGGCTTGATGGAGATTATACCAATCAACAAGAAGACGATGAATTACTTACAGTCGAGTCCGATATCGTCGGCATATTTCAATCATCTTTCTCATTCTGAACGAAGCGGGCTAATGGTACCTGGGCATACGAAAGCCGGTTATTTTGTGAAAATCCTTGATGTCTACGATTTCTCCGATATTTCGATGATGCAGGCGTCCTTATTTACGTTTATCTCCCATATCCTTACTGCCGGGTTCGTGGTCGCAGCGCCAACGGAGAACCCAATTTCCTATGCGATCTGCACGAGCCTTGGACTCGAGGTTGTGGAAGGAGTCACGCATTCTGATTACGACGGGGTGACCGAGAACCGCTATTATTTCATGGATACAAGAGGCAGCAAGCTTCACAGCTATTTGAGCAAAATGATTGCTTCCTTCGATCTGCCCGAAGAGGATGCCGTGCAGAGCAGACGCGCGGAGGAGCAGAAGCAAGAAGCCGCAGAAGTGTCTGGGGCGCCGGAGGTGCTGCTCTCGTTCCGCGAGCAAGAGGTGACACGGCTTCTCGTCGCAGGACGCTCAAACAAAGAAATCGCAAGCGAGCTTTGTCTAAGCGAAGCGACGGTGAAGAAGCATATTTCGAATATTTTTAAGAAGGCGAGCGTAAAAAACCGCGTGCAGCTGCTGAACAAGCTCCCGGCAGTTTCCCGCAAAGCATAGTCATCGAACCCAGTCATATATTTTATAAAATAAGCCCAATCCGTTGGAGGAATATCGAGTTCGGCAATGAATGTATACAATATACATACTTTTTGTATTTCCGACACGAAAACGAACGAATGAGGGGCGAATGATGGTGGTTTGGAGAATTGGGCTTGTTGGGACAGGGTTCTGGTCGGAGAAGCATCTACAGGCTTGGAGCCGCATTCCGAATGTACAAATTGCCGCTCTATGCAATCGGAGCCGGGATAAAATGATCGAAAAAGGGCGCCGTTACCGCGTTCCCGAGGAACAGCTCTACGGATCGCTTGAGGAGATGCTGGAGAAGGCGGATATCGATATTGTTGATATTGTAACCGGTCCGGAGACACATCCGGCCTTCGTCGAGCTGGCAGCAAAGGCAGGGAAACATGTGCTTTGTCAGAAGCCTTTCGCCGAATCCTTCGAGGAAGCGGAGCGGATGGTGAAGGCAGCCTCTGATGCAGGAGTGCGGCTCATGGTGACGGAGAATTGGCGCTGGCTGTCGATCTTCCAGACGATGAAGCGGGTGTTGGATGAAGGCGAGCTTGGCCGTGTGCTGGCTGCGCTGTATATGCACTCGGATTATTTTACGATGAGGATGTCGCAGGACATGAAGCTGCCGCAGCCGTTCTTCAGGCAGATGCCGCGTCTTCTCTTCTACGAGATGGGTGTTCACTGGTTCGATACATGGCGCTTTCTGCTTGGCGAGCCGAAGCGGCTCTATGCGGAATTTCAGTACAGCAGCCCGCATGTCATTGGGGAGGATTCGGGTATCGTAACGCTCGGACACGACGGTTTCTACGGCATGCTGGATATGAGCTGGGCAACGCGCCGGGAGCTGCACGGAGCGCTTGAACCGGACATCGTGCTGGCGCATCATATCGAGCAGTTCGTCATTGACGGCGACAAAGCGACATTGAAGCTATATGGAGATGGCAGCATTGCCATCATCGACAATAACGGCGGCAAGCGTGTGTTGACTGGACCGACCGAGCTTGATCACGATGAGAGCCACTATCGGCTGTCATCGCATTTTGTCCAATGCTTGGAGTCGGGCGAGCCGTTCCAAACGAGCGGTGAAGACAATTTGCGGACGCTGCGGTTAACCTTCTCCGCATACGAAAGTGCGAGAACTCATCAAGCGATAGGCTTTGAATCTTAGTTTAGTATACGGACGGAAGCTAGCGGAACGGTTGAGCTGGAATGCGGTCAGGTGTGAAGGGGGAGCGAAGAGGTCGATGGCAAAGCGAGTGGTTGACGGGGAAAAGGTTCTGGTGGTTCCAGGATGGTAAGCCGCAGCGAATACGATGTAAGGCAGCTGCGTTACGGCTCATCTGAGTCGTTGCCTGAGCGGCGCAGGCTGCAAGCTGGACCGCTTACCGCCATATTGGAGGAAGGCGGGCTGCGGTATATCCGTTACCGGGGACAGGAGATTGTCCGCGGCATCTATGCGGCTATTCGTGACCAGAATTGGGGCACGATTAAGCCGGTGTTTCGCGAGCAGCAAGTGACGCGGCGCGCTGATTCGTTCGAGGTCGCTTTTGTCGCGGAGCATCGGCAGGGCGAGGTGGATTTCGAATGGAAGGGCTTGATCGTCGGCGAAGCGGACGGCACAATTACGTTCTCGTTTGATGGAATTGCAGGCAGCAGCTTCCTTCGCAATCGCATCGGCTTCTGCGTCCTGCATCCATCCTCGCTCGCGGGTTGTCCGGCCCAGGTAGAGACCGCTGATGGCGGTGTCATCGCGGGAGCGTTCCCTGAACGGATATCGCCGCATCAGCCTTTCTTCGATATGACAGCCATTCGTCATGCTGTTACGGAGAGAGTGTCGGCAGAGCTGCGCTTTGCAGGCGACCTGTTCGAGATGGAGGATCAGCGCAACTGGACGGATGCCTCCTTTAAAACCTACTGTACGCCGCTGCGCCTGCCTTATCCGGTTGAAATCGCGCAAGGGCAGCATGTGCAGCAGCAAGTTACGCTTCAGCTAATTGGCACGGAGCCGCATGTTGGCGGAGTGGAGGGTGGCGGGCTCGCTTTAGCGGACGATATTGCTTTAGCGGCGACAGTCGAGCTTGGAGAAGCGGTTATTGGACGGGTGCCAGAGGTTGGCTTGTCCGCAACGCCTGATCATATGCATAATGAGCGGGAAATCGAAGCGCTTCAGCGGTTGAAGCTCTCGTTTGTGAGATCGTTATTGAAGCTGTCTGGGCTAGATTGGGAGTCGACACTCGCTTGTGCGTCGGATGCCGCGGCTAGGCTTGGTGCGTGTTTGGAGCTGGAAGTGGTCGTTAGCAGTGGCGACCCTGTGTTGCAACAGGGACAGCTGCAGGCGTTGGTTATGGCGATTGCTGTTGCAGGCGGTGGCTCGCTCATAGACACGGTATTTATTTACGAAGAGGCCAGCGTTGTAAGCTCGGGCGAGCTGCTGGCCGAGCTTCGCAGGCTGCGGGACGAGGCGGGGCTGCGGTTCAAGGTCGGCGGCGGAACGCGGGCTTTCTTCACTGAGCTGAACCGTGCGCAGCAACCGTTCGCGCCGCAGCTAGAAGCGGTGATGTATACGATCAATCCGCAGGTGCATGCCTTCGATACGGCATCCATAGCGGAGACCGTTTCCGCGCAAGGAGATACGGTGCGCAGCGCTCGAGAGCTTGCGCCGGGGCTTGCGCTCAGCGTCGGACCGATCACGCTCAAGCCGCGCATGAACCCGGTTGCAGCAAGCGAAGAGGGCAGGCGCATGGCGGAGGATCGCGCGAATCATGTTGATGCGCGACAGTGGTCCTTGTTCGGGGCAGGCTGGACACTCGGCAGCTTGCGCCATCTGGCGGAAGCAGGTGCGGATCGCGTGTGCTATTACGAGACGGTCGGCCCGCTTGGAGTGATGGGGGAAGGTGCGAATCCGGTGTATCCGCTGTTCCATTCGCTCGCTGCAGCTGGCGAGCTTCAAGGCGGGGAGCTGCTGGATTGCCGCGTATCCGATCCATTAATCTGCGAAGCGTCGGCGGTGCGTGGAAGTGATGGCCGGATCGCGCTGCTGCTTGCCAACTATACGAATGAAGCGGTAACGGTGCAAGTGAAGCTGGCCGGCGGGTTGTTGCCGTCGCGGCTGCGCGTTCTTGACGAGCGCAGCTTCGCAGCAGCGGATGCCTCGTCGCTGCGGATGGAGGAACGCCCGTTGCCATCACAGCAGGTGGCTTCGGGCATGCTTGAGCTGATGCTGAAGCCGTTCGCTTTCGTGATAGTAGATTATGGAGCCTGAGAGTCGGAGAATCCGCTTCTCGGCCCGCGAACAATCCAACCGACCCAAAAAGGGGAAATGCATGCATGTTAAGAAACATGCTGAAGTATGGGATCTGCGGCGTTCTAGCTGCAGCTCTAATCGCAAGCTGTTTCGTAACAGACGCGAAGAAGTCGGAGGCAGCTCCAGTTCTGGAGACGGTCACGTACAGCGCGCATTCTTCCTTCGGTTCCGTTCAAGGCGTAAACAACTGGTTCAACATGAAGAAGTCGGGTACGACGTATTCGTATCTTAGCCAATATGATGCGACTGCCCCGGCACGATGGAAGGAAGCTTCCGGTTATCCCTACGTCCGGGATTCGTTCTTTCATCCAGATACGACTTCCGATGCGGTGAAGAAGTGGGTCGCTCCGCAAGCCGGGAACATCGCAATTGCAGGAACGATTACGAAAGTTAATGCGAGCAGCAACGGCGTCATTGCGCGGATTTACAAAAACACGGCGCAGCTGTGGAGTGCGACTGTTACATCGTCGGCGGATGTGACACCAAGCGGCGTCTCCGATATTCATGTGGAAGCGGGGGACGCGATTTATTTTACGATTGGCGCGAACGGCAGCATGAATTTTGACGAGACGCATTGGTCGCCTGTCATTAAGATGACGACGGCTGTGAAGCTTGAAGCGGAAGGGTACGACGCGATGTCAAGCGTGACGGCTTCGACTACTAATGATACGGGCGGCGGCTCGGAGGTGGGCAGCTTTGATGCGGATGATTATCTCGTTTTTAAAAACGTGAATCTAAGCGGCGGCTACAAGACACTGGAGGCGCGTGTCGCGGCCATCGTAACAGGCAACACGTTTGAGGTGCGGCTGGACAGCTTGAGCGGGCCTGTTATCAGCACGTTCACAGTGGCGAACACGGACAGCTGGTCAACGTTCGAGACGCAAGTTTGGCCGATTACTGGTTCCGCTACGGGCGTGCACAACTTGTATATCAAAGGCGTCGTCGGCTCAGGAATTGCCAACATCAACTGGTTCCGATTGACGAATAACAACACAAGGGGAGCGACGGTTCCTTTTACAACATACGAGGCGGAGGGCGGTACGCTGGGAGGCGGTGCGACTTTAAACAACGATACGGCCGTGAAAAAGGAAGCTTCCTCTGGCAAAAGCTACGTCCACCTCGATGCGACCGGCGAATCCGTGACGTGGACGAATGTCCGCGATGCGAACCGGCTCGTGCTGCGTTACAGCATCCCACAGAATACAAGCGGCGCCATTGCCCTCTACGTCAATGGTGAGAAACGTCAAGATCTCGCGCTGGCTTCGACGTTTAACTATGATACGGCGCCGGGGTCGACGTATGTGCGCAGCTTCGATGATAAGGATTTTGTAGTGGAGCTGAATGCGGGTGATACGGTCAAAATCCAGAAGGATTCCGGGAACAGCTTGGCGTGGTACGGGATTGATCTAATCGATTTGGAGACGGCGGGAGCGCCGCTTGTGATGCCGGCGAACTTCATCTCGGTCAAGTCGGCTCCGTACAATGCAGTCGGCGATGGGGTAGACGATGATACGACCGCGATTCAGGATGCCGTTAATGCTGCAGCAAGTGCAGGCAAGGGGGTCTGGTTTCCACCGGGCACATATAACCAGAGTGACAAAATTCAAGTACCGTCGGGCGTGACGATCAAAGGCGCGGGTATCTGGTATTCGCATCTGCATAGCACGATTACGAATAGTGACTGGGGCGGCGATGTCGGTTTCCAGATTAACGACAATACGACGATCTCCGATCTTCGCATCAGCGGCGTCGATACGCAGCGTGACTCGCGTTATGGGATCATCATTGCAACAACGGCAGGCGCAGGCTCGAACAATGTGCTGCAAAATCTATGGGGCGAGCATGTCGGCTGTTTCGAAGGCTGGAATGACTGGTCGAATTCGATCATTCAGGGCAACCGGATTATGAATACGTATTTTGACGCGATTCACTGGGGAGATGGCGGCGACGCGAATAACCTGGCGCAGAACAACTTCATGCGCGGCTTGGGCGATGACGGCGTTGCGCAAGTGAACCTGATGAATTTCGATACCGTCGCGCAAAATAATACCGCGCAGTTCAATACCATCATTGCGAGCTATTGGGGCAGAGGGATGTCTGACGTTGGCGGCAACAGCTTGATCTATCGCGACAATGTGATCGACGGCATCTACAATGCTGGCATGATCGTGACGACGGAGCCGGTTGAGCCATCAAAGCCTTCGTATACGATTGACGGCCTCAAGATCCAGCGCAACACGATCAACAAAGCCGGGCATGCGGGGCACAATCATGCGAGCCTTCATTTCTGGCTGGATGTGAATCCGATGCAAAATGTGAGGATTGAGCTGAACACGATCACAAACGGTGAGACCGAGGGGATCCATATCGACAACACTGCCTACGGCGACAGCGGCGGCCGCACACAGTTTGGCTTTAACGTCGCCAGCGGCAATGCCTTGGCGAACTATATGAATGCGAGCAGCGTGGTCGTGCCGATATTGAACGGTAATAGCGGGTTTTAAGGTGTTGGAGTCAGTAGGGTGGTAGTGGCAGGCGCGGCGTGAAAGTGGCCGCGCCTTTTTTCTGTGGGGCTGGTTGGTTGAGAGGACACATGCGTGCTCTCAGCATCCAAAACGCGCCGAAAATTGATAAAGACTCTCTCGTAACTAAGAATGCCGCACTTCACGGCGAAGTGGCCTCAGAGAACGTGTGAATCCTTTTGAGGCTTAGAGAAGTCGGCTACTCATATGCTCGGTGGAGGAGGTAGAATCGGCGAGTAGCAAGGCTTGTTTGAGAACCGGGTTACAGGGATTTTTTTGTATAGTTATCATAGATTTTCCATTCGTAGAGTAGTTTTAGTATAGTAGAGTTGAACAGACAAGGAGGGGTCTTATGACAACGATTCGACTCGCAACAGTTAACGATATTAGCGAGCTTGCCCAGATCCGCTATGAGTTCACGATGGAGGATTATCCAGAGCTGCAGCAGGAGACCGAAGGAGAAGAGCAGTTCTACAGAACGTGCTCGGCGTTTCTCGAACGGGCAATCTCAGGCGGAGACTGGTACATCTGGGTCGCCGAAGAGGACGGGCGAATTGTCTCGCATATGTATTTGCAGCTCATTCATAAGGTGCCAAGACCTGGCAGAGTCGAGGACCCGTACTTCGGCTATGTCACAAACGTATACACAAGACCCGCTTATCGAGGCCGAGGGATCGGAACTCAAATTCATCAGTCGATGGAGCTGTGGGCGAAGGAGCAAGCGGTCGAGTTTCTCATTCTATGGCCAAGCAGCACAAGCGTCCAATTCTATGAAAGAAGCGGATTCCGCCCGAGTGAGGAAGCGCTGGAGAAACACTGGTAGCCCATTTTGAACGCTATGGAGATGACGCGCCGTTGACGAACAATCTCATTATCGTATTCATTATGACGATGATTATCCATACAACAGAAACACTGTCCTATGCGGTACGGCTCGCAGGCGTCCGGCTCAACAAAATCGCAGTCGCGCTGTCGCTGACCGGGATCATCGTCCTTGTCTCACGTACGGCGAACCTCATTCAAGCGCCGCTGACCGCCAAGTTCGTCGATTACGCGAAGCATCATGCGACGTTCCAGTTGCTCACGTATTTGCGATTTATTTTGCTCGCCTCGTCGATTGGGACACTGTTCGCGATCATTCTTTTTCCCACTTTCGTGAACCTGTTCGGCAGATTGATTGCCAAGCTTGAGATTGCAGGCTCACTCCCGAAGCTCATCACGAGCGTCACGATCGGCCAGCTGAAGAATACGAAATATTACCTCAAAGCACCTAAGTTTAACTTCAAACGTTTCCGCTACCTCGGCATTCCGAAAAAGTTTATTTTGCTCAGCATGATCGTGACTTCCTTCTATACCGTCGGCGTTCTGGCTTCCCTGTATGCCGCGCATATATACCCACAATTCAGCACTGCCGCCTCACAGGCATCAGGCCTCATCAACGGCGTCGCGACCATCCTGCTCACCATCTTCATCGACCCGCAGCTTGGGCTTATTACAGACAAAGCGCTAAGCGACGAATCCCATCGTGACCGGCTCGGCAAAATCTACGTCGTGCTCATGACCGCCCGCTTCTTCGGGACGATGCTCGCACAGTTCGTTCTTATACCAGCGGCATATTTTATCGGTTATATTGTGAAAATGATCTAAACAATAAACAAGCAAAAAGCCTGCTAGCGCACTTCACAAGGTGCCGGCAGGCTTTCTCCGTTTTCATTATTATCCAGGGAGCTGTGCGAGCAGCGAATCGAGCAGCGCCGCATATGTCGCATTCACCATATTCGCTTCTTGCATAACCGTGCTGAAGTTGCGGACGGTTCCCATTTGCTGATGACGGCGATAGACAGTAAGTACCTCGTTCAAATAGTGAAAATCAACCTTCGACAGCAGCACGCGGATCCATAAATCATAGTCATGCGTGTACGGAAGCGACTCGTTGAAGCCTCCGATGTCCTGGAACAGCTCCTTCGTCATCATGATGGTACAGCCATTGACCGGACAGCCGTGGCGAATGCCGTTAATGAATGCCTTTGCCGATGGGAATTTAATTGCTGCTGCATGCTGCGTAATGGTGCCATACTCGTTCATGACGTGATAGTCGGTATGGCAGATGCGTGCTCCAGTCCGTTCCATATACGCCACTTGCCGCTCGACTTTGTCAGGAAGAAACCGATCATCAGAGCTCAGCCAAGCGACGTATTTGCCAGTAGCCATCGCGATGCCGTAATTGAGTGCGCTGCCGGTACCCCCGTTCGCTTTGCCAAGATAAATGATCCGGGATCGATAAGGTGCAATCACATCCTGATGTTTCGTCGACCCATCGTCGATGACGAGAATCTCAATGTTCGGATACGTCTGATAGAGTGCGCTGACGATCGCTTGATCGACATAGGGATCGTTGTAGAACGGGATGATGATAGACACTTTGGGCAGCATGATCGGTCACCTCGCGATAGTTCATTCTATCTTCACTATATGGGGACAGGGCGGATGCAGACACAGCAGGTGTTCTTAGTTAAAAGACTATTTTTGGCAGCAGTTGCTAGACGTAGGACGGAGTCTGAGGGCGACGAGGATATTGACGATATCCGCGGCATAGCGGGTTGGCGAGAAATGCGTTCGAATGTGCTGCTCAGCTGCACCGCGGATGGCGCTCCGCAGCGGCAAATTATCCATAAGCTCGCTTGCTGCCTGCACCGCTTCGGGAATCGTGCTAGAGTTGAAAAATTTGCCTGTTCGGTTATGGTCAATGAAACAGCGGACGCCGTCGGAGTCGGTGGACAGCACCGGGCAGCGGCAGCTCATCGCCTCTGCAACCGCATAGCCGAAGCCCTCGGTTATGGAGGTGGATAGGAGTAGACCGCCGGAATCCCCGATGGCAGTTAAGTAGAGCGGCATTTGGCTGTGCGGAATGTTGGAGCGGACCGTCAGCCGATGTGTCAGATTCAGCTCGCGAATGCGAGCGTTGAATCGATCCCGTTCGCAGGGCTCCGAGATGGTGGCGTCCTCGAACATCCAGATTTGCAGATCCGGCCTCAGGGATGCAAGCACGCTGCAAATATCGAGGAAGAGGGGCCAGTTCTTGTTGCGCTCCAGCCGTCCGATCCAGCCGATGATCGGTGCGCCTGACGGATTAAGCGCAGCAGCTGCGGGACCTAGATGGATGAACTGGTTCGTGTCGATCATATTTTGGACGTAGAAACGGGGCAGGTCGCCGAGGTAGGTTTGGAACAGCTCCATAAGGTGCGAGGTCGGCGTACTGATGGCTGCATTTGCAAAAGCACGGATAAACGTTGAGCCGAATGCGAGCGTGCCAGTCGCTTGCTCTTTCGTTCCGAGCCCTTGCGCCTCGTAGATAAGCGCGCCGGTGTAGCCAAGTCCGCGCAGCCGCTGGAGCATCAGGTGATCGCAGGTGACGATGATGGCGTCATAACGGCCTGTTTGGAGGACCGTCTGGATTTCATGATCGTTATTCGTCACAAAATGGGGGATGTCCGCCATGTTCTGCCTCCCCGCGCCATTCCACAGGTACAGTGCATGCACCTCAATGCCTACCGCGCGAAGGGCATGGAAGCGCAGCCGGTTCAACGTCTCAATCCCGCCGCTCGGAATAAAATAAGTAACTAGCAGCTTCATCGCAATCTTCCTCTCTTACACGCTAACATAGACACTTATTGCTAGTGTATGTCGGTGGAATGGGAGAGGCTTGGGCCAAAACGCACACAAAAAACCTCCGCCGCCAGAGGCAGCAGAGGTTCCCAGCATCAAACCAACTATTTGGTCTTCACGCTATTCACATACTTCTGGATAAACGTGAACGCATTGTCATGATGCTCGCCGTTGATGCGGATTGCGGCGATGTATTCCTTGCCGATGACCGGCAAGTCTTTGAGCAGCGAGCTGCCGGCGATGTCCACGCCGTAGACGTGCAGTGTCGGATCGTCCTGGGTAACAGTCTTGAACGCCGACTCAGGCTTGTAGGAGAAGCTCATTTTGCTAGCTGCATCGCCGTCCAGCGGGAGCAGCGAGCCGTCTTGCGCCAGCTTAATGAAATTCGGTTTATCCAAGATGTACACATCGGCTTTGTTCATCATAAGGTCGATAATGCTCTTCTGCATCAAAGCGGAGTCCTGCTGACTCGTCAACTCTTGGGGGACAAAAGTAAAGTAAGCAACGACGCGCTTCCACTGCGGGAATTGCGAAGTAAACTTCGTCTCAATCGGCTTCATATCGGAATTCTGGAACGTGCCGTCCACATTGTAATACTCGCCGAAGAAGGAGACGCTCACATCCACCGGAGGCAGCTTCGCAAGCTCCGCTTTCTCCTTGCGGTGAACATCATAAGCGTGAAGCCCATAGATCAGAATAGCGATCACTGCAATGACACCGAGAACGTGAAACTTATAATAGCTGACGAAATGGTCGATTTTCTGAAACGCGGGTCCCATCGATTTATATTTTCCATAAGACGCCTCATTGTACTTCTCCATGGTCTTCTCGTCTTCATGGCCGACGATAAGCCGGTACGCGCGGTTGATCTCTTCCAAGCTAGGAGCGTCATCTTGCTCATCTCCTTCGCGCTGCTTATTGGAGCGATCACGCCGGAGCAATATGAAATACCGTTTCTCCACTTCTTCCCTCGATGCACCTTCAGTCAGGCCGAGCAATTCATAGGCTTGTTTCAGATCATTCATGGCGGGGCTACCTTCTCTTTCTATTAAACTTGTAAACGCATTATTACTAGTATACTTCCTTTGCCCCCAATCGACAAAATAAAACAAAACAGCCCCTCATTGCTCGAGTCAAAAGGGACTGTTTCATACGCGCCATTAAAGCGTCCAACGCAGCAGCAGCGCGGACTCGGTCAATCCGCCGCCGAAGCCGTACAGCAGAACGGTATCGCCGGTAACAATCCGTCCATCCTTAATCGCCAGATCAAGCGCGAGCGGAATGGAGGCCGCAGACGTATTGCCATACTGCGCCATGCTCGTTAACGTGCGCTCCAGAGGAATGCCAGTGCGCTCGCAGATCGATTCCACGATCCGCATGTTCGCGCTATGCGGCACGAACCAGTCGACTTCCTCGACGCCGTAGCCGCTGTTCTCGAGCAGCGCCTTAATGCCCTTCGGCACCGTAGTTACTGCCCATTTGTACACTTCGCGGCCATTTTGCACGATGAGTCCATTGGCTTGGATCGGCTGCCCGTTTATCGTAGTTGCGAGGCTGGAGCGGTACAGATGACGGCCGTCCTCGCCGTTCGTGGCGGAGTAAGAAGCCAGAAAGGCGCCTTCGTCATCGCGCTCAAGCAGCGCTGCACCTGCACCGTCGCCGAACAGGATGCAAGTGGTGCGGTCTGTATAGTCGGTCGCTTTGGAGAGTGTCTCTGCGCCGATTACTAATATTTTGTGATAAACGCCGGAGAGCAAGAGGCCATTCGCCATCTGAAGTGCAGCGACGAAGCCCGCACATGCAGCTTGAATGTCGACAGCTCCGCAGGATGCGATACCGAACTCGGCTTGCACGCGAGCGGACATGCTCGGGAAGAACGTATCCGGCGTCGTCGTTGCCACGATGATATAGTCGACGTCATCGAGCACGACACCATAGCGCAGCTGCAAATCGCGGACGGCACCGAAGCACATATCGCTGCAGAACTGGTCATCTGCGGCAATCCGGCGCTCCTTAATCCCCGTTCGCTGAAAAATCCATTCATCATTCGTATCCACCAGCTGTTCCAAATCATGATTCGTCAGCACGCGTTCAGGCACATAGGCGCCGAAGGCGGTAATTGCAGTAAGAGATCGCAGTGATGAGTGCGGCATCGTTCGTCAACTCCTTTAAAGAGTAGTCATTCGTAGTGCTGCCTGTTTCGTCAGTATTAGCTGTAAGGGTGCAAAAAAAACGGGAAGGTCTGATTTAGATATCCTTGATCTCTCCACGATGACATTTATTAATATCAGGTACTAGTACTTGGTACTAATATCAGCATACATCACTTTAATGCTCATGTCTATAACCTATCTTTTATAGATCATATGCCTCAATTGTAACCAAATTTTACCGATAAATGGTTTCGTAAGATCTCATATAGAAAGGAATTCATCTACGTGATATTTGATGCTAAATTGGATGATAAGCCTAGTTTAAGCAACAGGAAATCGGGCAAGAGTCATGAATGGCTATCGAGAAGAAGGTAAACAGCCGAAACATCTTGTTGACTTGGAGCTAACTCCAGACTGTACACTCTTGGTATACCAAATGAGAAAGCAGGGACAATTCGAATGGAATATGTGAAACTCGGTCATAGTGGCTTGGACGTTTCCCGTCTATGCCTTGGCTGTATGAGCTTTGGCGTAGCGGAGCAGTGGACGCATCCGTGGGTGCTTAATGAGGAGAACAGCCGTCCGGTCATTAAGAGGGCGCTCGACCTTGGCATTAATTTTTTTGACACGGCGAATGTGTACGGCGGCGGCTCGAGTGAGGAAATTGTTGGACGAGCTCTGAAGGACTACGCCAATCGGGATGAGATCGTCATCGCTACGAAGGTGTTCTTCCGTATGAATGAAGGGCCAAACGGTGCCGGCCTATCGCGCAAAGCGATCATGAGTCAAATTGATGCAAGTCTGAAGCGGCTCGGGACAGAGTATGTGGATTTGTACCAAATTCACCGCTGGAACTACAATACGCCCATCGAAGAAACGATGGAAGCCTTGCATGACGTCGTGAAGGCGGGAAAAGCTAGATATATTGGTGCATCCGCCATGTATGCATGGCAGTTTCAGAAGGCGCTGCATGTCGCGGAGCAGCATGGTTGGACGCGGTTTGTAGCAATGCAAAATCATATGAACCTCATCTATCGTGAAGAAGAGCGGGAAATGATGCCGCTCTGCAAGGCGGAGAAGATTGGCGTGATCCCGTACAGCCCGCTTGCTTCTGGCCGCTTAGCTCGCGATGCGTCTGTCACGACTTACCGTTCCGAAACCGATCAAGCGCAGAAAATGAAATATGACGCAACTGCAGAGGCGGATCGTTTTATCTCCGACCGGGTTGCTGCAATCGCTGAGAAACGGGGCGTTCCTCGTGTACAGATCGCGCTTGCCTGGCTGCTGCAGAAGGAACCAGTGACAGCTCCCATTATCGGTGTGACGAGCATCGCCCAGCTTGAAGAGTCGATTGGTTCGCTTGCCTTAAAGTTAACACAAGAAGAAATAGCATCCCTTGAAGAGCTTTATGTTCCTCATCGAGTCGTTGGCGCGTTATAAGGACAGTCACCAGGCAAAAAGGCGTAACTTAACCTAAAAACTTGCCAGCATAGCGTGTGTCCGTCCGGTTAACGCTATAAATGAGCCGTCTTAAGTCGGTTCCTTATGAAACGGAGGATGGGACACATGCAGCGGAAATTTGCAATGCTCGCAGCCGGCGCCATGTTGACGACGATGTTGACAGGGTGTATGGAGAAGCAGGGTGACTTAGGTAACCGTAATATCCGGGGCAATAGTGTAGCTTATGATATGAATGGCAACCGAATCATTCATTCTAGATTTGCGAATGATCAGATGAATGAAATGAACCGGGTAGACGGTCATCGTCTGAACAGCAATAACATTGTTGGTCTGCACAAGAATTACCGTCTGGAGATGAGTGATACCATTGCCAAACGGATCGAAGCGATGCCGGAGGTGAACAAAGCGTATGTCATGCTGACCGATGACAATGCCTATGTTGCGGTTTCGTTCAAAGATCATAACGTCTCCGCTAAGGGGACAAGGGCGATGAACGTCGTGCCGGCGCCAACACCGCTTAGCCGTACGCAGCAAGCTTATCAGCGCCCTTACATGAAGATTATGTCGTCCGGTACGAGCATGAGTATGAGCAGCAAAGGAAAAACGCGCGCAAGCTCAATCTCGTCACCGAATATGACGACCAAAAACTTCAGTATGCGCAGCGCGCCGCTCTCGACGCCAACGCGGACCATGCCGCCAAAGATTAATCATGTGCGCCCTTACTCGACACCGATGAGTAACCCGTTGAGAACCAATTCACTGACGGTTACAAGCGATTTGAAAAGCCGGATTGCCAGCGAAGTAAGATCGTTGGCGCCGCAAATTAATGAGGTATACGTGTCTGCTAACCCAGACTTCGTCGACCGCATGGCTTCGTATATGAATGACGTGAAGCTTGGTCATCCGATTCAAGGCTTCATAGCGGAGTTCAACGCGATGGTCGACCGTATCTTCCCAGCACGCAAATAGCTATAATTACCCGCGTTCTACATTACTATTCGCAAATGGAAAACAACTGATTCGCGAGCGATCGCGAATCAGTTGTTTTCGTTTATTCGCCCGATTCGATCCGTTACAATCGCCGAGCAGAATTGGCTGAAGCTTGTACCGAGCTTCTTCTTGAACATACGGCCAAACGTATGCACATCCGAGTAGCCGACTGCATTCGCGATCTCGCTTATGGACATGTTCGTCTGAATCGCAAGCTCCTTGGCTCGTTCAATGCGCACTCGCGTTAAATAATCGAATGGAGTGATGCCGAAGGCGCTGCGAAACTTAACGATAATATAGTTGCGGCTAAGCCCGGACAACTGTTCGAGCTCATGATGCCGAATGTCCTTGTTGTAGTTGTTCGCGATAAAGTTTCGGATGAGGACCATTTTCGTTTTAATTTTATGCTGAGGCTCGGTTCTAGTTTCCTGTTCTTGCTTCCAACCGGACAGTTCGCCGAGAATGCGCATCAGAAGGCCTTGGCACTGAGTATGATGGGCAAGTCCGGGCTGCTGATAATGCGTAATAAGCTGCGTAAGCATCGTCTCGATCGTATGGCCGGCAAAATTGCCGAGGTAGCGTTTTGTTCCGAGCAGCTGCTCGACAGGGTAAGGGATCTCGCCAAAATCGAACAGAATCGAAATACATATGTATTTTTCATTCGGAATCGTATGAACTTCATGGACTTGCTGCGGAGAGTGATAGATGAGATCGCCGCGCCTTGTAATATAGGTCTGGCCTTCAATCGTATACAAAGCGGCCCCTTCGACGACGTATTGCAGCTGATAGCTGCTAAGCATCCGGCTCTGAATACCCCATTGCGAAGGGGCATGGAATAGGTGCGCTAATGTGATGTAAGGAGGGTGAAAATATAGCCCTGCCGCATGCTCTGGCAGCGGATGATGGTGCAGAGGAACCTTGGTCAAGTGTAATCACCTCTTCTTCTCTTACGATGGCAGAAACGCGTGATTTCGGCAACCACTTTGTTACTTTTAACTACTTACTTGAGCGATGCGTTCCCTTATACTACAAGTGTGAAGCAGTTATTACACGGTTGGGAGCGATAGATGATGGGCGCGATTGATATCAAACTACCTCATGTTGATGCAGCTGAGCAAGATGTAATTACCGAAGAGCAAGCGCAATTTTTCCTTGATAATGGTTTTCTTGTTATACGAAATGTCCTTCGCGGCGAAGAGCTGAGCCTCGTGCAAGCAGAGATGCAGCAGCTCGTTGACCAAGGGAGCGCGGAGGAAGTGGATCATCCCGATTTCATGTATGGCGTTGGCGTGAAATCAGGCCAGCCCATTCTGCGCCGAATTGAGTATGTTATCGAGAAGAGCGACCCGATGAAGGTGTTGCTCGCGCATCCTTTTATATTAAGAACGGTCGAGAAGCTGCAGGGCGTGAATTTCATTCCGACTTGGGACTCCATGGTGCTGAAAGCACCGAATGAAGGCGTAATCGTGCCATGGCACCGCGACGCTGCCGTTCCGGAAGGCTGTACCGATCCGAGGCCGATCTTCAACGTCGATTTCTATCTCGATGAAGCTGATCTGCAGACCTGTCTCTGGGTTATTCCGGGCACGAACCGCTGGAGTGCGGAAGATGCGGATAAACGCGTCAAGCAGCCAGGCTTTACGACGGATGATGCGATTCCGGTGCCTATGCAGCCTGGCGATGTGATTCTGCACAATATCGAAGTGCTGCACGGCTCCCCGGCAGGCGATGGCAATCCGCTTCGCCGTACCGTCTATTATGAGTTCCGCCCTGGTGAGATCGAAGCCGAATTCGGTCCGCACACGCTCGAGTATCTCGCGCTCAAGCAGCATTTGCTGTACGATTGCATCGAACGCCGTAAGCAGGCTTCGTATGCACAGGGCGAAACGCCTTTTGCATATAAGCCGCAAGGTGGCTTTGCAATTCATCAGCCGAAGCAGCCGGAGCAGTACCGGTACGCGCATAATAATTATTGGCGCAGATAGAGCGAAAATCACAAACAAACAGCCATCCCGAGTTTGAGGGATGGCTGTTTGTTTTTACATATCTAGGCTGATTGTACAGGGACAATTGCAATGCGACAAATACCCGCCCATTTTTCGAGACATACTGCACCACTACATGCGCCTGATCATAATATACTTTGACTGTATCCCTTAACCTTGTAAAACATAAAAACCCGAGCAAGGAGGGGTGACAAAATTAATGGGTAGCGACCAGAAGAGCAAGTTTCTTTTAACACATCGTGAACGCGAGGTTTTCGAGCTGCTAGTACAGGATAAAACAACGAGAGATATTGCGCAGCAGCTGTTTATCAGCGAGAAAACTGTTCGAAACCACATATCCAACGTCATGCAAAAGTTGAACGTTAAAGGTCGTTCACAAGCGGTTGTCGAGCTAATAAAGCTTGGGGAGTTAAAGATTTGACGCAGTCCACCGCATACCTTGCTCAGCCTTCTAGCATCGACTCCGGTTCTCCGGGGACGAAGCAAGAAGGCTTTTTGACTCACTGGAACTATTCCATCGGCCCTCTTTAGTAGCCCAGCTTCAGAAAACACCAGAAATAATCAATGGGAGTGTGGCTGCACATGGAACGTGAACTTGCACTTGAAATTGTCCGCGTCACTGAGCTGGCGGCGCTGGCCGCCGCACCGTGGATGGGGCGGGGCGACAAGCACCATGCTGATGAAGCGGCGACGAATGCGATGCGCGGCATGCTCGATTCCGTGTCGATGCGGGGCACTGTTGTCATCGGCGAAGGTGAGATGGATGAGGCGCCAATGCTCTATATCGGGGAGGAAGTAGGCAACCTTCAAGGCCCAGAGGTCGACGTGGCCGTTGATCCGCTTGAAGGGACGGAGCTTGTTGCGCGCGGACTCAACAATGCAATGGCGGTCATTGCCGTTGCCCCGAAGGGCAAGCTGCTGCATGCTCCAGACATGTATATGGAGAAGCTTGCAGTCGGACCGTCGCTTGCCGGCAAGCTTAGTATCGAAGACCCGATTCGCACGACGGTCGAGAAGGCTGCACTTGTGCTTAACAAGCAGGTATCTGATCTGACAGTCATGCTGCTTGATCGTAAACGCCATGCAGACATCATACGCGCGCTGCGCGAAGTAGGTGTTCGCATCAAGTTTCTCTCTGATGGCGATGTCGCGGGCGCGATCGCTCCTGCATTCCCGGAGGCGGGTATCGACCTGTATGTCGGCTCCGGCGGCGCACCGGAAGGCGTGCTTGCGGCCGCGGCGCTCAAATGCTTAGGCGGCGAGATTCAAGGAAGACTTATGCCTGAGAATGAAGAGCAGGAGAAACGCTGCATCGCGATGGGTTTAACGAATCCGCGCAAGCTGCTGCGAATGGATGATATGGTTGGGGATGCGGATGTGATTTTTGCAGCTACAGGGGTGACGCCTGGGGAGTTTCTTGGCGGGGTAACGATGCTGCCGGGACAGTGCGCTGAGACTCATTCGATCGTCATGCGAGCGAAGACGCGCACGATTCGTTACATCAAATCACAGCATTACTTGCCGAACAAGCCGCTGCTCGGCCAGCTTTAGCCAGCACGGCACGACTGCGCAACCGATATTTACATGTAAGAAGGACGCTCCCACGGCGCAAACTAGCGATGGGAACGTCCTTTTTTAGTTGGTTATCCAAAAAATAACCGGTCATAATAGCGCAAATACTGTTCTTTCAGCTGCTCCGCCGATTGACCGCGTTCTTCAGTGAAATAAGCGAAGGCGATTGGACTCATCGAGGTTGCGATTTGAAAAGCGGCAAATTCGGCATCCAGCGATCGGATTTCACCGCCCGCTACAGCTTCATCGAGCAATTGCTTGATCGAGCCAATGACGAAGTTGAATGGTTCCGACTGAAAAACATTGAACTCGTCGTCAGCACACCACGCATCCGGCTTGATCGCATTAAACCATTGCAATTCTGTCGAGACAAAATCGATCCAGCAAGCCAAGAAATGAGCCAGCTTCTCGCGGACAGGCTGCTTTGCAGCCGGGGTGTTGGACTTCATGTCACCTGCGAATCGTCCAAAGCGTTCCGTGAACAGATCCAGACACAGTTCCGCTTTCGAGGAATAGCGCCTATACAGCGTGCCTTGTCCGACACCGGCTGCTTTAGCAATCTGGTGCATGCTGACGCTGTCGATACCATGCTCCTGGAACAACTGGGACGCAGTATCAAGGATAAGTTCGCGATTGCTGGCGGCATCCTTTCGTTCGCTCCGTTGCATCATGAACCATGAACCTCCTGATTTAGAAAAAAATTCACATTGTCGTTCATTGACAACGCGGAGACGGTTCATGTAAGCTGAAAAGTAAGCGGACAATTGTCCATTTACTAAAAAACCGTCAAGTTTCGTTAGGCTATTGTGCCTACATTGTACTCCTCTGTTAAATGGGGGTCAATGCAGCATATGGCGGAAGAAGCTAGAGAGACGGAAAATTAAGGGAGCTGGAGGGTTAAACTATGTCTGCACAAGCAGCATCAGCTGCAAGAAGCGAAGAGCCGTTTTCCATTCGGAAAATATTAGGCCCGCTCGCAGCTATTATTATCGGTATTTTTATGGTCGTCCTTGATGGTACAGCAGTTAACGTAGCCATTCCAGGCCTCGTTGAAGAATTTCACACGACGACACAAATCGTATCGTGGACGGTAACAGGCTACGCGCTTGCTCAAGCGGCGGTTATTCCGCTCGCAGGCTGGCTGTCAGACCGATTCGGCGCGAAGCAGGTTTTTCTGATCTCGGTGTTTCTGTTTACGGTCGGATCACTGCTCTGCGCACTTGCTTCTTCGGTAGAAATGCTTATTATATTCCGTATTATTCAAGGTGTCGGCGGCGGTATGGTGCTTCCGATTGCAATGGCATTCACATATCGTCTAAGCCCGCCTGATAAAGTCGGCGCGGTTATGGGGATGATGGGTATTCCGATTCTGCTTGCTCCGGCACTTGGACCGGTACTTGCCGGTTACCTCGTTGACTATGTGAGCTGGAAATGGTTGTTCCTCATTAATCTGCCAATCGGTGCAGTTGGTATTCTTCTTGGCATTCGAACACTTCCGCGTATTGAGCGTCAGGCTGTTGCCGCGCTTGATAAGCTGGGCTTTATCCTGGCTCCAATCGCTTTCGCAGGTTTGTCTTATGGCGTAAGTGAAGGTGCGGTAAGCTGGACGGCTGCAAAAACAATCATAGGTATCGTAGTTGGCGCAATCGCGCTTATATTATTCGTAATCGTTGAGCTTACCCGCAAAGAGCCTCTGCTCGAGCTGCGCGTATTCCGCTCTTCGGACTTCTCACGCGGCATCGTGGTACAATGGATTTCCCAAATCGCGCTATTCGGCACGATGTTCCTCGTTCCAATGCTGCTTCAGCAAGCTCTAGGCTACTCAGCATTCAAAACAGGCCTTATCATGCTGCCGCAAGCAATCGCAGCCGGTCTGTTCATGCCAATCGGCGGCAAGCTGTTTGACAAAGTCGGCGCAAGACCGCTTGTGTTCATAGGTATGCTGCTCGTTACAGTCGCTTCGTTCATTCTGTCCAGGGTAGATGAAGCGTCCGGCCTGATGATGATCATGGGTCCGCTGTCGTTGCTTGGCGCTGGAATGGGTCTGTCGATGATGCCGCTAAACACGCATCTGATGCAATCCGCTCCTCGCGATCTCGTTAGCCGTGTAACCTCGCTGACGAACGCTGCGCAGCAAGTAATGACGTCATTCGCAGTAGCAGGTCTTGCAACCATTCTTGCGAAGCGTATGACCGTGTATGCTCCAAACGCGAAGAGCCAGCTCGCAGCATTCTCGAGCTCGTTCGGCGACACGTTCCTCGTCCTTACGTTCATCGCAGCATTCGGTGCAGTGCTTGGTCTCGTGCTTCGCAAGCCTGAGCCGGTCGAAGGTGAAGAGGGCAATCGTCCTGAAATGATGATGCACGTCGGTTAAAGATGCAAAAGCTGCCCAGCAGGTCATGAAATTGACTTGTTGGGCAGCTTTTTTTGATTAAAATATCCGCCAATCCAGCGCAGTAGACATCGTCTCCAGCAGATGAACGCCGGCGGTGCTATTGCCTTTGCTGCCGAGCGCGGGGCCTATCACCCCGATGCCGTATTGACCGGGAACGAGTGCGAGAATGCCGCCGGATACGCCGCTCTTCGCGGGGATGCCGACTTTAATGGCGAACTCGCCGGAGGCGTTATACATGCCGCACATAATCATAAAGGTCTTCGCGATCTGCACGTAACGGCGCGGGACGATTTCGCGGCCAGTCAGCGGATCCGTGCCGTCGAATGCAAGCAGGAGCGCCATGCGCGCCAGTTGTTCGCACGTCACGTCGACCGAGCAGTGCTTGAAGTAAACCTGCAGCACATCCTCGACATCGATTTCTTCGCCAAGCACTTCATTATCTTTAAGGAAGTAGGCGAGCGAGCGATTGCGGTGCGCCGTTGCGGACTCCGAACGGAAGACGTCCTCGTTCACCGCGACGTTCGTCCCTCCTGCAGCTTCGCTGAAGAAGGCGAGAATACGCTCTGTCTTCGCTGCCGGTGTATCGCCATGAATGAGCGACGACACGGCAATCGCACCGGCGTTAATTAGCGGGTTGAACGGTTTGCCTGGCTCGACAAGCTCCAGCTTCAGCATCGAGTTGAAATCATCGCCAGTCGGCTCCATTCCGACCTTGGCGAACACGCCGTCCTCGCCATTATCAACGAGCGCGAGCAGCAGCGTGAACACCTTCGAGATGCTCTGCATCGTGAACGGGAAATCCGTTTCTCCGGCTCGAAGGATTTCGCCGTTCCGTCCCATGACAGTTACCCCGAGAGCATGCGCTGGAGCTTTCGCCAGCTCAGGAATATACGAAGCAACCACACCTTCGGTTGTGTATTTGCGACTTGCTTCCACCCATTGCGGCAGTGCCGCTCGCAGCTGATCCATATTCATAAAGACGCCTACTTTCCTGATGTCGATGCTGTACTTCCTTTCATTAGTGTACGTTCCTCCTAAGAGGCTCGGCAAGCATAATCTGCAGACGATTTTGCATCTACCGCGCCATGCAATCATCGTGTACAATAATGGAAACAGATTTCCATTCAAGCGCTTGTCACAAGGGCAGGCAGGAGGCATTATGATTAAATTAGTTCTTTTCAGCTTTCTGTGGTGGCTTACTGGCAGTCCGTTTCTGGCGGTAATCGTGCTGCTCGGCATCCTGTATGTACTGGATCGCCGCTATATCGGCTTGACGCCAAGCTTTGTGAAGCCGATGCGAAGGCTCGGGACGATCAGACGGCTGCGCCAGCAGGTGGCCATGAACCCGAATGACGTTCCAGCAAAGCATGAGCTGGCCCGGTTACTTATCGAACGCAAGAAGTACAAGGAAGCGAGAGAATGGCTCATGCCACTCCAGGATGCGCTCGAGCATTCCGCGGAGTTCTGGGATGACCTTGGTGCGTGCCTGATGCATCTGCAAGAGTCGGACGCTGCGGAGGCGGCGCTTCGCAATGCGCTCTCCATCAATCCGCGTGTGAAATACGGAACACCTTACTTGCGCTTAGCTGCGATTGATGCGAAGAAAGATCCGCTGAAAGCAATCCATCATCTGGAGTCGTTCCGTTCCATTCAATCCTCGTCGATTGAAGCGTATTACAAGTTGGCGAACCTCTATGAGCAGCTTGGGCGTACAGGAGAAGCGAAGCAAACGTTAACGGAATGCGGCGCCATCTACCGCTCGCTGCCGCGTTACAAGAAGCGCCAAGAACGCAAATGGGCATTGCTCGCTTTTTTGAAGCGATTAAGAGGGTAAGTCTCACATAGAAGAGTTCAAGCCGTCCGCAAGCGGACGGCTTTCTCTTTGCAAGCTGCTAGCTGGGCATTTCTTTCATTGTCACAATGCGCGAAATGCTTCATAATTGGAGAGATTTCAATTTTATTTATCGATCGGAGATTTTGTTTCATGCGCCGTAACGTATGGCTTTTGGCAATTATAATGATTGCTGTCTTACTTGGTGTGAACAACACCATCTATTATTTTACAACTAAGAATTCGCTGGAAGACAGTTTGCAGCATGAGCTGGAGTCAGTTGCGAAGCAAATTGAAATATCAATTGAGCTATCCAGAAACGGTGCAGAAGAATATCAAGAGCAAGTCGGCCGGGAGCTGCGTGCCGCCTCGATCGCAACACAGTTCGCGTTAAGCCCGAACGTCGAGGATGTATCGAATGCCCAGCTCGTCGAGCTCGCGAAGAAGCTGGATATGGTCGACATTACGCTGCTCAAGCGGACCGCTGACAATATCGTGCTTTATAAGTCCTCGAATCCCAAAGAGATTGGCTATAAGACGAATACGTGGAAGCCTTGGTATCAAGCATTTAATGAGCTGTTCGACAAGAAAGATGTATCTATTACTTGGGGCCAGCGGCTGCCGAATTTCTGGACAGGCCCGTTTGAATTCTCCTCGACAGAGACGAAGTCCGTCCAGAAGTGGGGTTATTACTACGACGGTACGACCAACTATATTCTCGATCCGTACGTCAGCTATGACGGCAGGCAGCTTGAATATGACAAGGCGACTGGCGTAGGCAAGCTGATTTCCGAAACGTTGAAGGGGAACAAGACGCTCGAAGAAATTACGGTCATTAATCCGGCAACGTTCCCGCTCGGCGAGAAGAACACGATTTCGAATAAAGGCGAAGTTGTGAAGCATATGACGCAGAATCCGATCATTGGCGGCGCGTACACCTTCAAGCATCAGGACGATCAAGCGAATGTAAAGTTCGCATATGAGAAGAACGAGAAGGTTACCGAAGATGCAGTCATTAACGGCAAACATGTCATGAAGATATTTATTCCGGTCGATGTCCATGAGAAGGTAGCGAGCATGCTGGATGAGAAGGGCAATCCGATCAACCGCTATGTGCTGTCGCTTGTTGCAGATTATGGCATCATTCAGAATACGCTTGATAAGCAGTTCGTGAACATTGCCATTATTATTGCGATTGTTACGGTGCTTAGCTTGCTTGCCGTTTTCTGGGTCGTCACCGCCTATCGCAAGTCGAAGAACGAGCTGGCGCGCAGAGCGCAGGAGACGTATCTGGAGGAGATGAACAGCCTGTTCCAGTCCATCCGGTCTCAGAGGCATGATTTTGCAAATCATGTGCAGACGATTCAGTCGCTTGCGAGTCTTGGCCGCATGGATGAGCTGAAAGTATATGCCTCTGAATTGACGGGAGAAATCCGGCAGCTGAACGATATTATTAATATCGGAAGTCCGGCCATTGCCGCTGTCATAAGGTCGAAGCTGCTGCTCGCGGAGCTGTTGAAGGTAGATTTTCAGACGGATTTCGAAAATTTAAACAAGCTTGAGCTTGGCATGAAGTCGCTTGATATGACGCGCCTGCTGGGCAATCTGATTGATAATGCATTCGACGAAGTTGTGAAGTATGCGGAAGCGCAGCGGATGGTTCGGTTAGCCGCTAGCCAGAAGGATGGCTATTACGAGTTTATTTTGAGCAATACCTGCCACAATGCTGAAGAACTAGCGGACAAGCCGCTGTTCCAAGCTGGCTACTCGTCTAAGGGCAGTGCGCACTCCGGCCTCGGGCTGCACATCGTGAAGTCCATCGTCGAGCAGTATAAAGGCACCATTCGCCTCGCGATTAACGAACCAAACGTTGTATCTTTTATCGTCAAAATCCCTTATTAATCAAACGTTATCCCTTGCTTTGGAGGAGGCTCCGAGGCAGGGGATTTTTGCTTTCTTAAACAAGGTTGTTCGGGTGAACAGCGAAACTGCTTGGTGAATGTGATATAATGGTTGGAATGGTTGCAAAGACAAGGGGGGAGTAAAGTGAGCACGTTTTTTCAGCTGGATGAGCATAGACTGCAGGCCCTTGAGAAGGCAATAGCAAGCAGCATCCCCCTTGAGGTGCTGGAACGCGGCTTCGATTACTACCGCCGTGAGAAGGTGCTATCCGTACAGGTGATGGAGGGCGGTTCCATATACGGTGCGGTAAAAGGAACCGTTATTTATGCGGTGACACTGGATACCGATGATTTTGGCTTCAGCACTTGCACATGTCCGAACACGGGCTACTGCAAGCATATGGCTGCAGTGTTCTATGGGTACTATGCGTATGCCGGCAGAAGCGCCGATGAGATCCATAACCGAATGCTCTATGGAAATGTGCTGATCGACGCAGACCGGAGCCGGTCTGTTCATGCGGAGTCAAGCGCAAGGTCAGCTTCCGGGATAGAGACGGACCCTAAGCAATGGATCGAGGATATGGACCGCAAGCATGGAGAAGTGTGGCGTCAGTGCCGGCACTCGCTTCATCCGCTTCAAGCGGTTCTGTTAAATATAAAAGCGGTATCTAAGCTATGGGATGACCGACTTCGCAGCTTGCATTGGATGCATGGCATTCTTTATGTGCTCGAGCAGGCGGAGCGGGCGTATTCCATTACGGATACCTACAGCCGCTACTACTATGAAATGGCTTTCGCACGGATGACAGAGCCGTGGATGAATCAATATTTCGAATTGACGGCAGAGCTGAAGCCTGCTGAGATGACTGAGCCGGAGCGGGCAGCTGTCGATCACTTGATTGAGCTGTTCCATGAACGGGAAATGGATCGGGAGCATCAGCTGCATCGGTGGGAATCGCTCTATTTCGCGCTGTGGGGCCAGCTCATACATGATGAGGCGTGGACGCGGGCGGAAGAGGATTGGCTAAAAAGCAAGCTGGAATCTTCGCTGGGCACGCCGGATTCGGCGGGCATGGGAGGCTTCTTTGCGCCGATGGCGCTCGCTTTTCTGGCTTTTGCCGATAATCGTGACGCGGATGCGATAGATCTGCTTGGCAAGACGGTGTTCAATCGGACGGCACTGCTCGCTTGCGATTGTGCCTTGCAGCGGCTCGAAGAACGGAACTATGCCAAGCTGGAAGGCTGGATCGGCTATTTGCATAGCGGTCTCGTCACACAGCGCAAGTCAAAAGCATTCGGGCCTTTTCTGTCGATGTGCAGATTAGCCGATATGCAGCAGCAGGACAATCCGAAGTGGCAGCAGTATCTAGTCTCGTTCCTTCCGCACTCCTACTCCGCATTGTCGGAGCATTGGCTGGATCGGAAGCAGTATGAGCAATGGGCCGATTTGCAGCTGCTTTTCGGCATAGAGCCAGACGAGATGGATGTCCAGCTTATTCGGGAGATGAGCAAGCTAGCGCCTGATGCGCTGTATCCGCTCTATCATCAAGCGATCGACGGCGCGATTCGGTCACGGAACCGGCAGGGCTACAGGCAAGCCGTCAAGCTGATGAAGAAGCTGGAGAAGCTATATAAAGCGGAGAAGAAGGCAGATAAATGGAACCGGTACGTGGACGGCATCGTGCGGAAGCACGGACGGCTGCGCGCACTGCAGGAAGAGCTGTGGAGGGGTAAAATCATCACATGAGAGGCTATTCAATTGCAGATATAATCGTCGTAGACGGGTTCTGGAAAGCAGGCGTTGGCATCGTGCTGTCCACCGCGCACTCGGCTGGACTTACGATTCGAATGCGGAAGCTGCTCTTTGCTTGGCATGAAGCTTCGTGGTATGGCGCGGACATTGAAGAGCGATCGGATGAGCGGCTAAAGCGGATCGAACTGACCGTATCGCCGTCGCTTGCGATGGATTACTTGTCATCTCCGAAGCCGGCCCGGCTGCTGCGCGTAGAATGGACGGAACGTGCGCAGGCGCTGTCGAAGCTGGCAGAGCTGCTCCGGCAGGCGCTAAGAAACGGCTGGTATGCGCCGGATTGGTCGCAGTGGCGTGCGGAGGCAAGGGCATGGCGGCTCGAAATTCCGCGCAGCGAGCAGGAGACGCTCGAAGCATGGCGCGAGCTTGTGCCGCAGCTTGAGCGGGAAGGCGACCTCGATGCGGTGCAAGGATGGCTGAGCGGCATCGTGGAGGAGCTAATCGCTTCGGATGAAGCAGCGGGAGTCGCTTGGCGTAAAGCAGCTGCGCTTGCGGGTGAAGGCGCGCTTATGATGAAGGCCGCCGATGAGGATGACTGGCTCGTATCGATCGGCATGAAGCAGGATCAAGTGCCGTTCCGGACGGCTCTTCAGCTGCTTGAGCCGAATGAGCAGCAAGGCTGGCGGCTGCGTCCTGCGGTGCAGGAGCGGGCGGAGGGCGGCCGCTGGCTAACGCTTGAGCCGGCCGCCGCGCCATACGAAGAAGATGGCGCAGCGCAGCGTTTCGTGCTGCCGGAGGATGCGCCATCCGATTGGCACGAGTACTTTGCTGATCGGCTGCGTAAGGAGGAACAGAAGTGGGCGACTGCGCTGCCGGAATGGGTGCTGCCCGAATCCTTGAGCCGCATAGGCGCTCCGGCTGGGCTCATTCGGACAGAGCTTACCGACGAGCTGGCGTTTCAGTTTCTGGAGCATGAGAGCGTCAAGCTGCTTGCTGCCGGCTGCTCCGTACTGCTGCCGTCTTGGTGGGAAGCGGCGCGCAATCGGAGGATGAAGCTGAAAGCGAAGGTGCGTTCATCGGTCGGATCCGGCGAGCAGTCGATGTTCGGGCTGCAGCAGATCGTTGATTTTGACTGGAAGCTTGCCGTTGGCAATGTCGATATGAGTGAAGCGGAATTCATGAAGCTCGCTTCTGAGAATCGCCGCCTCATGCAGATCGGCGGCGAGTGGGTACATCTCGATCCCGGCGATATGGAACGACTGCGCAAGTGGCTGAAGAAGAACGGCGGCAAGCGCGGGCTGTCGATGCGCGATGTGTTCGAGATGCATTTGCGCGGCGGTGCGGAGCTGGAACCGGAGAACGAGCTTGAAGATGCTCTGGTCGCTGAGGTAGAGCTGAATGAGCATTTAGTTGCTTGGATTGCGCAGCTAGGTGAAGCATCCGATCTGCCGCTTGTTGAGAAGCCGGAAGCATTCCAAGGGGAGCTTCGCCATTATCAGCTGCAAGGGGTATCCTGGCTTGCATTCTTACGCAAGTTCGGGCTTGGCGCCTGTCTTGCCGATGATATGGGTCTTGGCAAGACGATTCAGTTCACCGCCTACTTGCAGCATGTGCAAGAGAATGGCGGGCTCGGCCCCTCGCTTCTCATCTGCCCGACGTCGGTTATCGGCAACTGGGAGAAGGAGCTTGAACGGTTCGCGCCAGGTCTGCGCGTGCTTGTGCATTACGGCCCGAAGCGAGCGAGAGGCGGGCAGTTCGCTCTCGAAGCAGCGGAGGTTGATCTCGTTATCACTTCCTACACGCTTGCGCCGCTCGATGAAGAAGAGCTCGGTAACGTATCGTGGGACGTCGTTTGCTTAGATGAAGCGCAAAATATTAAGAACTACTACACGAAGCAGTCAGCGGCCATTCGCGGCTTCTCGGCGCAGCATCGCATTGCGCTGACAGGTACGCCGATGGAGAACAGGCTGACGGAGCTGTGGTCGCTGTATGATTTTACGAATCCGGGCTATCTCGGTACGCTGAATGAATTCCGCAAGGCGGTTGTGCTGCCGATCGAGAAGGAACGCGATGAGAAGCTTATCGCCGAGCTGCAGCGCTGGGTGAAGCCGTTTATGCTGCGGCGTTTGAAGAAGGATCCGTCCATCCAGCTGGCGCTGCCGGAGAAGAATGAGATGCGCACATACCTTTCGCTCACGGTGGAGCAAGGTGCGCTGTATGAGAATATGGTATCGACGCTGATGAATCAGCTTGAATCCGCAGGCGACTTCCAGCGGCGCGGCATCATTCTGTCGGCGCTGACAAGGCTGAAGCAGGTGTGCGACCATCCGAGCTTGCTGCTCAAGGAGGATGCCGCTGTGCTGAAGAACGCTTGGGACCCGGAGCGCTCCAACAAGGTGCTTCGCGTACTTGAGATGGTGGAGGAAATAGCTGCCGAGGGCGAGCGCTGCTTAATCTTTACACAGTATGTGGAGATGGGCCTTACACTACAGAGACTGCTCAATGAGCGCCTAGGTCTGCCGACGCCTTATCTGCACGGTGGTGTGCCTAAGGCAGAGCGTGACCGTATGATTGAGACGTTCCAGAACGAGCAGGAGCCGGGCTGTGCGTTCGTTCTTTCGCTTAAGGCTGGCGGAACAGGCTTGAACTTGACGGCGGCGAACCACGTCATCCACTTCGACCGATGGTGGAACCCGGCAGTTGAGAATCAGGCGACGGACCGCGCTTTCCGAATCGGTCAAACCCGCAACGTGCAGGTGCACAAGTATGTGACGCTTGGCACGCTCGAGGAGCGGATCGACGATATGATTGCGCGCAAGCAAATGCTGAACGATCAGGTGGTTAGCCAATCGGAGAATTGGATAACCGAGATGTCGACCGACGAGCTGCGCGAGCTGTTCACGCTGCGTAAGCATCGTCTGAAAGGTTAACGAAGGGTGGCAGCGTAAGCCGATGATGGAGAAGGAAGCGCAAACGTCAGCAGTGACGAACGAGGATGCAGCCTCGGCATTGCGACAAGCGGAGCAGCCGGAAGGGGCCGAACAAAGCGGATCTGCACAGGCGCAGGTCGGACCCGAAGGAGCCGCTCCGCACTGGCGAGAATTCTATCAAGCGATTCGTAATGCCGTAGATGCGATGCGATCGGATAACTAGCTGGCTAGTTTACGAGCAAGCGTACTGCAGATATAATCAAAGCAGCGGAAGCACCGCCAAGACGTGGATTTTCTACGGCTTGGTTGGTGCTTTTTTTCTATTAATGGCAATGATCATGACCGACTGTGTGATCCCTAACAGAGGCGATATTCCCGGGGCAACAACGCGGGAGAGACATCGCCTTTTTTTATTTTGTAAATTTAATATTTTCACGTTTGGTATTCCGAGGCCGAATCTCTATAATAGAGAAGGGAGACATTTCCTGCTAGAGACGCTATACCATTATCCATGATAGAGGAGCTGTGGAAATCGAGATGAAGTACACCTATTTGGGACGTTCTGGTTTGAAGGTAAGCAGACTTTGCCTTGGCACGATGAACTTCGGGGTCGATACGGACGAGCAGGAATCATTCCGCATTATGGATGCCGCTTTGGACGCGGGCATTAACTTCTTTGACACGGCGAACATCTATGGTTGGGGTGAAAATGCCGGCCGTACGGAAGAAATTATCGGCCGCTGGTTCAAGCAGGGCGGCGGACGCCGAGAGCGTACCGTGCTTGCTACGAAATTTTACGGAGATATGAGCGATAAGCATGACGGTCCGAACCGTGATGGCGGATTGTCTTCTTATAAACTGCGCCGCCATCTGGAAGCTTCCTTGCAGCGTTTGCACACCGACCACATCGAGCTGTACCAAATGCACCATGTGGACCGCAATGTGAGCTGGGACGAGCTGTGGAACGGATTCAGTTCCGCGCAGGCACAAGGCAAGATCGGCTATGTTGGCGCAAGCAACTTCGCTGGCTGGGATCTCGCAGTTGCGCAAGGTGAAGCGAAAGCGCGCGGAATACTTGGACTCGTATCGGAACAACATAAATATAACCTGCTTTGCCGTTTGCCGGAGCTTGAAGTACTGCCTGCGGCGAAGGGTCTTGGCATCGGCGTCATTCCTTGGAGCCCGCTCGATGGCGGATTGCTTGCAGGCAATGCACGTCATGGCGGCGGAGGCAAGCGCAGCGGCAACTCGGAGCGTCTTGAGAAGCATGCGGTGCAGCTCGCTGCGTACGGAGAATTGTGCGATGAGCTTGGCGAGCGCGAAGACGTCGTATCACTAGCTTGGCTGATCGCAAACCCTGCTGTTACCGCTCCGATTATCGGCGTGCGCACAGTAGAACAATTCGAACGCTCGCTGCGTGCTGTAGAGCTTGAGCTTGATGAAGCGACGCTTGCGCGTATTGATGAAATCTTCCCAGGTCCAGGCGGAGATGCTCCTCGCGCATACGCTTGGTAAGCCGTTCCTGTAACCGAACCTGACACGAAGGATACTTTTCTCTGAATGAAAACGCAGCCCACAGGATTTTTACCTCCTGTGGGTCGTTTATTATTCCCCCTTCTAAACATGACCGCCCAAAAGTATCCCAAACCCGTTGTAATTTCGACCTCCTGCGTTTTCGGAAGGCGCTCTATAATTCAAAGTGTAAGGGAAAGCGGTAATCATTCACTCATATTAGGGGGCTTTGTAATGAAAAAAGGGTTAACAGTTGCTGCGGTAACGCTAATGAGCGCATCTCTTGTACTTTCCGCTTGCGGATCCAAGGATGATAGCAAGAATAATACAGCGACGAATGAAAGCACAAACACGGCTACCACGGACAATACAACGACAAATAATGCACCGGCAGCCAAAGATGTTAAGCTCTCGCTCCGTCACACGCAAATTAAAGAAACGAGCAAGGTTCGCCTGAAGATTCTACAAGATGTTGTCGCAAAGACCGAAGCGGAGAACGCTGGCCTCAAAATCAGCATGGAGGGCATCGACGAGGTCGTTAACCGCGATCAGAAGCTGAAAGCGGAAATGGCTGCAGGCAATCCGCCAGACATCTTCGAAGTATTCGGCGGCGCGGACCTGAACCTATACGTAAAAGCTGGCCGTATGCTCGATCTGACGCCAATCCTTGACGAGCTCGGCATTAAAGATAAATTCGCAAGTCTCGATGAATTCACAATTGATGGCAAAGTGTATGGCTTGCCGTTCGGCGGCTACAGCGAAGGCGTGTTCTACAACAAGAAGATGTTCACTGACCTTGGCCTTCAAGTACCGAAAACATTCGACGAGCTGATTACACTCGCTGACACGGTAAAATCGAAAGGCAAAACTCCTTTTGCGCTCGCTGCGAAAGACGCTTGGGTTAACGGCATGCTCTGGAACACGATCATGGAGCGCCATGTCGGTATCGAAAGCTTCGACAAGCTTCTGTCCGGCGAAGCGAAATGGACAGATCCAGACTTCGTAGCAGGCTTCGCAGACTATGCGAAACTTGTGAACAATGACTACTTCACGAAAGGCGCGCTCGGCTTGCCGTATGCAGATCAAGGCGCACAATTCCTGAAAGGCGACACCGCAATGGTCTTCACAGGCAGCTGGGATGCGAACCGCTTCACAAGCGATGAAGCAGGAGACTTGAAAGGCAATATCGGTTACTTCAACTTCCCGTCCATCGCTGGCGGCAAAGGCGATCAAACGTCGATCAACGCGAGCTACTCGAACGGCTTCGGCTTCTCGGCTAACCTTGACGAAGATCAAAAAGCAGCAGTAACTGCGTTCATCAAAAACTTCTTTAACGAAGAAGTCCAAAAACGTACGCTTCTTGAAGACAAAGTTCTCCCTTCCATGAAGCTGTCCGATATGTCCGGCGTAGATCCATTGATCTCTGATGTGCTTAGCGTAATGGGTGGCGCATCTACCTCTTGGAAAGCATTCGACGCTATCGTTCAACCAAGCGTAGGCGCAGATGTCGGTGTAGGTTTGCAAGAGCTAATCGGCAAAGTGAAGAAGCCGGAAGATGTAGCGAAGGCAGCCCAAGCATCGCAAGATAAAGCGAACGCGCAAAAATAATACGAAGCGTACACCATGTAATGATGCCGGGGAGGGTGCCTGCAGTAACAGGCGCCCTCTTTGCATGATAAGCGCTGATTTAGGAGGATCACCATGAACCATACTCTTCGCAATCCATGGGTCTATGCTTTATTCGTCATTCCAACCTTGCTTCTCTATGGGCTGTTCTTTATTTATCCGGTCATTGTTTCATTCATCTACGGTCTCTACCAGTGGGACGGGGTAACAGATAAAGTATTCATCGGCATTGATAATTTCAAAAGCCTGCTGCGCGACGCTGTCTTCTTGAAGTCGCTCGGCAACAACTTCTACTTCATGGCTTTCTCTCTTATCGTCAATATTCCGCTTGTGTTTCTGATTGCCATTCTGATCAGCAAAGTAAGACGCTTCCGCGGATTCTATAAATCAGCCGTATTCGTGCCGGTCGTCATCTCCACGACGACGGTTGCTATCTTGTTCGGCGTGCTGTACAACTACGATTCCGGTTTGATTAACCAGGTGCTGCGCCTCATTGGCGGCGAGAGCTGGGCGAGAGAGTGGCTGTCGGATCCGCATCTGGCGATGCTCTCGATCCTTATTGCGAACGCTTGGCAAAATATCGGCTTCTTCATCGTGCTCTGCCTGGCAGCCATTCTGAACATTCCGAAGGAGATCGGCGAAGCTGCAAAGATTGATGGCGTGAATGGCTGGAACGAAACATGGCGCATTACGCTGCCGCTCGTCCGTCCGGTAATGTTCGTTATGCTGCTTCTGACGGTATCCGGTACGCTCAAGGTACTCGATATCGTTCAAATTATGACGAACGGCGGTCCGTTCCAATCGACCGAGGTTATGTCCACGTATGCGCTGAAAATCGGCTTCCGTTCGCTTCAGCTCGGCTACGGCAGCGCGATCGGCGTTGCGATGTTCGTTATTATTCTCATTATGACAGCTGCATTGCAGCGCGTATCGAAATCCGAGGAGGTGCAGTACTAATGGATCGCACAGCTACAGCGAATCAAGTAACAGTGTCCCGTGCGATGAACCGCAGTCTGCGCACCAAGAATCGACTCGGAGCAGGCCAGCTGCCGATGCATCTTTTGCTTGCTGTTTACGTCACTATCTCTCTTTTCCCGCTTGTGTGGCTGCTATTGTCTTCGTTCAAGACGAATCGTGAAATTACGGTCAATACATGGGCGTTACCCTCCGCGTTGAACTTCGAGAATTATCGAGCGGCGTGGGAAAGCGCTAATATCGGTCTTTATGCCTGGAACAGTCTCTATGTAACGGTTATCGCTTGCTTCTTCACGCTGCTCTTCTCCGCAGCAACGGCTTATGCACTGTCGCGGATGAAGTACAAAGCGCTAAGCAAACGTGTGTATAGCTTTATCTTGCTCGGTCTGCTCGTACCGCCAGGCGCACTGTTCATCCCGCTTTACCGTCTCGTGAACGAGCTGCACCTCTATGATACGCATCGTGCGCTCATTCTGGTATACTGCACATATGCGCTGCCGATAACGATTTTTATTTTGCATGCGTTCATGCAGTCCATTCCGTCCGAGCTTGAAGAAGCGGGCATTATGGACGGGCTCGGCGCTGCGGGATTGTTCGCGAAAGTGATCATCCCAGTCACGATGCCGGCGCTTGTAACGGTGTTTATCCTTGCCTTCATCGGCAACTGGAACGAATATATTTTCTCGCAGCTGTTCGTTACGACGGAGTCGCTGCGCACATTGCCGACGGGCATGGCCACCTTCAATGACGGCTATCGAACGAACTTCGCGTCCTTGTCGGCTGCGGTTATCATTAGCATCATTCCGGTCCTGCTCGTCTATATGTTCCTGCAGCGTCAAATCATCGACGGCATGACGGCGGGCAGCGTGAAGGGCTGATAGTCGGACGGAAAATTATGTTAATACCACTTCCGCTGCGAGTGCGGATCATTGTTCCGATCGCTGTTGTCCCAGGATAACTTGGATTAGATGGAAGCAGCAATGGCAGATATCCGGGGACAAAGGGGCAAATGAATTGCGTAGTTTAGACAACGCATTTCATTTCGCCTAGGCGACCGCTGCCGCTTCTACACAACGATTCCGCCCGCTCCGCTCTAGGTATCATTAAAAGAACGATCAACCAAACGAGCCATTGACGCAATTTTATAAATAACAAAGGAGCCGTCCCGCCTATGAACCTGCGTCCAAAGCTGCTGCTTGCTTTTCTCGCGCTGATCGTTGCTCCGCTTATATGCCTCGGCATTGTGTCCTTCCTGAACTCGGAGCAGCTGCTGGAGAAGAAGTACAGTGAGCAGACGGAAATTACGCTCAAGGCGGTAGGCGGCAATATTCGCTATTTCTTCAAAGAGCTCGACCAGCTCACGGATGCAACCGTGACGAACGCAACCGTACAGGATGCGCTGCGCAGCTCCCGCAATTCGGTGAATGACGCGAGCAGGCTGATTGCGATTAGCCAATATGAGAAGTCGCTTAGAGATACCGTTCTGTCTCAAAATCCGGCTCTCAGCATGCTGGTCCTGTACGGGAAGGACGGCACCATATTCCGTTCGTTTCGGAATGACCGTACAACGTTCAAGAAAATAACGCTGGATATGCTGCAGAGCCATGCGATTTATCCGGAAGTCGTCAAGCTTGGCGGCCGTCAGAAATGGATTGGTCCTTACGAGCAGCCGGGGCTCACAGGCTCGGAAGCAACGCTGTTCACGCAAATTCGGATGGTGAAGGATATGTATTCCTTTAACGATTCCGGTGTCATGGTCATTCAAGTGAAATCGGACGAAGTAGACAGCATGCTGCAGGATTTCACCTTAACCGGGGAGAAGCAGACGCAGACCCGCTATCTGATCCTGAATAAGGACGGGCTTGTCATGATTGACAGCCAGCATCAGCTTGAAGGTCAGCTTGCAAACACCCAGGTCGCGCTCCCGCTGCAGCATACCGACCGCTATGACAGCTATCGAGCCATATTCAACCATGAGGATTCACTCGTCTCTGCGTACAATATTGACCGGAGCGGGTGGGTCCTTGTGTCCGTCAAATCGTGGCAATCGCTGACGAGCGAGAACGTTCGATTCGTCCAGTGGATTGGCGGCATTACGCTGCTCTGCTTGATTTTTGCGATCCTGTTTAACATCTTCTTCGTGAGTCCCGTGGCCAAAGCGATCATTCGCGTCGTTCGCAAAATGCGCCTCGTTGAGCAAGGGATGATGGACATTCGTGTGCCAACAACCGGCAAGGATGAGACGCTGCTGCTCGCTCGCAGCTTTAACAGCATGATTGATCGCATCGGCCGGCTCCTCGGCGAGGTACGAACGGAGCAAGAGCGCAAGCAGCACGCGGAGATGATGCTGATGCAGGCGCAGATTAAGCCGCATTTTCTGTTCAACACGCTGGAGTCCATCAATGCGCTCGCGGCTCAGAACGAAGGCGGCAAGATCATGCAGATGGTGCGTCGCCTCAGCATTTTGCTCCGAACGAGCATGCATCACTCCGAAGTGATCATGGTACGACAAGAGATTGAACATGTACGGAGCTACCTGGAAATTCAAAAATACCGCTTCGAGGAGTTGTTCAGCTATGAGCTGGACATTCCGGACGAGGCGCTGGAAGATACGATATTGAAGCTCACGCTTCAGCCGCTTGTAGAGAACAGCATTCAGCATGGCTTCGAAGGCATTCATTATACCGGTATGATCCACATTGCTGTGACACACGAGAATGCTTATGTCATCTTCACGATTACAGACAATGGGATTGGCATGGATGAAGCGGCACTGAAGCGGGTCAATGGGCTTGATCCCGCGCCTTTGCGCGATTTGGATCTCAGTGTGGCAGAGCAAGGTGAGCGGAGGGGACTTGGACTGCGTAACGTAGCAGACCGGCTGCGTATTCATTATGGTCCAAGGTGTGGCCTCATGATGTGCAGCTATGAAGGATTTGGTACGAGGATCCGAATTAAGATACCGCGAAGCAGAGGTGGTCTGTGAACATGAACGGTAAAGTGCTGCTTGTTGATGATGAACAGCATATTACGCGGAACTTGGAAAAAGTAATACCGTGGAGTATGCTTGGACTTGAGATAATAGGTACAGCGAAGAACGGTGTCGAGGCGCTTGAGCTATTGCAGTCGGAGTCCGCTGATTTGGTGCTGTGCGATATTCGGATGCCTGTCATGGATGGACTAGAGCTTGTTAAACATATTCGGGAGCGATCCATTCCGTGCGACATTATTATGCTGACCGGCTATCAGGATTTCTCCTATACGCGTGCAGCGATTCAGTATGGCGTGAAGGATTATATTCTGAAGCCGATTCCTTATGATGAGTTGACTGGCGTCATTGCCAGGGTCATGTCGGAGCAACGCAATAAGAGGATGCAGCTTAAGGAAGAACAGCGGAAGCTTAGCCGGATCATTGATATTGCCAACGAGAAGATTCTCTATGACGTTCTGCTGGACTACACCGATATTACGCCAGACAATTGGCTGATGGCGGGGCAGGAGCAGCAGCTCGGCAACCCGCAGTATACCGTAATCGTACTCGACATTGACGTAGGTTCTGCGGATGCGAAGGATTGGCGCGAGTGGCCGGATAAAGAGCGGAAAATATGGAATTTTGCGGTATGTAATGTGCTGCGCGAGACGCTTCAGGTCGCTCAATTGCAACATTCCGTCATCCAGATGCGAGATGGCGAGTGGTGTGTCCTTATTCAAGGCGGCTTCGTATCGGATGCGGACAGCTCTCGGGAGCAGGATGCGGAGCAGATGAAGCAGTGGGCAGAGATGCTGCTCGCTTCCGTCAAGCATAACGCGAAGCTGCAGCTCCATGCGGGCATCTATGATAAAGTGACGGCAATGACCGAGCTATCTACCGCATATAAGGCCGTTCAGCGCGGAATGCAGCTATCGACGGAAACGGTGACGATTGCATTCTACAGCAGCGAGCTTGCTGGCGGTTTCGATACGGGCCGGACGCTGTGGGACATTGCGGAGCGGCTCATCGGCGCGATGAAGCGCGGAGACGCAACAGGCGTTGACGAGGAGCAGAAGCGGATTGCCGATCAGCTGCAAAAAGCGGGCGGAAGTGCCGAGGGCCGCTTGAAGCCGCTGCTGCATTTCCTTGCGCTTCATCTGATGCGAGAGCTGAAGGAAGCGGATCTGCTGCCGCGTGAGCTGGAAGAGGCGCTGTGGCGGAAGATGGATTTGCATTTCAGCGTCAAAGATTTGTTCGCAGCCATTCGGCAGGCATCCGATGAAGGGGTTGCGCGATCTACAGACAAGCGCAAGCATTCCGAGCGTCAAATGGTTGATGCGAAGCAGTTCATTGACCGCTATCTCTATCGAGACCTCAGTGTCGAAGATGCGGCGACGCATGTAGGGCTGTCCACATCTCATTTTAGCTTGTTGTTCAAGCAGACTTTCGGGGATACGTTCATCGAGTACATAACGCGCCAGCGAATGGAAACCGCGAAAGCGCTGCTGCTCGAGACACCGAAGAGCGTCGCGCAAATTGCGAAGGAAGTCGGCTATGCGGAACGGCGGTATTTTACGAAAGTGTTTATGAAGTACACCGGGCAAATTCCAACGGAGTACCGGATGGCGCTGCAAGGGGAAACCGGTCCGATCTCTCTGGATGAAGAGCCGGGCGAGTGGCGTTAGGACAAGCAGGAGTTAAATAGAGAAGAAGAGGTGCTAGTGATGGGAGAGCATTGGCGGCAGCTTAGTTTACGGGAAAAAATCGGACAGCTATTCGTATTCGGATTTCATGGGCTGCGTCCGTCAGCAGATATCGAAGCGTTGATTGAGGAGTACGGCGTTGGCGGCATCATCTACTTCACGCGAAACATTGTTGATGCGAAGCAGGTGCACGAGCTGTCGGGGAGTTTAATGGGTACGGCAGAGCGTGCGGGCAAAACACCGATGTTCATCGCCGTCGACCAAGAGGGCGGCATGGTGTCGCGTCTTGTTCGCGGGGTTACGCTTATGCCTGGCAACATGGCGCTTGGCGCTACTGCTTCAGCTGGCGGCGTGTTCGAGACGGCTTCGATTGCCGGCGAGCAGCTGCGCGCGGTGGGCATTAATTTGAACTATGCACCATGTGTGGATGTCAACAATAACCCGGACAATCCGGTTATTAATGTCCGTTCGTACAGCGACCGGCCGGAGGTTGTCGGCGAGCTTGGTCTTGCAGCGGTTCGCGGCTATCAGCGGGCTGGCGTCTCGGCGACGATTAAGCATTTCCCAGGTCATGGCGATACGAGCGTCGATTCGCACCGGGATCTGCCTATCCTGCATCATGACCGTGAGCGGCTCGAGGCGATTGAGCTTGTGCCGTTCCGCAAGGCGGCGCCTGAGACGGATATGATTATGACGGCGCATGTTTGCTTGCCGTCGCTTGATCCGTCAGGCGTGCCTTCTACATTATCGAAGCCGGTGCTTAGCGGACTGCTTCGTGAAGAGATTGGCTATGAAGGCGTAATCGTCACGGATTGCCTTGAGATGAACGCAATCGACACCTTCTACGGACCGGCGCGCGGAGCAGTGATGGCTTTGCAGGCTGGCGCAGATATGGTGCTGATCTGCCATACCGCTGCGAAGCAGCGGGCTGCGCTTGAAGCAGTAGTCGCTGCGATCGAGAGCGGCGAGCTGACTGAGGCGCGAATCGACGAATCGCTTGCGCGCATCATGAAGCTGAAAGCGAAGCGGGAAGTCGGCAAGGCGCTGGAATCGTGGGAATCGCTTGAGCCGAAGCTTGATACACCGGACCAGCAAGAGGCTGCCCGCAGCTGGAGCGAAGCGTCGGTGACGCTTGTGAAGAATGAAGCGGGGCTGCTGCCGCTGAAGCGGGAGGCACGCACGCTTGTGCTCTGGCCCGCGATTGTCGCGGTATCGGATGCGGACGAGCTGCTGACCGATGACGGCACGCTCGGCGGGCGACTTGCTGCGCGGATGCCTGAGGTGACCGAGCGGCGCATCGGAGACGCGGATGCGCTTGAAGGTTTGGACGCATTCGAGCAGATCGTCTTCGTCAGCTACGATGCGGCGAAGCATGCGGACGAACGCGAGGCGGCGGCGCAGCTGCTCGCGCAAGCGGCTGACCGTACCGTTGCGGTATCGGTGCGCAATCCGCTTGACCTGCTCGTCTACCCAGAGGTGTCGGCGTTCCTCGCCGTATACGAATGCCGTCCACTCGCACTCGATTCCGCAGCCGGCGCGCTGCTAGGCGAGTTCGAGCCGCAAGGCAAGCTGCCGCTCACGCTGTCGGAGCAATACCCGTTCGGCTGGCGCTGGGGGAACGGCGAGTAATAATAGATTGATAGAGAGCTGCACAGGCGATAGAGCCTGTGCAGTTTTTTTGTGGAGAACCCATTCGGCGGTTTTATTTTGGCTAGTACGCTTCTTCGCCGTATAGACTAAATTTACAATCTGTTGCATAATAACACTGCAAAGATGGACAAGTGCGATTTGCTTACTGTGGCAATACTAAGGGGATGGAGTACAACTATGAATGTGAATGAGAAGCCGGTTACAGATCCTCGCGTCATCCGAACGCGGCAATTGATTCGAGATGCTTTTGTCGATTTGCTGCAAGAGATGGAAGTCGAGAAAATATCAGTGAATCGGATCGCCGAACGTGCGACGATTAATCGTGTAACCTTTTATCTGCATTATCGAGACATTCCAGACATGTTGGAAAAGCTGGCCGATGAAATGACTGGGAATATTCAAAAAATCCTGCTTCAGGCTCCTGATAATCAAAGTTCCACCGATGAATACTGGCCCATACTGGTCAAGCTGCTTGAGCATATCGCCGCAAATGCGAAGTGGTATAAAGTTGTACTTGCCTCGAGACGGACGACGATTTTTACGGATCGGCTATTGAAGCTGTTAACGGAATTGCTCACAGAGAAGTTCGAAAGAAGGACAGATCATTTTCTATCAAGCTCCGGAATTCAGAAGGATATCGCCATCTGGTATAGTTCGTCAGCCTTGATTGGCACGATCGTAGGCTGGCTCCGCAAAGACATGACATACACCCCGCGGTATCTTGCCGAACAATATGCATTAATGCGTACACTCCCCTTGGAACATTTGAAAATGCAAACTAAACATAACATATGATGAGGATATGTATATTATGTGATGGATGATTTACATATTAAAAGTGATTGTATATTAGTTTACAGTATTTGATAATGTGTTGCTTGTGTAACGTGGATACGGTCCCTATAATTCATTACAGTGAGTATGTTATGCAACACTTTGTTAATTAAGTTATTTACGTTTTGGAGGGATAGTAGAAATGAGTACCCACGCATTGTCGGATACAACCGACATTAAGAAAGGTCCGCTCTTATTCGTCATGATTCTCGGGGCATTTATTGCCATACTGAATCAGACCATTATGAGCGTCGCGCTTCCCGAGCTGATGATCGACTTCAAAATCGAGGCATCTACAGCGCAATGGCTGACAACCGGCTACATGCTTGTAAACGGGGTTCTGATCCCGATTACGGCTTATCTAATGCAACGATTTACGACCAGGGAGCTTTTCCAGGCTTCCATGATTATTTTTCTAATCGGAACCATTGTTTCGGCGGTCGCGCCTGGCTTTGATCTCTTGTTAACAGGGCGACTGATTCAAGCTGCCGGTGCGGGTATCATTATGCCGTTGTTAATGAACGTTATTCTAACGGTGTTTCCTCCAGATAAGCGAGGCGCTGCGATGGGAATGGTTGGACTATCCATCATCTTCGCACCAGCAATCGGACCGACAATCGCTGGATACGTCTTGCGAGATTACTCCTGGCGTTGGTTGTTCTATGGCATGATCCCGTTTGCCGTGCTCGTCATCGTCGTCGGTTATTTTTATTTGAAAAATGTGGCTGAACGTACCTATCCGAAGCTTAACGTCGGCGGCGTCATTCTCTCGACGATCGGTTTTGGCGCTCTTCTGTATGGCTTTAGCCGTGCAGGTAAATTGGGATGGTCGAGCTCGGAGGTCATCTTATCCATTATCGTAGGCGTTATTGCTTTGATTGTATTTACATTATTGCAGCTCAGATCCAAGAGTCCGCTGCTTGACCTGCGGTCGTTCAAGTACAATATGTTCACGCTGACGACCATCATCAATATCGCGGTCACTATGGTTATGTATGCCGATATGATGCTGCTGCCTCTGTATTTGCAAAACGCGCGTGGCTTCACGGCTCTTGAATCCGGCGTGCTCATGTTGCCAGGAGCGCTGCTTATGGGACTTATGATGCCGGTAGCAGGCAGACTATTCGATCGATTCGGAGCAAAATGGTTATCCATTATCGGAATGGCAATTACGATCGTTACGACACTTGGATTCGTAAATTTGACCGATTCGACTAGCTACACATATTTGGTTCTGATGTCTACAGGACGTCGTTTGGGTATGGCTCTGTTCCTCATGCCGATCACGACAGCAGGCTTGAATCAGCTGCCTGCAAGATTGAATGCGCACGGTACGGCGATCTCGAATACAATCAAGCAGGTTGCCGGAGGCGTTGGTACTTCCTTGCTCGTCACGATTATGTCAACTAGAACGAAGACGCATATGACGGACATGATGGCAGCAGGTGGATCCGACTCGCAAGAGCATATGATTATGGAAGCTACGATTCAGGGAATCAATGATGCCTATCTAGTCATTGTTGGAATCGGTCTGGTCGGTCTAATCCTTGCCTTCTTCATCAAACGAACCGGTCGTCCGGAAGATGAGAAAGCGATCGTTCCCGAACCGGAACTCGCGGGATAAATACAAGCAAAGAAAAAAGGTTGTCCTGATCCTCAGGGCAACCTTTTTTTGTATTAGCCGTAGGTTATCGCCTAGTGTGCCTGTTCCGTGGGTATAATACCATTATTTAGGAGAATTTTTGACCGGTGCTGTGTTGAGTTGTATTCATATGAGGATGCGTGGAGGTAGCTATCGATTCCACGGCGAAAGTGACTCGGTTTGCTCCCAGCCCTACCGGATTTTTAACGATAGGAGGTATTTATGCAACGCTAATTTCTGAGCGGCTAGCGTCCCAAAGCGGCGATCTATTCTATTTGCGTATCGAGGTCTGTAGAGAACGGGAAATACGGACCATATAAGCAGAGCGAGAGAGTGGAGATATACAAAGTGTTTATTAAGCAGCTCGTGCTTAACTGACTCGCTTATCCATGTTTCTGTGATGCAGAGGAGCTTGATCGCATTCGCGGCGTACAGCAGACAAATAAACAGATAACTGGTTATTATGGGAAATGGGCGGTTCATAGAACTGCTTCCTTAGAGCGAGTCAAAGATGAGTTGGCACAAGGAAAACCTTATGTCATTCGCTTGAAGTCTCCAGGCAAAGCCAATCGAACAATCAAATATATTGATCTGATTAGAGGCGAGATCGAAATGCCGGAGAATGAACAGGACATTGTTATTATGAAATCGGACGGTATTCCGACCTATCATTTCGCTCATGCAGTTGATGATCAATTGATGGGAACGACACATGTCATCCGCGGAGAAGAGAGGCTTTCTTCTACACCGATCCATCTACAGTTGTTCGACATTCTTGGATTCCAACGGCCTGAATACGGACATCTTTCTCCAATAATGAAAATGGATGGAAGCTCTAAGAGGAAATTCAGCAAAAAGAAAGATAAAGATGCAGCAGCGATTTATTACCGAGCAGAGGGTTATCCCGGTGCTGCACTAGTAGAGTACTTAATGAATCTTATTAACTCTAACTACGAAGAATGGCGTGCGAGCAATCCATCCAAGGATAATAGATGCTTTACGATCGAGATGAGTAAAATGAATGTCAGCGGAGCGCTGTTTGATATGAATAAATTAAATGATATCCTCCGCTGACTCTATTTGATCCACCATTTTTGGCGATGCATACATAAATAACCCTCTTTTGGTGATGCTAATTGTCCAGAGAAGGGGGAATTTGATTGAAAAAAATATTGTTCCATTCTACAGCATGGGTAGCTGTTTTGTGCATTTCTGGCTGTATGAATGCTTCTAAGCAAGCCCCTAAGACTAACTCCTCAGACCATCCTGTTCAAATTAAAGCGACGGGTCTACCTCCGACGAGCTTGCTAACTGTAGGAGAGCAGCAGTATAGGACGGAATTGATAAAGAAATATTCAAATCAAAAACCGACTCAATGGGGAGAAACAGTGTCCGGTGTTTTTTCACGAATGGTAACTAACGATAAGGTGATCGCACTTACCTTTGATGCATGTGGAGGTAATGGTGGAGGCGGGTACGACAAAGACTTGATTGATTATTTGATAAAAGAGAACATTCCAGCAACATTATTTATCAATGCAAGATGGATTGACATGAATTCCGTCACATTTATGTCACTTGCTAAGAATCAATTGTTTGAAATCGAGAACCATGGTTACCTTCATCAGCCGCTATCCGTAAATGGCAAATCTGCTTGGGGAATTCAGGGGACAAAAAACGTAGGTGAAGCAGTAGATGAAGTACTTATTAATGCCGATAAAATTCAAAGATTGACTGGCAGGAGACCAATCTATTTTCGCTCCGGAACTGCTTATTATGACGAAATTGCCACCAAAGTCATCAATGATCTAGGTTTACGTGCAGTCAATTACAATGTGTTAGGAGATGCTGGTGCAACCTTCTCGGAATCACAAATAAAAACCGCATTATTGTCGTCGAATAACGGGGCGATTGTCATATGCCACATGAATCATCCAGAGAAAGCTACAGCCGAAGGAGTGATGGCAGCGATTCCCGAACTTAAGAGAAAAGGGTACCGGTTTGTCAAGTTGGCAACATACCCCTTGCAGTAATCTTTGAGAGTTTCAACTAATTGATCTTTCATCTTCTTATTGTATTTGCAGTTTAAGTGATAAGTCGCTTGTTTCGCAAACGAATAGGATTGCACAATGAAGAACGGGCCAATTTGCCCCTCGAGGTTATGCTCGAATCGAAAGATCTTTCCGCGCGCAATTCCTCGATTAGTGATGCTAGAGCATGGCTTTCTCCTTTAGAAACATCCAGTCCAATGACAGGAATCATGTAACCATTCCTTGAAGAATATTCGCCGGCAGCCCCTGACCATCGTGTCGTCCACATTATCGCATGTGATTCGGGGTCGTGCCTCCACTAGCTCTAATCATGGTTTAACAAGTAGGGGGGATGAACGGAATAGCTCTCGGGAACCGAGACCCACGGGCAGTTACGTTCAATCCCCGGCTATCGCAATCTTACGACCACATAAAAATGAGGTCGACCAGTAAGTTCTGGTGACCTCATAATACGAACGGGCAGTTTAGTTCAAAAACAAGATGAAAAAATGTTGAATGTACAGACTTTGTCGACCTTCCATAGTGAGCGTAGATAAAATCTAGGATTATTAATGTACAGGTGACCACCAATTACCGGATACGACTAGCATGCAAAGCATCCTGATCGTATTACCATAATAATCGTTGTCATCGAACCTGGCATTCACCATATGCGTCCAAAGTTTGTTAAGCCACTCCTGATTACCGGCATTGATCATTGCGCTTACGGCAAAGGGAGACACGAAGGCCAGATGATTATTGAATTCTGTTGGCAAATCTCTGCCATTCAAATAATAGCCTGCGCGTATTTTTCCCGGATCGCTGCCGGTTTTACTTTTGATCCAATTGTTCAACTGCGTGAATTGAGTAAAGCCTCTTCGATCTCCCGTCAACAAATAATCCAAGGGGATGCGCCATGTCGTCCTGCAAGCGTTCATATAGTAATCGCCGTCATAAGTCCCTTCCAAAAAATTAGGAGGGGTAGGTGCAAAGTCGCTGTTACGTTTTACGGAAAAATCAGGTAATAAACCTGTTTTAGGACTAAAATCATGAAATAGCTGCCGCGTGATGGAGTACGTTTTATCAACGACCCAGCCCCATTTGGCATTATTCGTTGCGATCTGAAATGCTTTAAGATGCTCGATCATAAAATCGGAGGGGCGTGTTGCTCCATTATATTTGGGTGTATTTGAATTTACCCAGTCTCCCAGCTTTAAAAACCATTTCCGCTGGTCTACGTCATCCTTCAAGATAGCAGCAATCATTTTTTGGGCTTCGCTTAAATATTTGATCGTTCCCCGGTTTCCCCACTGGTTATAAGCCAGTAAAAGGGAAAAGGCAATGTCCATATCTCCATCAGTCGCGGAATCCCTGCCTTCCGCATCTACGATGTTTCCGCTAGCGTCTTTCACCTGCTTCCAAGCCATTAATAGGGGATTATTGGAGCTAGGATGAGCTCTGTAAAATCGGTAAAGGCCATTATAATACATTCTGGCATTTGGATCATAGCCGGACAAATAAGCTGTCAGAAGCATACCGTGCCCATGGCTTTCCGACGTTGATACGGAGTTCTGCGGCTCATCCTGTCCTTCTAAGTTATAATAAACGAAATATTGATCGTTAGCGGCGGGATTTCGAATAAGGTACTTAGATTTCCAAATATCATAGCAGTCTTGTACACTCTTATCTAATTGCGCTTGGTTTACGTTGTTCGGTTTAATTGAACTCGCTCTATACTTCGAGTGCTGAGGGAAAGCTCTTTTGGCTTTTGAAGCACGAGATTCGAGAAAAAGTAAGCTTTTCCAACTGGTCGCCTTCATGCGAATCCCCTCCGAATCCTACTATCAAGACATTTATTATTCGGTTCTAAAGGAAAAAAGAACCTGCTGAAGAACGGGCAGGATAACACAACTTTCCAGGTTGTGGAATCGTAAATTGGATAAGGAGAAAATTGACCTTATGGTTGTTTGAGGAGAGATAAGATGAGTGGATACCCTGATGACCCGGGCTTCTTTGGATTTATAAAAGAAATGCCTCTATTTTCAAACTTTTTGGAAGTTTTATTTTTATCATTGTAGTTGGAGGATTCCTATATGTAATTACTCGCGGTATCTGGACGTGGACGACAAATAATGCCTCAGATGCGATAACGTGTCCCGTAACTGTAGTGGATAAAAGAACAGAAGTATGGGGAGGTTCTGGCAATGCCAGTTCAAGTACCAATTACTACGTGACTTTTGAATTAGGTAATGGAACACGCATTGAATTGCAGGTAAGAGGCAATAGATTCGGTCTTATTATCGTAGGCGACCATGGACAACTTACTTATCAAGGTACGCGTTTTAAAGAATTTCTCAGATAGGATGGTTGTTACTGGGCACGACATTACATAATCAACAAGGTGTGGCGGCCTGTTGAGCTAACGGGCAGTAGTGCTTGAATAATTGAAAGAGAAACATTACCACTAAACAAGCATTCAGCCTTCTGAGATAATTAACATTTAGAATTTTCTCGGGGAACAAATGATTAAGATTAGGGAGAGAGAAGAGAATAAATGAATTGGTTTGGACTTGTAATGTTGAGTGCTATGGTTCCATTACGTAACTGGATTAAAAATAGAGCACTCGGAACATTCGTTTCGTCCGTGAAGTAATTCTTTATGGTTTTTATATTCCTTATCTTCTTCAAATATTTGTTCTCATTAATAAATCTGTCATTCAGTACTGGGATGGTTGTATCGGGTGGGTTTATTATTTTATCTACTACTGTCATAACAGCTGTCATAACAATTAAAGCGTATAAACAGAGAAAAAATAAATTCTTGCTTTATCTTAAGATTAAAACTTAATCCTGGGAAGGGCTACCTTGAAAACTAATAGGTCTTTTATCCATTTCGAGAATTAGATTTAAAGATTGACTTGAGAATGATAATCAGTTACACTTCCGAAAGTGAAGAAATATTGATTATCATTCTATTAAACGTATTTACAGCTAAGGTGGGGTAATACATGCGTGGTCGGTTTTGGTTGGCAGGGATACTAACCCTGGTTTTACTCGTGTTCGTAGTTCCTCAAAGGTCGTTTGCTTCGAGCGCCGGTTTTGAAAATATGACAAAGCTCAATGTCTACATTGAGAAAGCTTTAGAAAATGCGAGCATAGATTTGGTATCCTCCAAACAAGCATATGACCAATATCGCAATCAATGGATTAATGTGGAAGGTACCATTAAGGCAGATTCGTTGGATGCTTACCGGGAGATTGAATCCCAGATGGGTCAGGTCGAATATGCTTATATCACCAAAAAAACCAAAAACGTCGAAAAGGGTCTTCAAGACTTGAAGAAAGTAAATGAGGACTATATTGCCGGTAAATATAGAAAATCGAACGATACGCAGCAGCAAGATATTTCGCTCGCCGATTTCATCGTTCTATTGAAGCAAACGAAACAAAGTGTACTTGCGCAGGATCAACAAAAATCGCTCCAAGCGATTTCAAAGGCGCGTGAGGCTTGGTTAAGCGTCGAGGGGGTTGTCGTGGCGCAATCCGCTTCTCTCTATAACAGCTCGGAACGTGATTTGGTCGTGATCCAAGCGATGATCAAGGATCAAAAATTCGATGATGCGGGGAAGACTATTGGCGATATGATAGTCTATCTGACGCCGCTTAGCCAAAAATCCGCTTATACTTACTGGGATGCCGCCATGATTCCCATTCGGGAAGGATTAGAAGCATTACTCGTTGTTGGCGCGCTTCTCGCTTTCGTTAAAAAATCGAAAAACGGAACAGGCAAGACATGGATCTTGTCCGGTGTCGGGGCGGGTTTGTTTCTGAGCATCATTTTAGCAATCGTAATTAAGGTTGTATTCTCATCAGGTACGTTTGGCCAAAATAACTTCCTCATTTCAGGCTGGACGGGAGTCTTCGCTGCAGCGATGCTTCTCTACATGAGCTACTGGCTGCACAATAACTCCAATATGAAGCAGTGGAATAATTACATTAAATCTAAAACCGATAACGCGATGAGTACGGGGCGGATGATCTCGTTGGGTCTTCTTTCGTTCCTGGCTGTGTTCCGTGAAGGTACTGAAACGGTACTGTTCATCATCGGCATGATCAATCAGATCAGCGTTCATCTACTGTTTCTAGGGATGTTGATCGGATTCGGATTTTTAGCTGTCCTGGCGTTTTTAATGCTCTTTGTAGGTGTCAAAATGCCGATCCGTCCGTTTTTCATGGTATCCAGCTTGATCGTTTTTTACTTGTGCATCAAATTCATGGGCTTGGGCATTCACAGCTTGCAGCTTGCGGGGATGCTACCTGTTTCCAACTCATCATCGCTGCCGAGCATTGATTTTATTGCTTTTTACCCGTCTTGGCAAAGCGCGGCACCTCAAGTGCTTGTCACTTTGTTTGCCATCGTTTTCTTAATTATTAATCGCATTCGCAAAAAAAATGCCAAAGCCCTAATCGCAACAACATAACACATATAAATGGAGGATTCATCGATGAAACGATTCTCAACAACGCTTACTGCTTTGTTTCTTGTCCTTGCTCTTACTCTCACAGGATGCGGTACTAAATCAAAGGATGACTCCGCAAAAAAAGGCGCGAATGATTTGATCAGCATTACGAATGATCTAAAAAAAGAAATCGATGCCGGCAACGAAGCGAAAGTAAAAGAAATCGGACCGAAGTTGGAGGAAACTTGGGCTACTTTCGAAGACGGCCTTAAAGATAAATACTCGGACTATTACGCGGAGATCGAGGAAAGCTTGAACCCGGAGGTGGCCGCCTCAAAAGAAAGTCAAATCGACTTCAAAGTCGTAGGCCAACTAAACGACAGTCTGAATAAAACGCTGACCGAATTCGTTCAAAGCCTCAAATAATGTAATCGACGACTGGCAGGCCAGCATCGAACTGAAGTACACCTCGCTGGAGGTCGAAATTCAACTTTAGCTTTATACATCACCACCAAGAGGCAGCCGAAATCAACCGGCTGCCTTTTCCACGCTACAGGGGCAGGTTTGGCCTAAAGCGATCGGTTGCCTTGTTCAACTAACGGGCAGTTTAACGGATTAATGAAAAGGTTACAATACGAGGAAATAAAATAGTCTGCGAGGTTCTAAAATGGCCCGGAAGAAAAAAATAAAGCCGCAGGTCGGCGACATATTCACTTTCAAACTCGAGAACGGATTAAAGTGTTTCGGACAAATTGCAGCTCCTCGTCCTGAACAATATAGTGATTTATTGTACGTTTTATTTGATTTTGGTTCGTTCGAACAACCGCGGTTAAATGAAATTGCGAAGAAGCCTATCCTGGCGATTGCTAATCTTGCGGACTACGATATCGAAAATGGTAACTGGACAATTATTGGGACCGAAGAGATTCAGACTTCGATGATCGTACTTCCTGATTATGTGATTTCTGATCAAAGAGGACCGGTCGTTCTCCGTTACGATGGCACTTTCGTTCGAACGTCGAACATTGAAGAACAGATGCAAGCTGGAGATAACAAAATACCGAATTTGCGTGCTTGGACCACAAGTACCGGAGGATTTGAATGGATCGCGAATGAACGATTCATCAACGGAAAGTTACAAAAAGATCTAGGGAGAAGGTCATTTGACGGCAGTATATGGGATGCAAGAGTCAATTCTGGAGGTATGCCGCTACGCGATTTTCTAGACAAGCCTCCTGCTGCGCCGGATGGGCACGAGGTTATGATGATAAAGAAAGAGCAAGGAAAACCACCGTATTTTGTACACTTATCAGCAAGTGATAGGAGACTTCTTATCGAAGAGGGATATGTGGGCAAACGCCCAAAGAGTACGCAATTAGACATTTTCGATCAATTCACCGATCTAACTGCTGTCAATCATGTAGAAATGCAGCTTATATCCGATGGGTTCGAACGATTGGAGTCCGATCAGTATCATACCATCACAATTCGATGCGAGTTGGAAAGCGGCAGTTTCGGCACCGAGGAAGATATAGAAAGAAAGTATCATATCGAGGATTCGCTGAACAAGAAGTTACGACTTACGAACAACGGCGACTGTACCGGCAGTGAAATCGGCAATAGTGAGATTATCCTTTTTTGCGATGTTATTGACAAGGATGCAGCATTGAAAACCATACAAAAGACCTTGAAAGGAAATTTATTTATTAATAATGTAAAAATGTCACTTAAGGAAGAAGGTAATCGAGTGAACTAGATCCTGTGAGCTTTTTCTCGATTCAGCTAACGGGTTCTATAGCTTAACGAAACAAGGAGCAGTTTGCCAGCGGCAGATGCTCCTTGTTTTCATTGAAGTAACGTGCAGTAATGTTGCAGTATTGGAAAAAAATGAAGGATTGCTCTACTTGGACGGGAATATCTATTTATAAGTTGACTTCCAATGGGGGTAATTGCAATGGGCAAGTGGGGTATCTCTTTAATTTCGTTCGTTATACGGATACGTTTATCAGGTTCAACTAATGGGCCTTTACATGTACGAAAGACTAGGCAAGCTCTCGAACATAATCGCGACAAAAAGGGGATAAAAGTGCGTGAAACGAAATCCAAGATGGGGCTATTTTACTGTAATTATTGTGATCTTAATCTTACTTAGTTACCTGCCAGAACAACTGACTGTTTTGCAGAGTTGGGCATTGCCAGTCCTGGCCGGGTGCATGGTTGTACCGCTCATAATTTCCATTTTAAAGCGACACCACGAGTGGACACGAACATTCGCGATCATTACTAACAGCTTGGTAATGCTCGGACTTATTAGTAGTGTCGGTATCATCTTGCATCAACTTTTTACACACGTTGCAAGCGCAAGCGAGTTGTTCGGAAGCGCATTGGTGCTTTGGGTGACCAATATTTTCGTGTTTTCCGTCTGGTACTGGGAAATCGATTGCGGCGGGCCGAGAGCGAGAAATGAAAAGGAAGATCGAATACCAGATTTTCTTTTTCCGCAAATGACGTCAGATCGTGAGGATTTGAAAACCTGGAGGCCAACTTTTTTAGATTATTTGTTTTTGGCTTTTAACACAAACACCGCGTTTAGCCCAACAGATACGCTTGTGCTGTCGAAAACGGCCAAAGTTCTAACGATGATGCAGGCGTCCATCTCACTTGTAATTGTGGCAGTACTCGCAGCGCGGGCAATCAACATCGCATAAACAAGAATTTATTTAATAACATCGAAAAGGTGGTCTGAAATATGCCGCAAGGAAAGTATTTTAGGTATGGCTATGCCGCTATCGTTGTTTTGCTGATTCTTTATTTATTGACAAAAGTGACCTATCTTTTCCATCCATTTGTTGTGATTTTTAGAACCTTGTTTTTGCCTTTTGTTCTAGCAGGCGTTTTTTATTATTTATTGAGACCGTTTGTTAACTTTCTGGTCAGGAGAAGAATAAATCGATCGGTAAGCATACTTGTGATTTTTCTGATGCTGTTTGGGCTTATTTGTTTAATAGGTGTGACAATAGTTCCCTTGATCCAGAATCAAATAAACAATTTAATAGAAAATCTTCCGCAGACCGTTAAGATGGTTAATGATCGAATCAGCCATATGAGTTGGTTGTCGTCGATATTGAATACAAATCAAGTTGATTTCCCTTCCAAAATATCGGAATATGCGAATAGCATTATTTCAAATACGGGCAATGCTTTTAATACAATTTTGGGGTTTGTTTCTCAAATTGTTGTTTTATTATCGACGGTGCCATTCATTTTGTATTATTTATTAAAAGGGAGCGCAAAAGTTCCACGGGTTATCCTTCGCTTGTTGCCGGCTGAGCAACATGACGAAGGCCTTCAAACTTTGCGGGAGATGGATAGCGCCTTAAGCGCTTATATACAAGGAAAGATTTTGGTTAGTTTGATACTTGGCTTGCTTATTTATGTCGGGTATACGATCATCGGACTTGAGTATTCATTAATTCTGGCGCTCACTGCTGCAGCACTAAATATCATCCCTTTTGTTGGTTTATTTATCGGGGTCATTCCAAGCATTGTTGTAAGCTTTATCCATTCTCCTGGCATGCTTATCAAAATGGTGATCGTTGTGGTCATCGTTCAGCAAATTGAAGCCAACTTCCTCTCGCCTCAAATCATGGGAAAAAAACTAGACGTTCATCCTCTGATGATTATTTTATTGCTTATAACGGTTGGAAGTTTCGGAGGACTTCTGGCTATGTTTCTCGCGATTCCCGCTTATGCTATCTTGAAAATTATTTGCAGCCATCTCTATCGCTTCTATATAATCAGCAAAATTCAAAATGAAAAGTGATAGGCGATTGTGGACGCTCCAAAGCTGCTCTACAAACCATGAAGGCCATTCAGCTAACCAAGTAATGATATTAACAGAGAGATTTGCGAAATATTTTGTATTGCCCTGTCATGCGTATACATACTGTTTCGCTGATTACTCCAGCCTGCTTAATTTGTTGATTGATAGCGGACAATGGATAAGATCGTGATGCTTCTGATCAGTATGACAGATTAAAGCAGCGCATGAGAGTCAAGCCGAATTACAAAGATTATGATGCGGATGCTGTTGGCGACCATGTGAACATTTATATTCCGAATGGTGGTGTTATTAACCAATCTTTTCCCGCTCAAACGATGGCGGATGTGGAAAAAAATTAATACAGTCCAATCAGACTGTTGATTATAAGGGCATTTTTGAGGCATACACTGAACAAGTCCAGGTAAACACTCATGATTAACAACAGGCTGCCGATTTGATCGGCAGCCTGTTCCGTTAACGGGCAGGATTGCTCAATTATCTTCTCGAATAACTTAAATAAATTGGTCCGCAAAGCGGGGAATTGCAATGAATAAAGGAGACAGGGGGAGCCGAGTGGGGAAAGAGCTGATACTAAGATTGATTGAGCAAATGGATTATGAAAAAGCGCATGCATTTCAGTGCGAGTATTTGGACAAGGAGACCCTTGAGGATTTTGTGCGACGGGTAAAGAGCGATCCTGACTTGTACTTCGTAACGGTGGATGGTAATGAAGTGGTTGGAGTTTGCTATGGGAGTCCGTCTAAGAGAATTGACTCAGCCATTAATTTGAATGGGATCGCGGTTAATCTGGATGAAACAAAGAAATACGCTAGAGCTGGGCTTGGATCAAACATGTTGCATATCTTTGAAACAGCGGTGAAAAAAAGAGAATATAATAAAATTAGTGTAGGTTCAGCGGAAGATCCAAAAGCAGAGGCTTTTTATTTAAAAAATGGATTCAAACCTACGGAATTGGTTGTCAAAGATTCATGTTTTGAGGAAATAGAGAGAGTCCGAGCAGATGATTATGAAAGCGGGATTTTACGAAGAGAAGAACTAAGACGTAGATACAATAATCCAAGAGAAGTGATCTTCATTTTAGAAAAATATGTAGAATGAAACTTCACTAATGGGACACGAGATCTCAGTATCAAGAGGGCTACCAGTCGGTAGCCCTTCGTTGCACTAACGGGCAGCATTCCTATTATGAAGAAATACGAGGTTTGAGAAATAAAAAGACTCCTTGGTATGATGTTTATGGGTCCCAGATGCTCGCCAGCGACCGGATCTAAAAACAAACCAAGGAGGAGTAACCAAACGATTCAGAATATGAACAATCAACCCGCAAGTAACGTATTCATTCAAGGAATTCAATACACAGAGATCCCTGTTTTCGATTTGGAAAAGGCGGTTGATTGGTATTGTGGATAACTGGGTGCAAAACTAGGTCTACTTAACGATGAACTTGCTTTTGTAGATTTCTCCATGGGACCTAGTTTGTTTTTAGTCAGGACAAATGATGATACTACAGCTACATTCAAGGTAAATGGCCAAGACCATTACACCATCGGATTTCGTGTTAAGGACATTCAAGGATTCCATAATTTTCTCTCATTACTCGATACCAAGGTAAGTCCTATCGTTGTGGAAGGGCATGGAAGCTTCTTTACGTTTTACGATCCTTTTGGAAACATGTTTGACGTTTTTCAACCACCACAATAGATTCGTTAATATATTCTTCAAATCAGTAGGTACTCAGAGGATAAATAATTTGCAATGGGCCAGAAATGGGAGGGAATGTATAAATGGACAGGATTCATGAACTTGCATTTGTTTTTCCTCAGAACACCGAGGAAGAGCGAGAGTGGGGTGCTCATTTTAGCAATATCCTGAGGGAAATTCCTACAACTAGGCTAGGTAGTAATGTTCTGCCTAGAATCGCATTTCGGTGGGAGAAAGTAGCATTGCCAACTGTCTCTTGGAGCAATATAACGGACTCGGAAAACTCAATCCCTCTTGGCTATGCTGTTGATCAATTGGTATCGGTGCAGGAAGAAGCGATTTCTATCGAACAGCTTTACCTGTGTCTTGAAGGTAGGCTTATTGGTATGGATCATGCAGGCGTAAACATTCCAGCAGCATCAATGCCGCCTTTGAAATGGAAGGGCATGCTGTTGGAACTAGCAAAAAGAGCAACGCTATATCGCTATCCGGGCGAGGACTGGCCGTTCATCATACCTGCGGATGAAGAGGAATTCGCGACTGATATTACTAATTTCACAATCAAACGCACGCCAAAGTTTGAGCTCGTTTACGATACGCACACGAATATTCCCGTTTTCCAATTTGCATTAGAAACAGATCTAACGAGAGAAGAGCAAGAGAACCTTTTCCCAGAACCGATAGGATTCGTAATCCCTGGGCTGGACGAGATTTTTCGATCACTTTTTATACGTCATCCCTGGGAACGGGAGATGGGCATCCGGTTTGATCTCTACTATAAACCGACTAGCATTGAGCTTTCTGATTGGGAGACCGGGGAGTGGCTGGTTGTGAATGGTGGAAGAATTTTAGCTGATTCCTAAGAACTTCGGAAAAAGACCGGGATGAAAATTTAGAGGTTTCTTGGGTTGAGGAGATTTACTATTGTCCTTATGAGAAAACAACTGGCAGCTGGCTTCATGCTCAGCTGCCGGTTCTCATTGAAGTAACGGGATGAATAGTTAGCAGCAGCATTAATAAAATTAAAGTTATTAAACAGTGATTTCCACCTTATAATCTGCAGCATTCCATATAACTTTGGCGCCTACAATTTCGGACACAAATCGAAGAGGGACGAGCAAGCTTTCATGTGCATAGACAGGCTTTTCTTTCAGTTGAATGGTTTGCCCATTGACGGTTGTTTGACCGCTTACCGTATTAAAGACGATACGTTTATTATTCTTCATCGCAATGACGGATCTGGTTGGGATATCCCAACGGATACTCACGCCCATTGCCTCAAGAACTCCTCGTAATGGGATGTAGCTTACGCCGTTCAATATGAGCGGCGGAACGGTTGGTTCAATGCTGTTGCCGTTCAAAATGATTGATGCCGCTTTCCGAATCGGCTTATATTGACCATCTTCAATATCGAGTGTACCACGTCCTAATTGCCCGAATTGATTAAATCCTTTTGAATAAATACTGCCGTCGTTCATCAGTACATAAAGATTACGGCTGCCCTCAGTAATCGCTTTTGCCTGGTTAACAGGTAGCGGAAGAACAGAAACCTCTAGATATTTACCGGGAACAATTTTCCACTTATAAGCATTTCCTTTCGCATCTACCGCTGATCGAACCGTGAATGAAATAATATTGCTAATATTTGGAATCCGTTGTGGTTGAAGATTTGTTGCCACACTCCCAGCATTAGCGCTATAATTTTCCCACACCCATGCATTTCCATAACTATCCAAGGCGGCTCCCAGCGTAGAGTCAGCAGCTATTGCGTGATACTTATTGTCTCCAGAAATTGGGGTCGGTTTGCGAATAAATCCATGCTGGATATCATTCTTGTTGTAAGCCTGTAAGCCCCATACCCAAACGTCGCCTCTTTCACCAAGTGCTATTGATGTATATTGACCCGCAGCGACACTTTGAACCTTTGGCAAGCCACTAACCAGTCTCGGCTTCAGCCCATTCTCCCGTGTATCGTTTCCAAGCTGGCCGTGCTCATTTCCTCCCCATGCCCAAACTGTGCCGTCACTTCTGACTGCGAGACTGTGATTATCTCCAGCAGCCACTTGAATGACGTCCGTCAGTCCTGGTACTTGCATCGGATCAGTAAATAGCTTTTCTCCTTTGCTTATCTGGCCATTGCCGAGTTGCCCATGTTCATTGCCACCGACTGCCAATACCGTTCCATCCTCTTTCAAAAAGAGTGTGTGCCGATAACCGCTTGAGATTTGTCGAACATGATCAATATGGATGCGTACGGGCAGAAAGGCTGGCGTGGTTGCCCCATGTCCCAGAGCTCCATAACCTCCGCCCCATCCCCATACTGTACCTTCCTTGTCAATCGCATAAGCTGATTCAGCACCAGCCTCGATTTGGGTAGCCACTAAATAGCGCACATCATCCGCACTGACTTCGATATTAGGTTCTGATGCTCTCGCCTCAACAACTGGTAATAATAGAACGAAAAAAGCAATAATGAGTAAGATTAGTCTTAGTAATTTAAAGTTGTGCTTGTACATGATAAACCCCCATCGGATAATAACCATTACTTATACGTCTCATAGAGTCAATTTGTTGCTGTATATTGATCACGAAATCGAATCCTATTTATGTTATTGATAGCAGTATTTAGAGAATAGCGCACTGTACTGCTCATTCGTATGTGATAGGTGAAGTTCTGGGCGATGAAGTAGATTTCTATGGACGATCTCTCAATCTGTCATGGTATACTATATGAATAGGAAATTAGATTTCAACAATGGTAGCCGAAGGGATAAAGGATATATCTTAAATTCGTTAATTAGACGCTAAAATCGGAGGTAAATCGTTGTGAATAAGTTTAAGTTTACGAAAAAGAACCTTTTAATGATTTTGGGCAATGGGTTGGCGTATATTATTTTAGGATTTCTTCTATTAATGGTACTAGTAATGCTTGGAGCTATAGAAGGCGATGCGGTTAAAGGAATTATCAATATATTTGTTACAGTTATTGTAGGTTTGATCTTATTGGGCGTTATTGCTTGGTGTGTAAATGCATTTATAATATCGCGATTTGTTAAACGCGACAAATAATGAGAATAGTTCAATAAACAAGAAGAAACGGCAGCCGGCATTGAACTGCGCCCCAATTGTTAGACATCATCTAACGGTTGGAGGTGCAGTTCACATAATGGCTGCCGTTTTCTCAACTAACATAAACATGCAAGTTCTTTTCATAGATGAGGAGGAACTGACAATGTTAATCAACCAATTAGGAGCGGCTTTTGAACAAGAGGTAAAGAGAACAATAAACACGGGTCCAACTTTGTTACTTGTATCCAATCTTTCAAAATCGAAAAGATATTATGAAGAGGTTCTGGGATGTGAGCATGATGATTGCGGTCATACAACACGAGAAGGCCGCTTTTTTTGCGCTTACGCGCTGGCATTGAAAGGGGTCCAAATTTTTGCCAACTACAGTGAATGGCGGTTATCCCGCTCTGGCGCAGTATGTACCGGGTAAGGAGGCATCCATCCTGGTGCCTTGGGGCATTCACGTGATTGAAATGAAAGATAATCGGATATACCATGTTCAAAATTTCATAAATGCAAAATTAATTTCCCGATTAGGGCTTCCGGAACAAATCGACCGATGAATTCGAGATTGATTCTCGTCTATATTTTAGTGAGAAAACAAAATTCCCGTAAAGAGGTGTCCTTTAAAATGGAAACAAGCAATCCAACGAAAGTAACCGTAGAGACCGTCGTTCAAGCTCCTGTAGCAAAAGTATGGAGCTATTGGACCGAGCCGGAACACATTACGAAGTGGAATCAACCTTCCGAGGAATGGCATGCGCCAAGAGCGGAGAACGACTTGCAGGTCGGCGGCAAATTCCTGACAAGGATGGAAGCGAAGGATGGCAGCATGGGTTTTGATTTTAGCGGAATTTACGACGAAGTGAAGCTGCATGAGACGATTGCCTACACATTGGGAGATGGACGGAAAGTGGATATTACGTTCGTGGATCAAGGTGAGACCACTAAGGTCGTTGAAATCTTCGATCCCGAGAGCACTCACCCCGTTGAATTCCAAAAGGCGGGCTGGCAAGCGATTATGGATAGTTTCAAACGATATACGGAAGCAAAATAAAAATAAATCGAGGCGCCCATTAGGGCGACGTTTTTAACATACAGGATAGGATATGATAGACAATCGATCTTCGATTGTTCTGTTCCATATCCAACAGTTTAGCGCAACAAATTGCTGAATACCTACGTACAAATTGTGGGATAATTATCTAAAAAATGCACCCCACGATTCAATTTTTGTACGTATGGGATTTGTCGAGAATGAAAGAAGAGTTTGAGGAGGTGTCTTATGTTGAAAAACTATCGGCTGACCAAAGCAGTCAAGCGCGGTCTGAGCCACTTCGATCCGAACGATACAGGCGGCTTTGTAAGCAAAGAAGAGATTCAAGATGAGTTCGAGCACATGGAACGGAAGCTTCGCAAACTGCAGGACAAGTTGTTTGCTTCGAAGACGAATGGCGTGCTCATTTTGTTTCAAGGAATGGATTGCAGCGGGAAGGACGGCGTCATCAAGAAGGTACTGTCCAACCTGAATCCTCAGGGCTTTCGAGCGGAGAGTTTTAAGAAACCGACTCTTGAAGAGTCTGCTCATGACTTCTTATGGAGAACGCATAAGGTTGTCCCGGCCAAAGGCTATATTACCGCATTTAATCGTTCTTATTATGAGGATGTGCTCATTACCCGGGTGCACGGCGTGATACAGGACGAGGAAGCAGCAACTCGGATGAAGCATATACGGCATTTCGAGAAGCTGCTAACGAACAATGGCGTGCTGCTGATCAAAATTTTCCTGCATATTTCGCCTGAATTTCAGCTCGAGAAAATTCGCGAGCGGCTGACCAACCCGGAGAAGCTATGGAAATTCGATCCAAGCGATCTCAACGAGCGGCATTACTGGGATTCATACATTGACGCATACGAAGATGCCTTCCGATATACGGCAACCAATCACGCTCCGTGGCATATCGTCCCAGCCAATGAGCGATGGTTCCGCGACTACTTGGTGCTCCGGACTATATTAAGTTCTTTGGAGAAGCTGGACCTTTCATATCCAGAACCGGACATCGAGACACAGAAGCTTCTCGAGCAACTTCAATCCAACGCCTCCCTGTCCCAATAGTTACAGGCTGCGTGGAGAACCTTAAAAAAATATATATACAATTAAATCCGCGTTTCACGCGGTTTTTTTTATGGAGACAACTTCTAACCCTCTCCAAAAGACAGAGGTTGCATTGTTGCCTGATAAAGGACTCAAAAATGATCGGATGCCTTTTTCAGCTAACGGGTAGATTAACGCAACCCTATGTTATAATTTAGTGAGGGTTGTTTGGAATTTTAAATGTTTGGGGAAGGGAAGATATAGGGATATGACAATCAAGTTTAACTATAACTTTACAGAACAACAAATGGCACATATAAGCAAAAGATGGAACGAGGCTTTTGTGGGAAGATTACTGGAAGTATTGAAAATATTCAGTTCAAAGTGGCATTTGACAAATATTCAGTTGATACCATACTACTCTCAAAATTGTGTATTTACTTGCTATTCTGATATATATGGTGATGCAGCACTAAAAATTGGTTATCGGTCATTAGAAAATGAATATAACTGTTTATGTGAGTTTGCAGGAAGAAACGTATGTGAAGTATTTGGTGCTGACCTTACATATAACGTGATTTTGGAGCAAAGGATAATGCCAGGTAATACTCTTTTAGAGAATGAGAGTCAAGAAAAAAGAATTAATATATTTGCCTCACTATTTGAAAATTTGCATGTTGTACCTAATAATGCGAATAGGTTTTTGACATTTCAAGATGTGATAAATAGTAAATTCGGATACATTCAGACAAGAGAAGACTGTAAAGAGTTTTTTGGAGTTGTTGATAAGGCAAAAGTAGTATTTCATTCAGTTTGTTCGAAGTACAAGGACAAGAAATTATTACATGGTGATTTACATCAAGAGAATATTCTATTAACACAAGATGGAAATTATCTTATTATTGATCCAGATGGATATATAGGTGACCCAGTTTTTGATGTATCAAGATTTATTATGCTTGAGTTTAAAGATAACTTAACAGGTGGGAAAGATAATGCAATCTTTGACCTTGTCGCAAAATTGGAAGAACGGTTACAACTACCATCTAATATTTTGCTTCAATGCTTATTTGTCGACAATGTTGTATTGCTTTGTTCTGATTTGATACGTGGAGAAACATTGGATGAATCGCAGTTTATTATTGATAACATTATTGCCTCTGAAAGATTACTTAAAGACATACGATGAAGTTACCTTAGAAACATTAAAAGTGAATTTCTATCCAACTGAAACAGTTATTAAACTAACGGGCACGATAGTTCAATACGATTTTAAACAACTTTATTTCTTATCCGGCCCGCCACTTAGGCCGGTTTTATTGCTTTTATCGCGGATGTTTTAAACAACTTTATTATAAGACAACAAAAGTGATTCGCTACACCGAGCCAACGTCAGAAATGCTGGATAAGCAGGCACAAGGTACAAAGAATATTTGAATTTCTTCTAAAATAATACACCGGGATTTAATTTCGGGTGTCACATTCTGGGGAGTTACAGACAAGACAAGTTGGTTGAACTATCCCTCGTAAAAGGAAGAAAAAACTGGCCGTTTGTTTAACGAAGTGGGAGAACAGAAAAGGCGTTTTGGACAGTCATATTCAAATCCCTTGCCCAATATATGGAACCCTTTCAAGGGTACTTAAAAAATTCGCTTCAAACATGATATGAAGAACCGTATCATAAATATTTTCAAGTTTTCTTATTGCAAAATTGAAGCCGACTACAAACAGCAGTCGGCTCTAAATTATTTCTTCTTGCGAATAAACGTATCACCTGCTTATTGGGCAAGGGAATTCTATTGTGTGCTTTCCAAGAACAGGTGTTTAAACAAAATTCTCTAGAACAACCTTGCCAATCGTCCTATTGCTCTCCAATAGCTTGTGGGCTTGGCGAAGATGCTCTGCTGAGATCGGTCCAAGTACTTCGGCGAGCGTTGTCTTCAATTTTTGATGATCCACAGCATCAGCTATCAGATTGAGCAGCAAGTGTTGCTCGATCATATCATCCGTTTCATAAAGCGAGCGCGTAAACATAAACTCCCACACGAAGGTGGCGCTTTTTTGCTTAAGCAATTTGAGGTTGAGCGGAGAGGTAGGATCATCAATTGCGCAAACGACTCCTTGGGGAGAAACGGCTTCGCTGATGCCGGCCCAGTGTTTTTCCAAAGCATTCAGGCAGAAAATATACGGAACGCTTGAAAACCCAATTGCTTCAAGCTGCGGAAGGAGCGGGTCATGGTGATTAATGGTATAGTCGGCGCCCATTGATTTAACCCAATCGACGGTTTCCGGCCGGGAAGCAGTCCCGATTACAATGAGCCCCGCTTGTTTTGCAAGCTGGATGGCAATGGACCCTACACCCCCAGCTGCCCCGATGATCAGCAGGGATTTTTCTTCGTTGGCGCCCGAATCTTGAGAAATCGACATTCGGGTAAATAATGCTTCCCAAGCTGTGATAGAGGTTAAAGGAAGAGCTGCCGCTTCCGCGAAATTCAAGGAAGTTGGCTTGCGCCCTACAATCCGTTCGTCAACCAGATGGTATTCACTGTTTCCGCCTTGTCGTGCAATGCTGCCCGCATAAAAAACTTCATCCCCCGGACGGAACAACGAGCAGTCCGGTCCCGCCTCTTCAACAATTCCTGCAACATCCCAACCTAATATTTTAGGAACTTCTTCAACTCTGTCTTTAGGCGCACGTACCTTAGTGTCAACCGGATTGACCGATATGGCGATAACTTTGACCAAAATGTCACGACCCGTCGCAATTGGTTTCTCCACAACTACATCTACTAAGCTTTCTGGATTTTCAATTGGAAGGTATCGGGTTAGTCCTACCGCCTTCATTGTAGCCATAATAAACCACATCCTTTCCTTACTAGTATACCCTTTGTAAAATAATGATTAAAATACTGTTAGCCGTTACAAACAGCGCGGGGAACCATACGGAGAAGAGGGAATATCACATGCTTATTTCTAACCATATAATATGCTAGTAATTAATTGCGCTAACGGATAACGATAGCATCATGACGAACAGGTAGCCAGAATGCCGGCAACCTGTTCAACTATCTGGCAGGATAATGGAGAATATCTATGGAAATATGATGGTGAATTAACAGAATCTAATTCAAGAAATTATGGATGTGAGAGGTACCTTGTTCGATCTTGAGGAAAGCGAACATGCGAAAGCATCGTTCCTTGCTTGAGGATTATTCGCTATTGGCAAGCTTGCCCGCGAGGGCGTTCAACAGAAGGAAAAATCCGTACATACATAAACCAAGATATATCGATAATCCCTGGAATAAAGAATAGCCGCTGCTCCTCCGCTCATCGTGCCGCATGTACTAGAAGAGAGAACATGGAGAGATGTGCTACATTTGTCGAATCTGACGGAAAAGCAGCGGGTTTGAAATTCGGAAATCCATCAAACAAGTCTAACCTGCGGGAACTTTCATGTGAAGGCTTTCTTAAATAATGTCGAGCGGAACCTTTCTTGTCGGTTTGGGGAACGCCTCATCCAACATCCCCAAGTCTTCCTCGGTAAGCTTAATCCGTTCTGCCTCCGCATTCTCTTCGACATGCGCTGCTGTCGACGCCTTAGGAATGGCAATCACGTCACCGCTTCTAATGCACCAAGCCAAGAGAATCTGAAGCGGCTTCACTTCATGTCGATCGGCAATCTCCTTAACCGCTGGATGCTCAACCAACCCTCTTCGTAAAGTACCCGCCTGGGCGAGCGGACTGTAGGCCATCATCGGGATTTTTCGCTCTCTCAACCAAGGAAGCAGGTCGTATTCTACGCCGCGGGAACCGAGATGATACAGCACCTGATCGACCATGCAATGCGTCCCTCGTGCCGCGTCGAACAGTTCTTTCATATCGTCCGTGTCCAGGTTCGAGACGCCCCATCGCAAAATTTTCCCCGCTTCGACCAACTGCTCCATCGCTTCTACCGTTTCGCTTAGAGGAATGCTTCCTCTCCAGTGAAGAAGATAAAGGTCGAGGCGGTCCGTCTTTAACCGCTTCAAGCTTTGTTCGCAGCTGCCGGCGATGCGATTCAGTCCCGCGTTGTGCGGGTACACTTTGGATACCAGAAACACTTGATCTCGTATCCCTTCGATCGCTTCTCCAACCAAGGACTCGGATCTGCCGTCGCCATACATTTCAGCCGAATCGATCAGGTTCAATCCAAGCTCCACACCGCGTCTTAACGTGCGAAGCTCTTCATTTTTCTTGGACGGCTCATCCCCCATATACCACGTACCTTGACCGATTCTGGGCAAAGACGTCCCATCAGGAAGGGTTACCATGCGCCCACCCCCTTATTTTTTTACAATATTTTTCCCGCAGCGCCCCGTGCTATTCACTCTGGCATATCACGCAGGGTTAGGGTATACCTGTGGTGCTTATACACGGGGAGGTCTGAGAAAAGAGGACACTATGATGTAGAGACGTTTATAGAAGATTTAGAACATTTAAGGATTCATTTAGGAATAGACAGCTGGATTGTGTGCGGACATTCTTGGGGAGCGTCATTTGCGCTAGCGTATGCCGCCAAATATAATTCTCAGGTTAAAGCAATAATTTACATATCGGGAACAGGGATTAATCCCGCATGGCATGTCGATTATCGTGTTAATAGACTTAAAGAAATGAGCATTGATGAAAGAGAAGAATATACTAACTTGCGTGCAATAGTGAATACGATGAGTGGTATAGAAAAAGAACATACCCGAAACCGAATACGTGAGCTTAGTTTGAGGGCAGATTTATTTGATAAAAATAATATTGCCATGCTTCCACGAGAGAGGTAGACCCGGGACGTTCAATTGCGAACCAAGCAGATGAAGGTTTATGTTCAGATCTTCCACAAACCCGACTTTCGGTCCTGGAATGCTGAACTCATTCTCGGTCTCATTGGTCTTGCGCACGCCATCTTTGCTTTCCAACGGAACTAATGCGCATATTGAATCATGCTCTTTCCATTGAACAATGGCGTGTCCCTTCAGCAGCTTGGATTGTATGACATCGATTTTGTCGGTGATTCCGATTCCATCAATGGGCAGGAAAGCTATTATGTCCTCCAAACTGTGAAGTTCTCTACTCGATTATGATTTTGCAGCGCACTCATATGTAATGGAGGTTCGGTGAACGAGCGTATTCTGAACGAAATCACTGGACTGCTGGGACATTGTGAGCAATTGTTCAAGATTTTTAGCATCCACGTTCACCTTGGAAGTATTCCTCCTTTCTTCCTTTTTTTAGTATTTTGTGTTTAGGCTTTTATTTATTCGGATAAAAATGCAATTTACGTAATTTACCCTAGAAGGACCACAATACAAGCAAAATGAATAACCATCGAGCATTCGGGGAAATATTTATTGAAAATAACGTTATAAGGAGCATAACTATCCGATGTCAATTAATCTTGCGATTGTTTATTACAGCACCACCGGAACAAACTATAAATTAGCTCAATGGGCTGCTGAAGCGGGTCGGACAGCTGGAGCAGAGGTAAAGCTGCTCAAGGTGCAAGAGCTTGCGCCACAATCCGTTATAGAAGGAAATTCTGCATGGAAGGCCCATGTTGAAGAAACAAACCATATTCAGGTTGCAACTCCAGATGACATTGTATGGGCGGATGCCATAATTTTTAGCACGCCAACACGGTTCGGAAACATTGCTTCCCAAATGAAACAATTTCTAGATACCACAGGCGGTATTTGGTTCCACGGTAAAACAGTAAACAAAGTTGTTAGCGCGATGACATCTGCTCAAAATGCTCACGGAGGTCAAGAGCAAACAATTCTGCAGTTATACACGACTATGTATCATTGGGGAGCAATAGTTGTTGCTCCGGGATACACAGATCCATCCCTTTTTGCTGCTGGCGGAAATCCATACGGAACCAGCGTTTCGGTTGACCAAAATAACAATATTGTAGGGGATATTGAAGCTTTCCAAAAAGCCGTAGCTCATCAAGCTAAACGTGTAGTTACCGTTGCTGAATGGGTCAAACAGGGAACAAAATAAAGGATTTAATGACCGACATCATCCAAAGTCGGTCATTTTTATGATGCGATTGAATAATGGAGATAGAATTGACTTTTCACTTACTGGTAAGTTAGTAGGGTTCCATGACAGAAAAACACAAATCATTAACCTGGCGCTAAAACTTATCCAAGAAAAAGGTTACGTTGCAATAAGTTATGATGATCTTGCTAAACTCAGGTGAGCCCCAATCTCTCGGCTGACCAAGCGGGAACTATGGCGCAAGGGCTAGCAGAGCGCGTCACGTCCGACGTACAGACGTCGAACAAGGTCGACGGCATGCAGAACCAGATGATTCCGATGATGCTCCGTCAATATCGTATCCCGGCAGTTCGGAAGATGGAATGCATTCGGTGCCAGAGTGTTCCTCAACGTTATCGCTGCCGTACTCATTGGACTCGCAAGTACGACGATGATTCATTTGCTCGGGGGACAGTCGTACTGCTTACGTTCATGTTCTTCGCCCAAATGTTCCTTATTGTGCTCGGTAATATCGGCATATTTCTAAACATGATCATGCTTTCGACGCAGCTTGCCTCTTCCGGTGCAATTGTGCCGCGAGAGTCGCTGAATTCTTTTTATAGTCGGGTACATACTTCCAAGATTGTCATAATCGCGATGCTCTCAGGCCTTTTCCTTGCAACATCCGTTCATGCCGACACCCAAAAAGTGATGGGGCACATGCGTCAATTGAGCACAGAGGATGCGGCGAAAGCCTTGAAGACATTGAACAGCTTTTATAAACCCGCTTTGGTTGGCCAATTCCCCGGTTCGGTAAATGGACTGAAAATTGGAGTCAGCAGCCGAAAAGATGTCATTGGTAAGATTGGCCAGCCTAATAAGCTGAGATCGAATGCGGATGCATTTGATTTGTATCAAGCGGAGATGGGGCACCCAGGTTACGCCATCGCATATAAGTTCAACAAGGTTCGGGAAATCCGCTACTTCGGGACTAGCCTGTCCCTCTTTCAGGGGATTAAAGATGTGAATTAATATGAGTTGACATTAACATAAAAATATATTATCTTTAATTTAAGATAATTAATTCTAAAATAAATTAGGGGGGTGATTGCAGTGTCATTCCAAATCGATGACGAGCAGGCGGTTTCGCTTAAAGCATTCGTTGTTCTTTCCAAAGCTTATAGAACAGTTATGGATCGAGCAATAAAAGATATGAAGCAATACGAGCTGTCATCTTCTGAATTTACGATTCTTGAAGTGCTGTACACGAAGGGGCGGATTCCCCTACAGCAAATTGGCGAGAAGATCCTAGTCACCAGCGGAAGCATCACTTATAACATCGATAAGCTGGAGAAAAAAGGGCTTCTCAAGCGGGTCCCATGTGAAGAAGATCGAAGAGTCATCTTTGCGGAAATTACAACAGCTGGGAGCGACTTGTTTGGTGACATTTTTCCCAAGCATGCTGCTTCCATACATTTGATGTCACAAAGTTTATCCCATGAAGAAAAGTTGACCCTCATTGAGCTCCTGAAGAAATTAGGAAAAGGCGTAGAAAGTTAGCAGCTTCAAGAATCGCCTTTTTTTATCAAGTATCTTAAATTAAAGAATATTAAAACCAAAATAAATGGAGGTAGATGAAAATGATAGCATTAGCATTGTTAATGATTCGCGTAGTGATTGGATTGTTGTTTATTGGACACGGTGCACAGAAATTATTTGGTTGGTTTGGCGGTTATGGTCTGAAAGGAACAGGAGGATGGATGGAATCGATCGGCATGAGACCGGGCGTACTGATGGCTGTTGCGGCAGGGCTTATGGAATTAGTCGGAGGCGCATTCTTCGCAGCAGGATTATTCACTCCACTGGCAGCGGCACTTATTGCCTTAACAATGCTGGGAGCCATCGTTAAAGTGCATGGCAAGAACGGGCTTTGGGTAACGGCTAACGGTTATGAATACCCGCTTGTCGTTCTCGTTGTTGTGATCGGTGTATCTTTTGCCGGTGCAGGCGCATACTCGCTAGATGCACTGATTAACTAAACGAAATCGCCTCATTATTTTCGAGAAAATGACGGAATACTAACAGAAATAGCTCAGATCGTGAACTTACTAAAATTATTTCTATAGGAGTGATTATCTATGTCAATGCAAACTGCTGGTATTCACCATATTACTGCCTTTGCAAGAGATCCGCAGGCAAATGTCGATTTCTACGCAGGTACACTGGGCCTTCGCCTTGTGAAAAAGACGATTAACTTCGACGCTCCTGATGTATATCATTTATATTTCGGTGACAAGGCTGGTACACCGGGCACCATCATCACGTTCTTCCCATGGCCGAATTCCCGCAAGGGAAAGGTTGGCGGCGGGCAAGTGGGGATTACCACTTATGTCGTTCCTGTTGGTGCGCTCAGTTTCTGGGAAGCTCGTTTGAGAGGCTTCGGGATTGAAACAAAGAAGGTGACTCGTTTCTCTGAGGAATATCTCCAGTTCTCTGATAACGAGGGGCTGCAGCTTGAAATCGTGGAGCGTGTTGCAGGAACGCACAATGAATGGTCCTTTGGCGGAATTCCTACCGATAAAGCGATTAAAGGCTTTGGAGGTGCCGTGCTGTTTAGTACCAAATCGGCGCAAACGAGACACGCCCTTGAGCATATTTTGGGCATGAAGCAAATCGGTGAGGATCAAGGATATGCGCGTTATCAAACATCTGCAGATATCGGAAACATCATCGATGTGCCGGTAGCCGATATGGAGTGGGGAGCAGGTGGGGCAGGCACAGTGCACCATATTGCTTGGAGAGCGAAGGATTTCGAAGAACATGCGCAGTGGCAAACTGAAGTATTGAATTTCGGTTATCAGCCGACTCAAATTATTGACCGACAATACTTCAACGCGATCTATTTCCGGGAAGCCGGCGGCATTCTGTTCGAGATCGCTACGGATCCACCGGGATTTGCTAATGATGAGGCTGCCGATGCTCTGGGTGAGAAATTGATGCTGCCATCTTGGTTTGAATCTAAACGTGAGCAGATTGAAGCAAATCTACATCCGATTCAAGTACGTGAGTTGGAGGTTGGTAAGTAATGAGACATATTTTCGAACAAGGTTCATCACCAAACGCTGCAACCTTAGTGCTAATGCACGGTACGGGCGGAACGGAGAGAGACTTGATTTCGCTTGGGAAAAGGATCTCTCCCGATTCTTCCTTGCTAAGCATTCGCGGTAACATCTTGGAGAATGGGATGCCACGTTTCTTCCGACGTTTGGCGGAAGGCATCTTCGATGAAGAGGATCTTGTATTCCGTACAAAAGAGCTTTACGATTTCCTGGATGAAGCTGCAGCTCAGTATGGTATAGACCGCAGCACCTTCGTGGCTGTCGGGTACTCGAATGGTGCTAACATCGCCGGAAGTCTTCTGTTCCATTATCGGGATGCTTTCAAAGGTGCCATCTTACATCATCCAATGGTTCCGCTTCGCGGAAAAGAGCTGCCCGATTTATCTGGTACTCCGATATTCATCGGTGCCGGTACGAACGACCCGATCTGTTCGCCAAGTGAAACAGAAGAATTGCAGCAACTGCTTGGAGAAGCTGGTGCCGATGTTTCCGTTCATTGGGAGAATTACGGTCACCAACTCACCGCTTCCGAGGTCGAAGCGGCCACGAAGTGGTTTCAAGAACATGTTGCAAATTCATAAATAATGCTCAAAGTGAGGGAGAATATGATCTCTATAGATCCGGCAGCTCAAGGTGATCGAGATAATTATAAGCTCCTTATCGGTAGTATCGTTCCGCGTCCCATCGCTTTCGTAACTACACTTTCGCAGCAAGAAGTATTAAACGGAGCACCGTTCAGTTATTTCTCAATCGTCTCTAGCAACCCACCGCTGTTATCGGTAGCTGTTCAGCGTAAAGATGGCGAGATGAAGGACACAGCACGAAATGCGATTGCAAACGGCGAGCTTGTTATTCATATCGTGGATGAGTCTAATGTCGAGGCCATTAATCAAACTGCAGCGAGTTTACCTCCTGATGATAGCGAAGTGGCATTAGCAAGGCTCACGCCAATTGATAGTGAAGCAGTGAAAGTTCCGGGGATTGTAGAGTCCAAGATCAGAATGGAATGTGTGCTGGAACAGGCGTTAGAGCTTGGTGGAGCAGGTGGAACACCGGGGTGCGATCTGTTAATCGCGCGTGTGGTTCGATTTCATATCTCGGAAGAGATTCTAGAGGATGGGAGAATCGATGCGAAGAAGCTGGAACCTGTCAGCCGGATGGCGGGAAATTTCTATTCAACCCTGGGCAGCGTATTTTCCATCGAACGTCCGCAATAACGGAGTTGGTCATTATGCTGCACATACTTAACAGAATTAATGAGCTTTCCAGAAAAAGAGAGAGAAAGATGCTTAACGGCATCTGAGAAACAAAACAAGAAGAGTTGCGTGGAACAGGCTAGAAGAGCAGCATATTAATTTAGTTTCAATCTTCATTTAATAAGAGGAAGCAGCGAATGCGAATCGCTGCTTCCTCTTTTACCAATGGACGAGCAGAAGATCTACGTCGCCAATTCAAACGGCCGACCACTGCTACGGATGCACCTTGATGTCACGCGTGTTCGACCTTGACGAGCTTTTGATGCGGTTATTTACAAGGGGCGGATTATCGTATCTTCCACCTTTTCTGACAAAACATCTCATAAAGATCGGTCATGGTATAACAAACTTCTCAGCTCCAATTCAGTACAATGAATCCTGGATTGAAAATTGAAACCAAAGGAGTTTGTTTTCCAAACTATGATGAAGCATGATAGGGTTACAAATGCAACGATGAATGTAACTGTTTCTTTTCTCGTTACCGCCAAAAGCAAATCGCATGCCTTGGAGATAGCTGATTTCCAATTGAACAAGGAAAACATTAAACTTGATCGGGTCCAGCTAGTGAATCATAAGGGCTTAAAAAAATGGCTTAAAGTTGAACAAGTGGAATCAATCCGTTGGTCGACTTCTAAACCATCAGGATACAGTCATCAATTTAATGTACTCGGTAATATTCGACTCGTTCTTTGCATCGATGCTCAGGAGGACAACACGGAGGAATACCTCTGGAAAAATGCTTATCGACTTCCTAAGTCGATCCTTCAAGATAAAACGGTCTGGGTAATTCCCACAGCTTACGAAACGGTATTCATGCAAGTCTTGAACCAATCACTAGAGTGGAGCTTAGAGAGCTTAGCTTTCTTTACATCAAAAGCCTTGCTAGTCCAATCACGGTGATTACGCCCACGCTTCGGTGTCCCCTTTCTCAGCTGCATGATCTGCCTAATTTCCCCGAACGGACATGACGTAACTCCAAAAGAACCTAGAAATCTGCTTTGAGAATGTCCCCGAAGATAAATGTTAGCTGAGGCGTCGATCAGAACGAAGCAGGAAACTGAGGAGTATCCGTAAGCGTGACTTAGTTATCATATAACGATTAATATCGTTTTATATTGAACTATCGGAGAACAATAGTTGAACTGAGCAGATCACAACGGTGGTCTGCTTTTTCATTGAAGTAACGGGGCAGTTATGCACATAAATACAAGATTTTCTTCAAATACTCCATTATCCGCATACCTATTTAACGGTAAACTGACCTAGAGGAAGAAAATTGTATCCTAGAGACAAACTCCGATGAAAGCTGGTAGTGAGATGAGTATACGTTACGCTTCGAATATTGAGGTTTATCACTAAGGAGGTACTTCAAGAGTTATTTCTTTCGGTAAAGTGGGAATCAGGAAACCATCCAAACGAACTTATACAAGCGATTAAAGGATCGCATTCGATTGTTGTGGCTTGGGATGGAGATAAGCTCGTCGGTCTAGTAAATGCTCTGTCCGATGGTGTTTTAACAGTATATTTTCATTATATGCTAATCAATCCGAGTTATCAGGGTGAAGGAATAGGTAAGAAAATGATGGATATTATGCTTGATAGATATAAAGGATGCAAAACGAAAGTACTAATTTCTTATCAGAGTGCAGTCGATTTTTATCATAAATGTGGCTTTTCCAAAGAGGATGGGGCCACGCCTATGTTTATTTCAGAGTTGGTTTAATTCAACTAACGGGACACGATAGCTGAATAACAGATTATGTTATGGGAGAGAAAACGTCTTTCCTATCAATGGTTTCCGCATAAATCCAGAATCAGATACAACTGGTTGGTACATATGGGCAGGTGAAGCCCTGATTTTTTTATTTCATTACACGTAGAACACATTGATGAATGGAGCCCATATATTAAAAATATCTGGGATTATCACCCGGTTGGAGATTTTTAATTACGAATGATTATGAGGATGTTTGGTATGACCCGACATTAATAGAAGATTGAGTGTTGAACTAACGGATACGATAGTTCAAACCACCACCTTTACGCGAGGTGGTTTTTTTGTTCAAAAATAATCGCTAAGGACATCGACTAAATTAGCATTCTTTCAACAGGTTAATTCGACAATCTTTTTCTGTTTCTATTCTTATAATGTAGTTAGGCTATTAGGCTTGATTTCCACTTCTCTATTACTTCATACAGAATGGGAGATGATATCTTGGAAGAGCAGCTCATAAAAAGATTACAATTACTAAACCGACAGGATGAATTGAGATCAAGATTGCTAATCGAAGGCTTGAAACGTATGTTACAACGTAACAAGAATCTAAGTTGGTATAAACGCTATGCTAAACATAAGAAGATTACTATTCCTGCAGGATGGAATTGATATAAAAGGCAGTTGATGCAGTATAGTCAGCTGTAAAACCTATATAGCGGGTTATTTTTTTGGATGGTGTCCGTTCGTCGTGAAGGGAGGGAGAATTATCGACAACAGGGGAGACGTAAGAACACTAAACCAATTATTCGAGATATTCATTATTACCTTTATGCTTGCGTTCCTTGCTTTGTTTGTCAGCATAAAAGTCTATGGGGTAGATTACAGTCGTATTTTTTCGTCGAACGGGAAGGTGCAAGAAACCAACCGAGTGCAAGATGACGGTATAAATGGTGTTCATATGGACGACGAAATAACGGTTCAATCGGTGAATTAGCAATAATCCACCTAAGATAAGAGCGTTCCCTTAATGCGGAATGCTTTTTTTGTTGTTTTGGTTAGTCCTCTCTATATATTCAACGGCCTAGCCTCATGAAGCGCTGAGCGATGAAGGCCTCATATAGTTAACGGATACGGATAGCTTTACAAAGAACAGGCTGCGGGAAATAGGCAGCGATCACTCAGATCTGCTGATTTTGTTCAGCTAAACCAGCTAATATCTTGTCAACATTTTTCATTAGAAGCTCGAAAAATTACTGCTATACTAGAATCTGAGCAAGATAAAGAACCCTCCGAAAGTAATTTGGAAGGTTTTTCTTGTGTTGGTTGCTTAGTCCAAATTC